>JBEAPC010000246.1:0-9417 GCA_041164585.1 Bacteroidota bacterium
GAGATGAATATTATGAGGTAAGAGAAAAATTAATGAATAAAGCAAAAGAGTTATTTGACAATTATAAATTCAACAATTGATTTTTATGTATTTATTACAAGATAACAATAGATAATTATTAAAGGGTCGTTATAAGTTTGTGAAGGGTTTCAATATTTTTCTTATTTTACAATACTATATAAAACTGATATTGTTTTGTTGCCATAAAAAAGTACAAAATGGAAGCCAAAACCGTTTTAAATGCTCCTTTAAACAACTTAGACGAATGGGAAGATGATCTTTTAAGAAGATACCCTGACCCTGAATCTATTGCCACTTCAAAATCCACTGAGGAATACAGAAACTATGAAGCGCCTGCAAGAGATAGCGTTAAGGAGTTTTATAGGTTGAATCATCAATATCAAACCTTTGATTTTGTTCAGGAAAAAAGAGCAGAATATTTAAAGTTTGATAAAAAGGAAATGGCTATTTGGGATGCTTTTGATTTTTTGAATCAATTGGTGGATGATTCGGACCCAGACACTGATTTGGATCAACTGCAACACTTATTGCAAACCTCAGAAGCCATTAGAAGAGATGATCATCCTGATTGGATGGTCTTAACTGGCTTAATGCACGATTTAGGAAAAGTATTATGCCTGTTTGGAGAGCCCCAATGGGCTGTTGTAGGTGATACCTTCCCAGTTGGATGTGCTTACTCTGACAAAATTGTCTATCCTGAGTTTTTTTCATTAAACCCCGATTTTAATAACCCAACCTATCAGACCAAACTGGGTATTTACGAGCAAAATTGTGGACTGAGAAAAGTGTTTATGTCTTGGGGGCATGATGAATACATCTACCAAATGATGAAGGACTATTTACCAGAAGAAGGTTTATACATGTTACGATATCATTCTTTTTACGCTTGGCATAGAGAAGGGGAATATGATCACTTGTTAGATGATCATGACAGGGCTATGCTTCCTTGGGTCAATCTGTTTAATCCCTATGATTTGTATTCTAAATGTCCTGAACAACCGGATTGGGAAAAATTAAAACCTTATTACCAATCGCTGGTTCAAAAATATCTACCAGTAACATTAAAATTCTAAATCAACCCCGGGCATTCCCGGGGTTTTCTTTTTAAAAAGAAAAATAATATTATATTTAAAGGAGTTCCCTTACTTATAATCATCCCTATATGAGTCAGCAGCAAACTGGAAAAACAACACTCTATCCTTATGCTTCTTATTATTTTGCACTTGCGCTAATTATTACTTGGGTGGGGTTCTCCCAATCCTATTTTGCAAGGTTAACACAAGTAAGCATTTATCATCATTTGCATGGTGCAATTGCTGGAGCTTGGATTTTGGTATTGATTATTCAACCCATTTTGTATCAAAAAGGGAAGTTACACCTGCACCGAAAAATTGGAAAACTGGCGGGATATATTTTGTTACCCTTACTAATTTTAGGAGGGCTTAAAATGATTCACGCAATGTTAAATACTGCGGCCGCTTATCCTCCAGGTGTGGTAAACAGACTAGCATATCTTGATTTTATAGCAGTAATTTCTTTAATCTATTTTGTATTTCAAGGTATTAGCAAAGCCAAGCAACTAGAGCTGCACGCAAGGAATATGAGTATGACGGTGTTGTTGATGCTGCCACCAGCCATTGCTAGACTTTTATTCTTAATACCTTGGTTTAATAATTTTGACAAGGCGTTGAATGTTGCTTATGGTATTATTGTGGTTATTTTAGGAATGCTGTTATATGATGACTACAAAAAGGGTAAAGTTTACCCAACTTATCTTATTGGAATTGTTGGCGCAATTGTCATGTTAGTTGGCCAAAATCTGGTTAATTCTTGGCAATGGTGGATAAATTTAATGACAGCCTATGCTGCTCTCTAAATTTATTTATCCAACACCAATCCGTCTAAATAAAATTTCTCAGGAAACCTACCCTTGATACCTCTATAAAAATCCTTGATAGCATTGGCGTCTACAATGGGATCTCCTGTCATATAGAGAAGGGGGCCAAAACCCGCTTGCTTTTTTTCATAGTCCAAATAACCCAAGAGTACGGGTACATTGGCGCCAAGGGCCACATGATAAAAACCTGTTTTCCATTTTTTTACTAGGCTTCTAGTACCCTCTGCAGGAATCATCAGCATCAGTTCTTCATTGTCATGAAAAAGCTGAATCATATCATCTACCAATCGATTGTTTTTCTGCCTATGAACGGCCATGCCGCCAAGGTTTTCTAAGAATGATTTGATAGGCCAACGGAACAGCTCTTTTTTACCCAGAAAGCGTACAGGTATTTCTAATTTGAAAAACACAGCTAGACTATAGAGAAAATCCCAGTTGCTGGTATGTGGTGCCGCAATGACCACACATTTCTGGTATCCCTCAGGCAAGTTTACATCCATCTTCCATCCCTTTAACTGAAAGATCCAAACAAAGATTTTTCTCATGTAAGCATTTTTACAAATAAAGGATTTATTGCTGGAATCAATGTGTTTTGTTAATAGTTGCACACAAATAAAATTCCCCTCTTATTTGAATCTAAGAGGGGAATCAGATTATTTCATTTTTTGAAAATGGGTTTCTTGTTCATCTGCACCAATTTGTACAAATCCAGCTTTGCATAATACCTTTTGAGAGGCATACCCATCTGGAAGGGTACTGGCTTTAATACTTAAGACATGTTCATGCGTAAAAGCCCATTGGCAGATAAGGTTTAATGCTTCAGTAGCATAACCCTTGTTCCAGTGTTTTTTGTCAATCATATAACCGGTGGTAGCTGCACCATCCGTTAGGTTCAGCCCTGCCATGCCAATGCCGCCAATAATGGTATTATGTTCTAAAGAAACAATCTCCCAGTTGGTAATCCATAAGTATTGATCAGGGTAGGCAGCTAAATTTGGTAGCCAAAAATTGACAACAGCGTCATCATATTCTTTTTTGAAAAATTCTTCCACTTCCATTTGTGAAGGGATCAGGCCAAGACTGGTTTCAAAAGCGGCCCTGTCTTTTAAGCAGGAATGAAACATTTCATTAGTCAGCGGAATTAGTCGCAGACGTTGAGATTCTAAATAAAACATGGTAATTGATTAAAGTTTAGGAAATGACTTTACAATCCCTTTTTAGGGATAAAAAAACTGTGAAGTATTAAGCCATTCCAGGCAGACTCATCAATAAATGTAACAGAGGCGTTATTTGTAAACTAAAAATACTATTCTGATTAAAACAAACCAAACAAAGTACTATCTACCTTGCTAATGATGTCTCCAAAATGTTCTTCGTTTTCGGCAAATTTGTTTTTGTCACAATCAATCACCAACAAAGGGCCATCTTTATAAGATTCAATCCAGCGGTTATAGTGTTCGTTCAGTCTTTTCAAATAATCAAGACGAATATTCTCTTCGTATTCACGTCCTCTTTTCTGAATCTGTGATACCAGTGTAGGAACAGAACATTTTAAATAGATCAACAAATCCGGAGGTTGCACCATGGTTTTGAGGGTCTGAAAGAATTGGAAATAGTTGTCAAAGTCGCGTTTGCTCATCAGTCCCATCTCGTGCAAGTTGGGCGCAAAAATATGTGCATCTTCAAAAATGGTACGATCTTGAATCACGGTTTCAGTTCCATGATGTATCTCTAGCAATTGCGCCAACCTACTGTTCAAAAAATAGATCTGAAGGTTAAAACTCCACCTTGGCATGTCTTCATAAAAATCCATCAAATATGGATTATGATCTACGTCTTCAAACTGGGGAATCCAGCGGTAATGCTTGCTCAACATTTCGGTCAGGGTGGTTTTGCCAGCCCCGATATTGCCTGCTACCGCTACGTGTTTTGGTTTCTTAGCTTTTGCCATGGTAATGAAAATACAAAATTGGAATAAGTGAACGAACTTAATGAAAAGATTTTGAATGGAATCCTTTAAAATAAAGGACTTAATTCATACCTATAGCTTCACGCACCAGTCTCAGGGTTTCTGACCCGCTAGCACGTGCTTTTTCTGCCCCCTGACCGGTGATTTTCTTCAATAAATCCTGATTGGCTTGTAAATCTGCCGCCTTTGCTCTAATAGGGGCTACAAATTCTACCATATCAGCCGCTAATTGCTTTTTTAAATCGCCATAGCGGATAATACAATTGCCTTCTGAGCTATTGTTGAAATCATCTTCAAATTTCTGCACCGTGTCTGCTGTTGAAACCTGACGCATCAGTGTGAAGAGGTTTTCAATATAATCAGGCTTCACTGAGTGAGGGGCAAGTGGGCCACCATCGGTCTTAGCCTTCATGATTTTTTTTCTGATTTGCTCGTCTTCATCGGCCAGAAAAATAGTATTCATTTGGTTCTCACTCTTGCTCATCTTACCATTACCGTCAAGACTTAAAATCTTCACCAGTTCTGTACCATAATTAAATGCCTGCGGCGATGGGAAGACATCTCCATAACGGTGGTTAAATCGCTCCGCAAAATTGCGGGCCATTTCTAAATGTTGTTCCTGATCCTTACCCACGGGCACTTTTACCGCGCGATGGATTAAGATATCGGCCGCCATCAGCACTGGATAAGTAAGCAGACCTGCATTCACATTGTCTGGACTCAAACGCACTTTCTCTTTAAATGTGGTGGTTTTTTCCAACTCACCTTTATAGGCCATCGTATTCAAATACAAATAGAGTTCCGCAATCTCTGGAAGGTCACTCTGAACATACAGAGCCACTTTTTCAGGGTCCAATCCGCAAGCAATATTCTCAGCCACTACACGGTTCACACTATTGCGCAGTTCTTTGGTGTCTGGATGCGTGGTTAAACTATGCCAGTTGGCCACAAAAAAATAACAGTTATACTCGTCTTGCATGCGCACATAATTACGCATGGCACCAAAATAATTTCCCAGGTGCAGAAAGCCCGTAGGCCTGATTCCACTTAAAACAACCTCTTTTGCCATGCGGCGAAGATAAGCAAAGGGGGCAAAAGATTCATGGATGAAAGCAACGGTGCATTTTGTAACATTGCAGTAGTAGAAATTCCAGTATCAGTCAGAACAATTACATATTACAGTCGCCTATAGAATACCTTAAGGGTGTTGGGCCCTTGCGGGCCGATATGCTCAAAAAGGAACTGGAAATCTTCACTTTTGGAGACCTGCTGAATCATTTTCCCAATAGACATATAGACAAGACCCAGATTGGCAAAATTGGTGAGATCCGCCCAGAAACAGAATTTATCCAAGTAGTGGGAACCCTGATGTACCTAGACACCATTGGAGAAAAAAGGGGGCGTAGGCTAGTGGCCCAATTAAAAGACGATACCGGGATCTTAGAATTGGCCTGGTTTCAGGGCATTACCTGGATGCAGAAAAACCTAGTACCTGGTACCAAGTACTTGGTCTTTGGCCGTACGGGCTTTTTTAATGGCAAGCCACAAATTGTACACCCAGAGATAGAATCCTTTGTACCCGCCAAAGCGGAAGGCCAGGCTTTTTTGGAGCCAGTTTATCCTAGCACAGAAAAATTAAAAGTTCGGGGACTCAATGGTAGGCAAATTGGCAAGCTCACTTATACCCTGATCTCACAACTTCATCCAGATGAATTGATGGAGAATATTCCAGCGCCCATAGTACAGGAGCAGCGTTTGATGGATAGGTATGAAGCCCATTGTCAGATCCACTATCCCAAATCGGCCAAAGGTTTTGAAGCGGCCATGAACCGATTAAAATTTGAAGAGTTTTTTATAGCACAAGTGCGATTGAATTTGACCAGACTCCAAAGACATCGCGCAAGCCGTGCCGTGGTATTTGAAAAAGTGGGAGAGATCTTCAATGAATTTTATGCCAAGTACCTGCCCTTTGAATTAACGGGTGCACAAAAAAGGGTCTTAAAAGAAATTAGAACGGATACCGCTAGGGGCAGACAAATGAATCGCTTGTTGCAAGGAGACGTGGGTAGTGGCAAGACTATTGTTGCCTTGTTGAGCATGCTTTTGGCTGCTGATAATGGTTACCAAAGTTGTATGATGGCGCCTACAGAAATCTTGGCCCAACAACACTATAAAGGTCTGAGTGAACTGCTCAAAGAAATGCCCGTAGAAATTGCACTACTCACGGGAAGCACCAAAACCAAGGAGCGCAAACGCATACTGCAAGGGCTTTTGGACGATACCATACATTTTGTAGTGGGTACCCATGCAGTCATTGAAGATGTGGTACAGTTTAAAAATTTAGGGCTTGTCATAGTGGATGAGCAACACCGTTTTGGGGTAGCGCAAAGGGCTAGACTCTGGGCCAAAGCAACACTGCCACCGCATGTACTTGTCATGACCGCAACACCTATTCCAAGAACCTTGGCCATGACTGCCTACGGCGATTTAGATTATTCTGTGATGGATGAATTACCTCCGGGTAGGATTCCCATTACTACCGTGCATCGTTTTGAAACAGCTAGGGCATCGGTGATGGATTTTGTGAAAACAGAATTGGAAAAAGGCCGACAGATTTATTTTATTTACCCACTCATTGAAGAAAGTGAGAAGCTCAGTTTTGAAGACCTAATGCAGGGCTATGAGCAAGTCAAGAGTTTCTTTCCAGAACCCAAATACCGCATTAGTATGGTACATGGGCGTCAACCAGCAGATCAGAAAGAGACCAATATGGCGCGCTTTGTGAGCGGCGATACCCAAATTATGGTAAGCACCACGGTAATTGAAGTGGGTGTAAACGTGCCCAATGCTTCTGTAATGGTGATTGAAAGTTCAGAAAAGTTTGGCCTAAGCCAGCTACACCAGCTGCGCGGAAGGGTGGGAAGGGGCTCTGAAAAAAGTTTTTGCATATTATTAACGAGTGTCAAAGCAAGCAAGGAAGCAAGAGAACGTATCAAGATCATGTGTGCCACCAATGACGGGTTCAAGATTGCCGAGAAAGACTTGGAATTACGCGGTCCTGGCGATATTGAGGGCACCCGACAGAGTGGGGCACTGAACTTTAAACTAGCTAGTATTGTTAATGATAAGGGTATTTTAGAAAAAGCCCGAAACGCTGCCGAAAAGTTGGTAGACGAAGACCCCGAACTGTTATTGGCAAAGAATTTGCAGTTGAAAAATTACCTTCAATCACAGAAGGGTAAAAACGGTTGGAGCAAGATTTCTTGATTCTTAACAGTTTGATAAGCATCGGGGATGGATTAGTACGTATCTTAAAATAAAAACTGTTGAAAGCAATTGTAAGCATATGGGTATTGTTGCTCCTAATGGGAGGCATTACGCAGTTGCATGCCCAGAGTTATTTGGAATTTGTAGAGAACAAGGGCCAATGGGACAAGCAAATTAAATACAAGGGTGATTTGGGTGATGGCGCTTTTGCCATCAAGGCCGATGGTGGTTATAGAATGTTGGTTTATAATGGGGAAGACCTTGCTGCCATTAATAGTCATAAACACAACGCAACAGCATCTAGTACTATTCAAAGAACTGCACTCTCTGACCAAAGTTTAGAAGGTGGCCATGGTGGAACAGGTGGAGGTACTGCTTCAAATGCTAATCGCATGCAACAATTGCGCGGACACGTATATGAAGTAACTTTCTTAAACGCCAATCCATCGCCGCAGGCAGTTCCTGACAAAGCAATCCAAACTGTCAACAATTATTTTATTGGCAATGACCCCAACAAGTGGGTCTCTAATTGCAAAGTGTTTACTGCTGTTACCTATAAAAATTTGTACAACAATATTGACATTAGATACTATTCTTCTAGTGGTCAAATCAAGTATGAATTTATTGTGCATCCTGGTGGCAACCCCGACAATATTGCCATGTATATAGATGGCGCAACAGGCATTAAAATGTCTGGTAGAAATTTACAAATCAAAACATCAGTAAAAGATATTATTGAACAAGAACCTGTTTCTTTTCAATTAACCAATGATGGCAGAAAGCCTATTGCTTCTGGATTTCAGCTAAAAGGGAATATAGTTCGTTTTCAAATAGCAGACCCTATTAACAAGAAGCAGACCCTTGTCATTGACCCCTTGATTTTTTCTACATTCTCTGGCAGTACGGCTAGTAACTGGGGCTTTACAGCCACTTATGACAACAAAGGAAATTTTTATGCAGGAGGCACTGTTTTTGGAGATGGATTTCCCGTTAGCAATGGAGCATATAATTCCAGTTTTGGTGGTGGAGCTAGCAATGGTGGTTTAACTGGTTATGATATGGGTATCATCAAGTTTGATCCTTCAGGTGCAAACAGAATTTATGCTACTTATATTGGTGGTAGAACTGGTAGTGACCAACCACATAGTATGGTAGTAGACGCTCAAGGCAATATTGTAATTGCTGGCCGAACTACTTCTACAGATTATCCCAATACCTATACTAGAATGGGGCCAGGCGGTGCCACTGATATTGTACTAACCAAACTCAATAGCAATGGTACTGCACTAATTGGTTCTAGAATTATTGGCGGTAATGCGGATGATGGTGTGAATGTAAAAGCAAAAATCATTAGTACGGGTTATGGTCTTTCCATTGATAGAAACTATGGAGATGATGGAAGGAGTGAAGTGATTTTAGACGAAGGAGGAAATATTTATTTGTCTTCCTGTACCCAGTCAGTGAATTTTCCCGTACTCAATGCTGCACAACAAAATAATGGGGGTAGAAGCACTGCCAATGGAAGGGCGCAGGATGGAGTAGTGATGAAATTTTCTCCTACTCTTGCCACGCCAATCTTCTCTACTTATTTGGGTGGTAGTGAAGACGATGCTGCTTTTGTGCTGGCCTTAAAACCTGACAATGGCGATTTGTATGTTGCTGGTGCCACGGCCAGTTCTGATTTTTTTGGAGATAAATCTGGCATGTATCAATCCAGTTTTCAAGGGGGCATCTGTGATGGCTTTGTGGCCATTTTTGATAATAATGGGGTGTCTAAAAAGACCAGTTATTTTGGTACCAACGGCATTGATGTGATTTATGGAATTCAGTTTGATAAGTTCAACTTTCCGTATATCATGGGTACCACTACCGGAAATATTCCTGTGCAAAATGCCGTCTTTAGTCAGGCTGGGGGTAAGCAATTTATTACCAAGTTTAATGCAGATATAAACACGGTAATTTTTAGTACCAATTTTGGAACCAATGCTGCTGTACCCAATATATCGCCAACGGCATTTTTGATTGACCGTTGTGAAAATATTTATGTTTCTGGATGGGGTGGATTGGGTAATACAGAAGGTGGTTATCCGGCCAGTGCAGGTACCAGAGGTTTAACGGTTACATCTGATGCGGTATTAGGAACAACAGATGGCAGTGACTTTTATTTTATTGTACTAGAGAAGAATGCCAATAGTTTGAAGTATGGTAGTTTCTTTGGTCAAAATGGTGGTGGATATCCAGACCACGTTGATGGTGGTACAAG
>JBEAPC010000247.1:0-3195 GCA_041164585.1 Bacteroidota bacterium
ACAATTCACCGACGCTGGTAAGAATCGTTTTGGTAGTGGCTGGGCTTGGTTGGTAGTGAATGCAGATAAAAAATTAGTAGTGGGTTCTACGCCTAACCAAGACAACCCTTTGATGGATTTAAGTGAGCTCAAAGGCACACCTGTTCTAGGTTTGGATGTTTGGGAACACGCTTATTATTTGAAATACCAGAACAAAAGACCTGATTATATTAATGCATGGTGGAATGCCGTGAACTGGCGTTTTGTAGAAACAAGATTTGAATCTCTATAAGCTATCTTATGAAAATAACAGCAAACTGGGTAGACGCATTGGCTTTTGATGCCACTTCTGATAATGGTCATACAGTAAGAATGGATACTACCGTAGAAGGTGGTAGTATGGACTCCGGTATGAGTCCTAAAAAAATGGTTTTAGCCGGTCTTTGTGGCTGCAGCGGTATGGACGTGGTAGACATTTTGAAAAAAATGAAAGTAGATTTTAAGAAAGTAGAAGTATCTGCAGAAGCAGAGCAAACAGACGAGCATCCAAAGACTTTCAAATTCATCAATTTGGTGTATCGTGCAGACGTAGCTGCAGAAGATTTGGATAAATTACTAAGGGCCGTTACCTTATCAATGGACAAGTATTGTGGGGTATCTGCTATGTTGGCCAAACACTGTCCTATCAACCATAGCGTTGAGTTGATCTAGTTCAGCCCAAACAGAAATATGCAATCAGCACAACAAAATCTGAAACTGCAGAAATGGATTACACTGCTAAGTGTGGTGCTATTTGTGCTAAAAATTGCTGCCTATTATTTTACACATTCCATGGCCATCTTAACCGATGCCCTTGAGAGTATTGTAAACGTGATTGCCGGTTTTATTGGACTTTATAGTTTGTATGTTGCCGCTAAGCCGCGCGATATTGATCACCCTTATGGACATGGCAAAGCAGAATTTGTTTCTGCTGCTGTAGAAGGTGGTTTAATTGTAGCAGCGGGCATCATGATTTTGTATGAAACCATTCAAAATTTGATTCATGAGAACCCATTGGAAAGTCTTGACACGGGTTTAATCTTGATTGCCATTACGGCCGTGATCAATTATGTAGCAGGTGCTTATTGCATTAGCTTGGGCAAGAAAAATAATTCCATGGCGCTCATGGCCAGTGGTAAGCACTTACAAGTAGATACTTATTCTACGGCTGCCATTATTGTTGGATTGGGTTTGATGCTACTCACCAAATTGTACTGGCTTGATAAAGCCATTGCAGGAGTCATGGGTCTATTTATCATTTACAATGGCTACAAGATTATTCGCTCTTCTTTGGCAGGGATTATGGACGAGGCCGACATGGAATTGCTCAACAAGTTTATTGCGGTCTTAAATGAAAAGAAACAGGAAAATTGGATAGACTTACACAACCTACGCGTTATCAAATACGGCAGTCTTTTGCACGTAGACTGTCATTTTACTGTGCCTTGGTACCTAAACGTTCATGAAGCCCATAATGAAATTGACGCTTTGGCTAGCCTGATTCAACAAGAGTTTGGAGACCGAATAGAACTATTTGTTCATACCGATGGTTGTCTACCCTTTAGTTGCAGTATTTGCAGTAAAACCGATTGTACCGTGAGGCAACATCCCTTTCAACACAAAGTGGAATGGACCATGGAAAACCTAGTCTCCAATAAAAAGCACCAATTGACCCCGGTTTCCTAAACCATGGTGTAGCAATAAGACTTAATTTTGCCCTTCAACCATTTAAACAATTGATTATGCAAGTTTGGAAAGCATACCAAGATCAACATAAAGAAAGGTTCCTCAATGAATTATTGGAACTCTTGCGCATTCCCAGTGTGAGTGCTAGAACTGAAAATAAAGCGGACATGTTGGCCTGTGCCAAATTGGTGCAACAACGTTTAGAAGAAGCGGGTGCTGATACCGTGAACATCTATGAAACTGCAGGGCACCCCATAGTTTATGGCGAGAAAATCATTGACCCAGCCAAGCCAACTATCTTGGTCTATGGTCACTATGATGTACAACCCGCAGACCCACTGGATCTTTGGAAAAGCGGACCATTTGATCCAACCATTATTGACGGCAAAATCTTTGCACGCGGCTCCTGCGATGACAAGGGTCAATTCTACATGCACGTAAAGGCTTTGGAGACAATGACCCAAACCAATACCCTTCCTGCCAACGTAAAATTCTTGATTGAAGGAGAAGAAGAAGTGGGTAGTCCTAATCTGGCCACATTTGTAAAAGCCAATAAGGAACTATTAAAAGCAGATGTGATTTTGATCAGTGATACTTCTATGCTGAGCATGGAAAATCCTTCTATTGATATTGGTGTTCGTGGACTCAGTTATATTGAAGTAGAAATTACAGGACCTAATCGTGACTTGCATTCTGGCGTTTATGGTGGTGCTGTTGCCAACCCCATTACCATGCTGGCAAAAATGATTGCTTCTTGTCATGACGAAAACAACCATATTACCATTCCTGGTTTTTATGATGGCGTGATTGATGCTACTCCTGAAGAGCGCGCCAAAATGGCCCAAGCTCCTTTTGACGAAGCGGAATACAAAACTGATTTGGGTGTGAGTAGTCTTTGGGGTGAAAAAGGATATACCACTAATGAAAGAACCGGTATTAGACCAACCCTTGAAGTAAACGGTATTTGGGGTGGCTATACAGGCGAGGGTGCTAAGACCGTTTTGCCTTCTAAAGCATTTGCCAAAATCTCTGCACGTTTGGTTCCCAATCAATCTTCAACGGTGATTACAGAGAAATTGCTGAATTACTTTAAGTCTATCGCGCCAGCAGGTGTTACCGTAAAAGCGGAAGAGCATCATGGTGGTGAGCCTTATATTACACCTATTGATTCTGATGCGTATCAGGCTGCCGCAAAAGCCATACACGCCACATTTGGTAAGGATCCTATTCCAGTTCGTGGTGGTGGTAGCATTCCTATTTGTGCTTTGTTTGAAAAAGAATTGGGACTGAAAATTGTATTCATGGGATTTGGTTTGGACTCTGATAATTTGCATAGCCCTAATGAGAAATTTGACATTTTCAATTTCTACAAAGGCATTGAAACCATTCCTTATTTCCATCAGTTTTATACAGAAGGAAAATAATAGCCGTGGAAGCAAAAGAGAAACTGCGCGTTGACAAATACCTCTGGGCCATCCGTTTGTTTAAAAC
>JBEAPC010000248.1:0-17239 GCA_041164585.1 Bacteroidota bacterium
AGGAGAAACTGTGAATTTCTCTAGATCAAACGGCATAATATGATCCTTATATTTTAATTCTTTAATGGGAGCAATAGTAGCGGCGGTTCCAGTACCAAATACTTCTTGTAATTGACCAGACTGATAAGCTGCTACTAATTCGTCTACATTAATCCTGCGTTCTTCTATTTTAATTCCCATCTCACTTAACAAAGTCATCACTGACTTTCTAGTAACTCCATGTAAAATGGTGCCTTCTTCTAAGGAAGGTGTTACAGCCACTCCGTTGATCAAGAAAAACACATTCATCATACCAACTTCCTGCAGCCACTTGTGCTCCTGTGAATCAGTCCAAAGAACTTGGTCATAACCTTGCTTATTGGCCATTCTTGCCGCCATCATACTACCACCGTAGTTACCTGCATTCTTAGAGAAACCAACACCACCAGGTGCAGCCCTAGTGTAGTTTTCCTCTACCAAAATTTTCATTGGTTTGGCGTAATATGGTCCAGTTGGGCTTAGAATAATTAAAAATTTGTACGAATCTGAAGGTCTTACTCCTAATAATTCATCGGTAGAAAACATAAATGGACGAATATACAAGGCATGATCCTTCATATTGGGAATCCAATCTTTGTCTATCTCTATTAACTGACGCATGCCCTCCATAAATATTTCTTCTGGCACTTGGGGCATACACATTCTTTCAGCCGAAAGATTGAATCTTTTAAAGTTTTCATCAGGTCTAAAAATGGCTGCTTCCCCATCTTGATTTTTATAGGCTTTGATTCCTTCAAAAATGGATTGGCCATAATGAATAGCCGCCAATGATGGATCTAATTGAAGTGGTTGATATGGCTTAATGGAAACATTGGTCCAAGCTCCATCTACAAAATCCGCTTCTAACATATGATCTGTGAAATACTTACCAAATGGAATATTTTCCAGACTCATCGTCAACAATTTGCTAACTGCTACTTTTGTAATCTTTATCCCTGCCGCTGCTACCATAGTTTTATATTTGCTGCAAATAAACGAAAAAAATAAAAACTAACAATCGTTAATATTGTAAAACTTATGTCAAACAACCAAATCATCTTACCAGATTTTGTTATTGCCAATCTATATGGGAATAATTTGGTAGTGGGTAATGATGTGGTTGCCAAGGAAAGAACATCAGTTTCTACAACTATTCCAACGCCTGTATCAACACCAGTTACAATACCTGTTTCAGCTCCAATTCCAAAAGTTGAACCATCAATAGAAAATCAAGTAACCCAGCCTGCTCCAATTCCAACAAAACCAGCAGCAATTGCCAATCAAGCAAATGCAAATCCAGTTAATACAACGCCAGTAACAAACAAGCCTGATGCGGCTATAGCTTCAAACGCAAAACCATCAAACAATCAAACCCCATTTGATTTTTCAAAACAATGGTTCTTGGGTAATAATGGCAAACAGATAACCGTGATGGTTAAAGAAGAAACTGTTCCTTATATCAATGACAATCACTTGCAATTCTTATCAAATGTGCTAAGTGCTTGCAAATTGAATCTGGGTGATATTGCACTGGTTAACTATAAAAATTTTCCGCTTGGTTTTGATGAACTAAAAACCAAATCCAATCCCAAAATAGTATTGGCTTTTGACATATCGCCCAAAGAATTAAAATTACCTTTTACCATACCAGTGTATCAAGTGCAAGACTATGCACAGTGTAGATTCTTGTTTGCCCCCTCTCTAACAAAAATGGAAGGCGACAGTGCTGATGCAAAAGCAGAAAAGACCAAACTTTGGAATAGTTTGAAAATTTTATTTCAACTCTGATAGCGGAAATATTACTATGTCAAAACAAGTTTTTATTGAAACCAATCAACTCTTATTAAGACAATGGAAATTGGAAGATTTATCAGCCTATGCAACTATGAATGCAGACCCTAAAGTAATGGAGCATTTTCCTGCTACTTTATCAAAGGAAGAAAGTTGGAATCATTTACAAAAAATGCAGGCGCAGATTCAGGAAAAAGGATATGGAACATTTGCACTTGAATTAAAAAAAGAGGGTACTTTGATAGGGTTTACCGGATTGAGTATTCCCAATTTTGATGCTGAGTTTACACCTTGTGTAGAAATTGGTTGGAGAATTGCCAGCCCCTACTGGAGATTAGGCTATGCTTTTGAAGCTGCAAAAGCCTGTCTAAATTTTGCATTTAATGAGATTGGATTAACTGAAATATTTTCATTCACAGCCACTACCAATAAGCCTTCAGAAAATCTGATGAAGAAATTAGGCATGCAAAAATGTGGAGAATTTGAACACCCCAAATTACCAATGGGTCATTCATTAAGAAAACATGTGATATATTCCATTAACAAAAGAAAACAAGATGCCTAACCAACCCATTATACTAGTCTTTGCCACCAATAACCAAAACAAGGTTAAGGAAATTAGATCCATTTTGTCAGACCCTTTTGAGATTATTACATTAACAGAAGCTGGCATTGACATTGATATTCCTGAGCCGCATGATAGTTTGGAAGCCAATGCTTCAGAAAAATCAGGCACCATTCATAAGCTCACAGCCAAAAACTGTTTTAGTGAAGACACGGGTTTAGAAGTGGAAGCCTTAAATGGTGAGCCTGGCGTTAAGAGTGCTAGATATGCTGGAGAAGGAAGGGATTTTCAGGACAATATCAACAAACTATTGACCAACTTGGTAAATCAAACTAATAGAAAAGCAAGATTTAGAACCGTTGTTTCATTGATTTGGGAAGAGAAGGAATATTTGTTTGAAGGAATCTGTGAAGGGCAAATCACTGAGGAACAGAAAGGATTACAGGGATTTGGTTATGACCCCATATTTATCCCTGATGGTGCTTCAGCTACTTTTGCAGAAATGAGTATGGAAGAAAAAAACAAATTTAGTCATCGAAAAAAAGCCATTGCCCAACTGGTGAATTTTCTTCAAACCAAACTGTATGAATAGAATTAAAATAAACCTACCCAAGGAGTTTTCTTTTGTGACCAATATCAAAATCAGAATCACTGATTTGAACTATGGAGGCCATGTAGGTAATGACCGCATTTTATCCTTATTACAAGAAGCAAGACAGGAATACTTATTGCAATTTGGCTATGGTGAATTAGATTTTGAAGGTCTTGGATTAATTATGGCCGATGTTGCCATTGAATACAAATCTGAATTAAAATATGGTCAAACTGTTGCTATATCGGTGCAGGCGGCAGACTTTGACAAACTAGGTTTTGACTTGTTTTACAAAATGGAAATTATTTCAGCACCAGAAAATATTCTTGCAGCTAAAGCCAAAACGGGGATGGTCTGTTTTGATTATCAAACCAAGAAGAAAACCAATATTCCCGAAGCTGCTATTTTGAAAATGTCTATTTAAAATTGATTTAAGCATCCCTATGAAATCTATTTTTTCATTGCTATTCTTTCTTCTTTGCATAACGGGTATCGCTCAATTACCTGCATATAAGAACCCCCAATTACCCATTGAACAAAGGGTGAAAGATTTATTAGGAAGAATGACAGCAGAAGAAAAGTTCTGGCAATTGTTTATGATTCCCGGAAGTATTGAAAAAGGGGATGAAATAAAATACCAACATGGGATTTTTGGATTTCAAGTAAGTGCGGTAGGCAATAATGCTGATGCATCACAACAAATGATGCAATATGGCAAATCAGAAACAGCTATTGGTTTAGCAAAAAAAATCAATGCCATTCAACGTCAGTTGGTAGAACATACCAGGCTTGGCATTCCCATGATAGCTTTTGATGAAGCCTTGCATGGATTGGTTCGTAATGATGCCACCGTTTTCCCACAAGCCATTGCTTTGGCTGCCAGTTGGGATACTAGTTTGATTAGTCAAGTGGCCAATGCCATTGCAGATGAAGCTGCGGTTAGGGGAATAAGACAAATACTCTCTCCTGTCATTAATCTTGCTACTGATCCTAGATGGGGAAGAACTGAGGAAACTTATGGCGAAGACCCATTCTTAACATCTGCCATGGGCGATGCTTTTATGGGGGCATTTGAAAGAAAGAATATTATTACAACTCCCAAACATTTTATAACCAATGTAGGTGCCGGTGGAAAAGACAGCTATCCCATACATGATAATGAAAGATTGTTTAGTGAAACCCATTTCAGGCCCTTTGTAAGTGCGTTTAAAAACGCTGGGGCGCGATCGGTGATGACATCCTATAATTCAGTAGACGGCAGTCCAGCTTCTGCCAACGATTGGTTATTGAACAAAACTTTAAAAGACAAATGGGGGTTCCGTGGATTTGTGATTTCTGATGCAAGCGCTGTTGGTGGGGCAACTGTTTTACACAATACCGCTAAGGAATATTCGGAGTCAGGCAAGCAAGCCATTACAGCTGGCTTGGATGTGATCTTTCAAACAGCATGGGAACACCATAAATTATTTATTCCTCCATTTCTAGATGGATCAATTCCAAAGTCTGTGATTGATAGTGCTGTTGCAAGAGTGCTTACTGCAAAATTTCAATTAGGATTATTTGAACAACCTTATGTATCTGAAAAAGACTTAACGGATTTACAGAAAAAAGCGCATCAAACATTGGCAAAAAAAACTGCCATGGAATCGGTGGTCTTATTAAAAAACGATGATGCCATTTTACCTTTTAACAATAATATCAAGTCTATTGCAGTGATTGGAGAAGACGCCCAGGAAGCTAGATTGGGAGGTTATAGCGGACCCGGAACTAACCGCATTAATATAATCAAGGGTTTAGAAGAAAGAGCAGGAAAGAATGTAAAAGTCAAGTATAGCAAGGGTTCTACCAGATTATTTAATTCTTTAGAAACTATTCCTACAAAATACTTGTACCACCTTCAAGGAAAAGATACCATTCACGGTTTAATAGGGTCTTATTTCAACAATATTGATTTGAGTGGCACACCCACAGTTACAAGAAATGACCAACAGCTCAATTTTAGCTGGACATTATATCCACCAGATAGTAAATTGGATCTTGATTTTTACAGTGTTCGTTGGAATGCACAACTGATTGCACCCATGAGTGGAACCATGGAATTAGGACTTAAAGGAAATGATGGCTTTAGGCTGTATTTGAATGGACAATTACTAATTGACCAATGGGCCAAAACTGGATATAGCACCAAACTAACAACGTTAAAGGTTGAAGCAGGAAAAACCTATCCCATACAAGTGGAGTTTAAGGAACCCAATGCCAATGCTTCTATTCAACTAGTTTGGCGGGTACCTGACCAACAAAAATTTGAATTTTCTTTCGCTTTGGAACTTGCTAAAAAATCAGACCTGATTCTATTTAATGCAGGTATAGAAGAAGGTGAATTTAGGGATAGAGCAAAACTTGGTTTACCCGGAAATCAAGAAGCATTATTGGCTGAATTATTCAAAATAGGAAAACCGGTAGTAGTACTCTTAACTGGTGGCAGTGCCATTACCATGCAACCCTGGTTTAACAAAGCATCTGCTGTTTTGGACCTTTGGTATGCAGGCGAACAAACAGGTCCTGCATTGGCCGCTATTCTCTTTGGAGACGCTAATCCTAGCGGCAAACTTCCTATTGGTTTTCCAGTATTTGAAGGTCAGCTGCCCTATGTCTATAATCACTTGCCCACCGGCAGGGGCGATGACTACAATGACTTAACTGGAAAGCCAGCTTTCCCTTTTGGATTTGGATTGAGCTATACCCAATTTGAATACAGCAATTTAAAGATGGAAAAAAATACCATCAAAACATCTGATAGCGTTTGGGTACAATGCAAAATAACCAATACTGGCAATTATGATGGAGCAGAAATTGTTCAATTGTATATCCGCGATCAATTGGCAAGCCTTGCCCGACCAATTATGGAGTTAAAAGGATTTCAAAAAATCTTTCTCAAAAAAGGGGCATCAGACACCGTAAAGTTTTTAATTACTCCAGCAATGTTAGAAATGCTTAATGAACAAATGCAACCTGTTGTTGAGCCAGGTGAATTTAGAATCATGATTGGTGCATCATCCAATGACTTTAGACTAAAAGGAATATTAAGGGTGGAGCAATAGTTTTAGTTGCTAACAAACTAGCTAAACACCAAACTGACTCAGGTGATGGTCCAAGTGCTTGTATAGCATATTGTTCCATTCCGTTACATTGAGTTTGCCAAAAGAATGGGATTCTCTACCATCAAAATATGCCGGCCCATTTGCTAAGGTCTGGTTAATATGATTGATGAGTCTGGTTCTTTCTTTTTCAAACTGCTTGGCATCAGAGATGATAAAAGCCGGTGCGGTTGGGCTATTATGTGCATATGGTTTTTCCGTAACTACTTTATTTTTAATTACCAGTTTTAGGAACAACTTTAAAATTGGATTGGGTTTGGGATGAATGTTTTCATAAATCATCTCATAACTCACATTGCAATGGGCCAACATTTGTGCCACATTCATTTTACCCCATTTGGCAGGAGTCTCTGGTGTTAACTGGTTAATCCGGTTGAGGATTTCATGCACGTCAATGGGATCAAATACACTTTTCATGTTGATGATTTTGATGTAGGGAATCAAATGGCTTCATTCCAAATTCGCCAACTTTCTTCTGCCTGTAAGATAAGCATTTCCCATCCATTTTGAATACTTGCGCCTTGGGATTTTCCCTTGGCTAAAAATTGGGTTTCTTCCGGGTTATAGACAAGGTCAAACAAGTGATGCTGCTCATTCATGAATAGATAGGGCAAATTGGGACAAGCGTCCATATTAGGGTACATACCCAAGGGGGTTGTATTAATGACCAAAGTATGAGTGGTCATTATGGCTTCATCAATTTGTTCATAGGTAATAGTATTGTCGGATACAGTTCTTGAAACTGACAGATAATCAATGCCTAATTTTTTTAATACCCATTCTACTGCAGCAGAAGCCCCACCAGTTCCCAAAATCAATGCTTTTTTATGGTGAGGTTTTAAAAATGGGGCTAAGGTTTGTTCAAAACCTACCACATCTGTATTATACCCAATGCGTTTCCCATTGACAATTCGAACGCAGTTACATGCTCCAATTTCTTGAACAGCTTGAGATGCATGATCTAGAAATGCAAGTACCTCTTTCTTATAAGGAATGGTGATATTAAATCCTGCTAACCCAGCTCTCTTGTCTAGGATTTCTTGTAATTCGTCAATATTGGGTATGGAAAAATTCTCGTAGGCAATATCCTTTAGTCCCAGGTTTTGAAACTTTTCCGTGAAATATTTCTGGGAAAAAGAATGCGACAAGGGATACCCTAACAAACCATACAAACGCATGTAAAAGGGTTTATTTGTTTAGATACAACTCAAAAGTATCGCCACGCAAACCAATTCTCATAGCTTCCAAAGCAATTACTTCATTGGGAGCAATATTGCCCAGGTTTACGTTGCAGCCAATCAATTCTAAGAAATACAATTGTTGTGCTTTTTGAGGAGCTTCCCAAAGAATTTTTTCGGCAGGAATCTGTGTTAAAATTTCTTGAACCAATCCTTCTCTTACTTCTCCGCTGCCGCGATAGATCCCTACATTACCTGCTTCACGAGCTTCTGCAATCACATAGGAAGACCCAGCTTCTAACTCAGCGCGCATAAGTTCAATCCATTTATAAGGAGGAATAATATGTGCTGCGTCTTTAGAACCAACCTCGCTCAAAACGGTGGCGTGTTTGGTTAATTTTTCAATATAACCGCATTTTTCAGGATGGGGAATACTAATGGATCCATCACTTACTTCTACATAATCAATGCTATAGTCTTTACACATGGCTATATAGTCGTCAAACTGATTCCTAATCAAGAACGCCTCAAACAATGTGCCACCAAAATAAATGGGGATGTCATAAGATTGGTAGGCCTGAATTTTTTCACGCAGATTAGGTGTTACAAAGGCTGTACCAAAACCAAGTTTGATCACATCAACGTGTGGTCCAGCAACACTCATAAAATTATGTACCTCTGGAATACTAAGCCCTTTGTCCATGACCATAGTAATACCGTGCGCCCTTGGTTTTTTGATCCTATCTGGAATCTGCGTAAGATTAAAATTCATTTCGTTCGATTTTCGGGTGCAAAAATAGGTTAAACCGTCCACATTATGGATGGATGAGCTGTTGTGGCTTTCTTAAAACCTATTAGATTTTTTTGCCCTTCTTATAACGGGCTACAATATCCACCACATGGTTGTTCTGTAAAATAGATGGATTTAGTTCTATGAATTTCTTGAGAAATTTGGGAGATTTTTCCATAGCAGCTTCCAATTTCAACAAGGCTTCCTTGGATTTACCCATAGCAAATAGTGCCGTACTTTGATAGAACAAAAACAATGGTTTGTTTTCTGTGGCTTTCATGGCAGCCTGGGTTTGAACAAGGGCCTCATCAAAAAATTCAGCTTTGAGTAAGCATTTGATCAGAGATTCCCAACCTGCTACATTCTTGGTTTTCTGACGCACAACCATGCTAAAATACTGGATGGCTTCTTTGTATTGAGCTAAATGCATGCGGCATTCGCCCATGGCCAAATTGTATTCTGTAATGTTTCTATGGATTCTGGTGGCAGATTCCAAGTGTTTAATAGCCATTTGCCATTGCTCTTCCAACATATAAGTAACGGCAATCTTATAATGTAGTTTGCTATCCTCCGGATTTAAATGAACGGCTTTTTTATAGTGAAACCTTGCTTGAGCACTGTTTCCCATTCTATGATAACAATGTCCAATGGCTTCATAGATCACGTCTTCAGGTCTAGAAAGTTCTAAAACCTTTTCCAACACTTCAATGGCTTCCTTGTATTTACGGAGGCGCAAATAAGCATCCCCCATATTACGGTAGGCATAATCAAATTTTTCGTCAATGGCCACTGCATATTGGTAGGCATCAATGGATTTCTCATATAATTTAAGACCCTGATAAGCCGCTGCCATATTGAACCAGGCTAGTTCATTGTAGGGGAAATCGTCAATAATTTGCTGGTGTAAACGAATACTTTCTTCATTTCTACCGGTAAAATCGGTCCAAAAACAGATTTTATAGAGCGCTTCCTCATTATTGGGTTCTTCTTCTAAAATCAGTTTCAAACAGTCAAACACTTTGTCAAATTCCTCATAATCGTCATAGACATCAGCCAATTCAAACAATAAATCCAGCCTTTCTTCACCCTCAAAGAGCTGTAAAGCGGCTTTTAATAGCTCAACGGCCTTGGCTTGTTGATCAAGGGCCAAATAGGCATCTGTCTTTAAAATATAGAGGTTAACGTCATTACTATCAAAGAGTTCGGCTGTTTCCAGTATGTTCAAAGCCTCTTGATATTTGCGATTAGCCAGAAGCAAATCTGCTTTTTTGATCATTAAAAGGGCGGAAAAGGGGAATTGTTCTAGGCCTGTTTCGGCAGCTTCAAGGGCCTCATTGAGGTCATCCTTTTCGTCATAGTAGTCAATAATCCGCTCAAAAGCGTCTTCCTCCAAAAAAGAGTGACTACGCCCATGCTTTAGATTTTGATACTGTAATAAAAGTTCTTTGAGTTCCTCTCGGTCTTCTTGGTACGGATTTTCCCTCATTGGACTATTGGTTTCTTGAATATAAAACTTTTTTTCACTTTTTTTCAAATCTCAGGCAACTTTTTTCATCTTCCTGCGTCTTAATAATATTAGCTTAACAATAGCAATTGTTAAAATATTGGGAAAAAGCATTAACTTTGTAAAAATGACAAAAAAGCAAGCCATATTAAAATTCACTGCATCTGCCCTGTTTATCATGGCAATCCAGGTGGCTTTTGCTGCTTTTTCATTTACAGGTATCACTGAAGAAAGGGCTAAAAACAGCAAATATTCACTGAAAAACCTCAGCAGTCTTTCTCACAAAAGCTTGAATTACACTTCTTTGAAAAGCAATTTGCAATTCAAGGGAATGCAATTATTGGGTTCTAAAGATCCTTTAAATGGCACTGAAGTGAATTCTATGCTAAGATTTGATAATGGAAACACTACTTATGTGTATCCTTACAAATTCAAAGTGAAGGTTCCTACCAAATTCAAAACTCCGGTAGCACCTCACCACTAATTCATTAATCTATATCCACTGGTTGGAATGTCAAACTTGGAAGCCAATACCGGGCTCAAGCTAATTTTTTCTGCCCGATAATTAACAAGCGTATTGTCACCAGATTCTTTGATCTGGTATTCTAATACAAAACCTGGCACGTCTTTAAATTGGTATTCAAATTCTTTTACAGAAGGAATAATAGCAGTTGCATAATACAAACTAAAAACACTTCCATCTTTCAATGTAATCATTGCTTTCTTACACTCATAACCAAGTATGGTCTTTGTTTCATTGACCAAACTAATTGCCATTCCTTGGTATTGTTTATTCGCAGTAAGCCATTGCTCTTTATTCAAACGATTCATAAACTTATTGGTACCAAACTCTCTTAATACTACTGCCGTATTCTGTGTTTTATCATAAATGACTGATTGTTGTATGGCAGGGCTAACCAAGTCTACCCTACTATCATTTCCTTTTATATATACTGTTTTAGCACTTTTACTGATACTATTGGAAACGTCTTTATCTACTGTACCATCGTCTAAAGTAATTTTAAACATAACGGTACATTCCGCCACCACTCTTTGTTGTGCCAATGCTGGTGTTACTAAACCCAGAACCAATATGGCAAAAATTGTTTTCATGATTGAGCCTTTTAAACAGTTCAATGTTACAAAATAACTAGACATCCAAACGTTAAAGCTTACACTAGCTATTCACACATAAAAAAAGACCCCGATTAAACATCGAGGTCCTTTTCTTTATTTTTTCTTTTGTGTTCTTTCTTTTAAATCCTGTACTTTTTTCTGACTCTCCATCATTTGTTCGTATTTCTCCTGCCATTTACTTTTGGTCTTAGGAGCTTTACGCTTAATCTCAATCTTTGCCAGAATCTTGTCATGATCAATGATATAATTCTGAATCACAAATTGCAAGGCCAAAGTAATTAAGTTGGATACGGTATAATACCAAGTAAGGGCCGATGGCAATTTATTAAAGATAAACAAGAGCATGAAAGGGAAGATATATGGCATGTACTTCAATGCAGGATTGTCCTGTGTTGGCGTCATGCTCATATTATAGATAGAAATCAAAAAGCTAGTGATTACTGCTGTAATAGTGAACAAGCTTATATGGTCTCCAAATCCTAAAGGTATTTCAAAAGGCAAACGAGCAATTACGTCATATGAAGACAAATCCTTACTCCAAAGAAATGCTTGTCCGCGTAGCGCGATATTACTATTGAAGAAACTATACAAGGCAAAGAAGATTGGAATCTGCAATAGGGCTGGAATACAACCACCTAATGGATTTACACCTGCTTCACGGAAGAGTTTCATTTGCTCCATGGCAAAACCTTGTTGGTCATCCCCAAATTTCTTTTTTAGGGTATCCAATTCTGGTTTTAAAACCTTCATTTTGGCACCACTCAAGTAACTACTATAAGTTAAAGGGGCAGTTACCAAACGAATGAACAAGGTTAATAACAATACAACCCATCCATAATTCATTACAAATCCTGCAAAGAAGTCAAATACATTCATGATAATGTATTTGTTGATTGGTCTAACAAAGGAATACATGTCTCTTCCTAAGTTCACAATCTTGTCCATGTCTGGCGCTTGCTTTTTCAGGATATTGAAATCACTTGGACCATAATACAATTGCAAAGGAACCGCCACTGTAGCAGCAACAGGCAATTTCATTTGCAAGCTAGCGTCAATGGTAGCCAACTCAGTAGAAGAATCGGTTTTCCTTGCCCAGTTGACAGACCCACCACTAAAACCATTCTTTGCAATTAAAGTGGTATTAAAGAATTGCTGTACCACACTCAACCATTGTACTGGCTTTTCAAACTGGTGTTCGGTTTTACTAGAGATATAATCAAAGTCATTGCCTTCTGAGAAACAAATGTTAGACATCTGACGCTCATAAGCAGCGGTACGCTCGTGTTGTTCGGTAACCGAATGCCATTGCATATTCAATTGCCCTTGACTCAATAATTTATCAGCACCTGTTAATCCAAGGTTCCAATCAATCATATAAGCATCGGGCTTAATAGTATAGCTGTGCACAATGCTTTCACCTGTTTGGGATTGCATGGTAAAACTAATCTGTTGGCTACCATCGGCTAGTTTGGTAATAGCTCCGGTATTGAAAAACAAATCACCCGTTTGAGAAGCTTTATTAGCACCTGTATTTACGGCATAGCTCAATTGATCCTTAGTTCCAGAAAGTACCACAGGCAAACTATCGTGTGATAGATATTTTTTGAGCAATACTGATTGAACCCTTCCACCTTTGTTGGTGAAAGTTACCTTCATCAGATTGTTCTCAATACTGGTTAAAGTTTCTGATCCTGTTGCGGCAGTAGTAAAGTTTCCAGCGGCCGTTACACGGTAGGCGGAATCCCTTTTAATACTGTCTATTTTGGCTGTAACTGTATCTTGTATTTTTACCCTGCTGGCAGCCACAATGGCCAATGAATCTTCTTGCTTTTTCTTCATTTCTACCAAGGCAGTTTGCTGCTTATTGGTGTACCAGAAATAAAGGAAAAACAAAATACCCAGCAGCACAAACCCAATTACCGAATTCTTGTCCGTCTTCATATCAAATTTTATTGAGCGGCAAAGGTAGTATTTGCAGTTTAGATTGGGAATTGGGAATTTTAAAATTATCCAAGCGTTAAAATAGCTTTAAAACAGGTATTTGCAGCCTTTGTATGGGAAATTCATCGTTTCTTTACCCTCACCGCTTCAACCAAGCATCTTTACAAGGGCGTTCCCAACTTCCACTTTCATATATTTAATTTTGACTATGCAAGCAAATGCAAGTGGGCTTCCTATGGAACAGACCCCAACTATTGGTACAAGTACCCGATTCCTTTGGTGGCTATCTACCGCCGAGGGAGAATTATTAGAAAATGCTGTTGTTGATAGGAACCGATATGCCATTACGGGAATAACAGTTCTTGGAACCTGGCTATTTGCCACATTGGCTTGGACTTATTTCTTTTCTACTGTAGTAAATAATATTTGGGCCTCTATTGGTTTAGGCATTTTTATGGGTGGAATTATTTTGGGTATAGATAGGGCCTTGATCAAGGGAATAACAAGAACCAATAAACTCAAACTTGTTCCCATTGGATTTAGAGTTTTGCTAGCCCTGACCATTGGTCTATTTATGGCCCAACCAGCCCTACTTTATTTGTTTGACAAAGAAATTCATGTTCAAATTTCTTTGGACAATGAACAGAAAAAAAGAAGCAAACTCCAATCACAAGACAGTGTTTATCTTTCTTTGAAAGCGCCTCTTTTGGAACAAAGAAATAGGTTACAACAACAATTGCTTGATAAGGACAAAGAAGTTTCAAGAGCAAGAGAAAGTTTTATTGCAGAAACAGATGGAACAGGTGGTAGTAAAAAAATTGGCTTAAAAGACATCGCGCAAGCAAAGCAACAAGCTTATTTGAGATTGCAAGCAGATTATACACAATTGGAATCAGGTCTTAGACCAAAACTAAATGAAACAGATAGCAGTCTCAAACAGATAGACCAAAACATTTTAAAAGAGCAAGCCGCATTTGAAACACTACTCAATGATGGATTTATCACACGCATAGAGGCACTCAATAATTTAATAAACAACAATAGTGCTGTAGCTTTTAGATACTATTTATTGGTTGCCATTCTCATGCTCATAGAATTAATGCCAGTGATTGCTAAAACGCTTTTACCATCTGGCACTTATGAAGAACACGCTAAGTTGCAAGAAGCTTATGAAATTAATGCCTTGCAAAAAAAGTACCAATTAGCAACAGAAAAAGAAAATGAAAGCATCAAGCAAGAAATAGATTAGGTCTGCTTACTATGCAATAACTCTTTTTCTACCAATCCAGAAATAGATTAAACCAGTTATCCAAGACATAAAAAAGAAGCCAATTAGCCACATGGTTTTCTCGGATTCTGGAATTCTATTTGAATACCAAACTTCTTTGAATCCAGTAATAATAAAAATAACTAAAAAGAAAAACGCAATTGCTAAAAGTAATTCAGCGCCTGGCAAATGCATGATTTTGATATAGGCACCAACAAAAGAAGTTAACGTTGTTGCAGCATAACTGTACACCAATAATTTATTTTTTTTCATATTATTTGGCTCCTCCTGGGCAGTTTCTTTTTAGAAAATCTGTATATAATTGAGAGAGGTGATTAAATGTTCCTGGACCTTCAGAGATACTATGTGATCTGTTGGGATAACTCATCATTTGAAATTGCTTTCCGTTACGAATAAGCTCATTCACCAGCATTTCCATATTGGAATAATGCACATTGTCATCACCAGTACCGTGAATCAATAATAAGTTTCCTTTTAAATTCTTAGCGTGTGTAATAGGGCTTCCTTTGATAAATCCGCTCTTGTCTTCCTGAGGCAATCCCATATAGCGTTCCTGATACAAATTGTCATAAGAAAACTGGTTGGCTACACCTGCTACCGCGATGCCTGTTTTATAAATATCTGGATATTGGAATAATAAGTTTTGGGTAGCTGTTCCGCCCCCACTCCAACCCCAAACCGCAATTCTTGTGGAATCTACAAAAGACCATTTCATGATTTCCTTGGCAGCCATGGCTTGGTCTCGAATATTTACTTGTCCAATTTTTTGATAAATAGATTTGCGCCATGCCCTTCCTTTTGGAACTGGCGTACCGCGATTGTCAATAGAGATATAAATATAACCATCTGCAGATAGGTCTCCACGATAGAGATAATTATAACCAACACCGTATTCGTCTTTTACATTTTGGCCCCAAGGTTCCGTATACACATAAAATAATACAGGGTATTTTTTCTTGGGATCAAAATTGGTGGGCTTTACAATCCAAGCATCCATGGTCACGCTATCAGCTGTAGTAACAGTAAAGAACTCCAAACTTGATTTGGTTTTATCCTGTTGACTAATGGCTTCATTTACTTTGTCTCCATCGGTTCCAACATGCCCAGGCAACTTAACCCACTCAGTAGTATTGGGTGTGTAATAATTAGAGAATTGGTGTCTGGCATAAATTGCTCCGGGGGCAATTTCATAATTATGGGTTCCGGGTTGATTGTCAGGTGTAATCCTTTGTGCAGATCCTGAACCATCTAATTTGGTTCTATACAAATAACGTTGTGTGGCATTTTCAGGAGATGCTTCAAAATAGAGATAACCACCTTTTTCATCAATACAAGAAATCTGCATCACGTCATACTTGCCATTGGTGATACGCGTTACTGATTTACCATTTCGGCTAATGCGATACAAATGTCTCCAACCATCTTTTTCACTGGCCCAAATAAATTCATTTCCATTGTCTAACCAGTCCCAACCACCATAACTATATTTCTCATCCCATAGAGGCAAAATATCTATCCAAGCTTCATCTTCTTCTTGATAAATAGAAGTTGATTTTCCTGTTTTAACATCGCAAAGCAAAATAGCAGTTTCATTTTGTTTTCTATTCAGATGCTGTACAATCAATTGACTGCTATTGGCGGCCCATTCCATTCTAGGAACATAAGATTGTAACACAGTATCTGTTGGGATACTCATCCACTTGGTATTTGGATTACCCAAACTCACTACGCCAATTTTAAAAGGAGATGGAGCTGTTCCTGCAACTGGATATTCAACTGGAATGGGGAAAGGATAAATGGAATCCGTATTGTTCACCATCAAATAATCTCTGGTAATCTTGGCATCCATTTGCCAATAAGCAATTTGTTTGCTATCTGGGCTCCACCTAAATCCATCTCTACAGAAAAACTCTTCTTCATAGGCCCAGTCAAAAGTTCCATTGATTCTTTTGCGATTACCCCCCTTGGTCAATGCTTCTATTTTTCCAGTAGCAAGTTCTTCTGAATAAATATTGTATTCACTTACATAAGCTACTTTGCGACTATCTGGTGAGAACTTGGCAAACATTAAGGAAGAAGCAGGCTTTCCCTTGCCCAATTGTTTGATCTGATTGGTATTTAGATCCAAGACCCAATAATCACCCCTGGTATCATAGCGCCAAACTTTTTTGCTATTGGCATAGATCAATAATTTGGTTTCATCTGTTGAAAAGAAAAAATTTCTAGGGTTAATTGGCTTTTCAGCCCCTTGGGGTGTCAACTGTTTTTTGGTAATGACTTTTGTTTTCTTACTACTACTTAAATCAGTATAGAAAATCTCACCTGCATCTATGGCATAATAACCGCTACCCTTGGGTGTCCATTTAATACCCTGTGGTGGCTGTGCAGCCAAATGCAGGAAAATGAATGACAAGAATAGGATAACCGTTATTTGCTTAGCATATTTCATGGAACTGGAATTTGAACACTAAAATTACAAACTTATTTATTAGTTAAGTTAACCTAAAAAACAGCTTTAAACGAAAACATCCCGGCAAAACCGGGATGCTTTTGGTAAAAATATTTTAGTACTGTTTATGCTTTAGCGGTTTTTTTCTTATCACCGTTATTGCTTAATTCATTGTACTTCTTGGCGGCTCCAATAAAGCCCACAAATAAAGGAGCCGGATTTTCTACAGAGCTCTTTAATTCTGGGTGATATTGTACCCCAATAAAGAATGGGTGCGTAGGAATCTCTACAATTTCTACCAATCCGGTTTGAGGATTGGTTCCGCTAGCAACCATACCAGCATCTGTGAATTGTTGCAAGTATTCACTGTTAAATTCATAACGGTGTCTATGCCTTTCTGTAATCTCTGTTGTGCCATATACTTGATGTGCCAAACTTCCTTCAGTGATATGACATGGATAAGACCCCAAACGCATGGTACCACCCATCATGGTAATCTTTTTCTGCTCTTCCATCATATTGATCACTTGGTGGGTGCTATTGGCATCCATCTCTGTGCTATGCGCGTCTTTTAATCCAAGTATATTTCTAGCGTATTCAATTACCGCCATTTGCATACCCAAACAGATACCAAAAAATGGAAGACCTTTTTCGCGTGCGTACTGCACTGCAACAATCTTACCCTCAATACCCCTTAATCCAAACCCAGGAGCAACTAATAAACCATCCAAACCTGCTAGTTTTTCAGTAACATTTTGTTGGGTAATATATTCGCTGTGCACATTCACTACTTCTACCTGTACATCATTAATAGCACCTGCGTGTACA
>JBEAPC010000249.1:0-3068 GCA_041164585.1 Bacteroidota bacterium
ATGCATCTACCGGTTTTGCTTCTCCTTTTAAAATCAAATTGATGGCATCCTGTGGTTTTTTGGGTATCCCTGCTGCTAAGGCCAAACCATTGCCAGATCCTAAAGGGATAATGCCAAATTGAACTGGTTGGTTACGCAAAGCATTCACTACTTGGTTTACGGTACCATCTCCTCCAATCATTACTATATCAGTAATTCCTTCTTGTTCAATTCTATCTACCAGATCGTCATAATTGCCTGATGCCTTAGTAAATATGAATTCAAAAGGAATGTCCTTTCCCTGCATTTCTGCATGGATGAACTTGAGTAAATCGTCCTTTTTAGTGTTGCCAGAAATAGGATTTACCAGAAAACAAATCTTTCTGTTCATGCGAGTTTTATAAGATTCAACAAACTTCAGGCTACCATTTAATCAAGGCCGATGCCCAAGTAAATCCACTGCCAAAAGCAGCTAGACAAACTAGGTCACCTTCTTTTACCAAACCTTTTTCCCATGCTTCACAAAGTGCAATGGGTACAGAAGCTGCAGTGGTGTTACCGTATTTCATGATATTGTTGAATACCTGATCATCCCTGAGTTGTAATTTCTGTTGTACAAATTGACTAATCCTAAGATTTGCCTGATGTGGAATCAACATATTTAAATCTGCAGGGGTATATCCATTCTTAGTAAGGGCTTCAACAATTACTTCAGGAAACTTTACAATGGCTTTCTTAAATACAGATGGGCCATCCATAAAGGGAAATAACTGTGCTTTGTCAATCATGTTATGGCTCATGAAGGTTTCACCAATCACGGCGTCATCAAAATCAGCTACTGGTGTTTCCATCCAATGATTGGCGTGTGAGCCAGGATTGTATTGAGCTAAAATTTCTGCACTGCCACCATCGCTATGTAAATGCGTGCTCAAAATTCCTTGTCCTTCTTTATTGGTTGCTTGTAATACTACTGCACCAGCACCATCGCCAAAAATCACAGATACATTTCTTCCTCTGGTACTAAAGTCAAGTCCCATACTATGTTTTTCAGCACCCACAACCAATATGTTTTGATACATGCCAGAACGGATAAACTGATCTGCTACACTTAGTGCATATAAGAATCCACTACACTGGTTGCGCACATCTAGTGCACCCACTTCTTTCATCTTTAATGCCCTTTGTAACAATACCCCACAACCTGGAAAATAATAGTCAGGTGATAGTGTTGCAAAAACGATAAAGTCAATATCCTGTGCTGTAATACCTGCTCTTTCAATGGCAATTTTGGCAGCTTCAACCCCCATGGTGGTGGTTGTTTCTTCTGTTCTATGTGCAAACCTGCGTTCCTTGATTCCGGTACGTTCCTGGATCCAAGCGTCATCGGTTTCCATAAATTGTTTGAGATCATCATTGGTAACAACTTTCTCAGGAACATACATTCCTATACCGGCAATTTTACTAAGTGGCATGGCAATCTTTTTAGTTAGAACAAAACGAAGATAAGTGAATTTAAAATCAGCAAAATGCCATTATTTAAGCGGTTTTAGCTGCATAATTTCTGTTAAAAAAAGTTGGGTTTGTTTTTCTACACCTGTTACATCCTTAGAGACTATCGGCGAAGCCAAAACATGGTTTCCGGTTAATGGCATGGCAACCGCCCTTTTTAAGGCAGGTTTGGTACCTAGCTCAGCAAACATGGCTTTGGTGGCAGTCACTTTTACAACGTTGTCCTGTTCTTGTTCGTTTTTATAATAGTAAAGGGTTAATACGGGCTGATGAATGCTTTTGAAAGTGCTTTCGTTCATCTTGGTTTCTAAAAGTTCTTCCAAATTAGCCACTGCTTCTAATCGGTATTGGGTATTCCAGTATTTGGCATAGCTGCTATCACCAGCAATCAAATTGTATTTAGATCCCTTAACCATTCTGGCTATTTGAACGCCCCATGGATTATTGAGCAACCAAGCATTGGGGTCATTGATGGCAATATTGGGTGAGTACAAAATCAATCCACCAACTTCTGGATAAGCGGCTGCTAATTGCAAGGCCAAAGTTCCTCCAGTAGAAGTTCCCATTAAGATCACGGTATCGCCCAATTGACGGCCAATGGCATAAGCTTGCTTGGCTGTTTCCCAAAGATTGTCTGCTGTCATATTAATTAATGCATCGGAAGTATCAATCCCATGTTCAGCAAGTCTAGCTAAATAGAGATTGCATCCAAATTGCTTGGCAATATTCTGGTGGGCTGGAGCACCCTCCATCCAACTAGCGCTGAAACCGTGTAAATACACAATGGCATAGGGCGTTTTCTTTTTGGTACTATCGGCCCAAATAATCTTGGCTTCATTGTCTTTCTTTACTTGGTGTTTGGCTTCTTCTTGACTAATATATTGTTCCAGCTCCGTGGCTGTTGATGGAACAGATGGTAAAGCCTGATCATAAATAGGTTTGCTAGGATGTGGTCCAACAAAATAGACTACTACCAATACCAATACAATGCCTAGGATAATTTTGACAAATCGCATGTGTTTGTTTTTTTATTTTCTACACCACCAAGCCCAAATCATAAAAATGGGTTGAAAAACCAATAATCGTAACCATGTTGCCCATTCAGGAATACATGGTTGGCCAGTTAAACAGCCCTTCATTTGTATATGATAAATATGTGCTGGGATAAAAGCAATTAAAAGTACAATAATACCAATGGCTGCTTTTGATCTTTGCGATGGTATTAATAATAGTAATGCTAAACCAATCTCGGCAACACCAGATGCTAGGTTGATAAATTCAGGCCATGGGAAATAGGGAGGAATCATGCCATTATAGAATTCTGGATTCATAAAATGATTGGCGCCCGCAAATAGATAGAAAGCTACCAGTAGCCAAAAGGCAATTTTTTTGAGCATGATCTTGATTTAAAAATTATGAATGATCAAATTAGCGGATTTTATTGAACCGGCCATCTATCAGGCTTGATTTGATAAATTGAGTATATTGGTAGCTGCAAAACTGCCGTATGAGTAATTCTAAACGATTCCTTTCTCTGGATGTGTTCAGGGGTATGACCATCTGTTTGATGATTATTGTAA
>JBEAPC010000250.1:0-2815 GCA_041164585.1 Bacteroidota bacterium
CTTGGTTTATGCAGGAAAGTTCTCTGAAAATTTCTTATTGGTTGGGGCTACTCCTGCTGGGGTTGATTTTCTAGATACGGTACATAAATACGGTTACTATGGCTATCACTGCGGAGGTGTATTACACCATAGTCCTGTTCAATTGAATGGCAGCAAATACTTTGGACAGGTGGAAGCTTTGGAAGAAGTATTAAAGGAAAATGACTTTGATGAAGTAGTCATTGCCTTGCCCAATACCCAGCCAGAAGTGGTTAAAAAAGCAGTCCAGGTTTGTGATCAATTTTCTATTCCCGTTAAAATTATTCCAGATATTGACCAATTTGCCACTACCAATATTCAAGTAAATAATTTGGGTTTGATTCCCGTACTGAATTTCAAATCCCTTCCATTGGACAAATGGGAAAACAGGACTTTGAAAAGAAGTTTTGATATTGCTTTTTCTTTGTGTTTCTTTTTATTGGTTGGTAGTTGGCTCATGCCCATTTTAATGATTTTGATTAAGTTAAGTTCTAAGGGGCCTGTAATGTTCAAGCAAATCAGATGGGGTTTGAATAATGAGAAGATTACCTGTTATAAGTTTAGAACAATGGTGGTGCAAAGTAAGGATGTAGACGAACAGGGTAGTTATTTGCAAGCCACTAAGAACGACCCAAGGATTACAGCGTTGGGTTTGTTTTTAAGAAAGACCAGTTTGGATGAATTGCCACAATTTTATAATGTTCTTAGAGGAGATATGAGTGTGGTGGGTCCTAGGCCGCATCCCATTCCTTTGAATATGGCTTCTATTGATACTGTAGACAATTATATGCTCAGACATATGGTTAAACCAGGTATTACAGGTTGGGCACAAGTGAATGGTTGTAGGGGTGAGACCAAGAGTATTTCATCCATGCAAAAAAGAGTCAATTATGACCTTTACTATATACACCGTTGGTCATTCTGGTTTGATTGTCAGGTAATTCTTCAAACTATTATTAATATTTTCCGTGGCGACCAGAACGCCTACTAATTGGCCTATTTATGAAATATTTTTTTAGTCTGATCTTGACTTGCTCTCTTTTGTGCAGTAATCTTTTTGCACAAACTACTATGGTTAATATACGTTCTGATGTGTATGAATTTTTAAGTAGACAGGCGCAAAAAGGAAATATTGTCTTTGACGATATTATTAGACCTGTGTCAAGGTTAAAAGTAACGGAGTTATTGGATTCCTTAAAAGTGTATCAAGACCAATTGTTACCCATTGAACGCAAAGAGTTAGCATTTTTTCAAAAAGAATTTGGTTCTTCCTTCATCACCAAAAACTGGTCTAATTCGGATACCCCTAAATTCTTAAAAAAAGATAGCAATGGTAGGTTGCGGATGTTGTTTGTTGAAAAAGAAAAATTCAAATTGAATATTGACCCAGAAATTGAAGTGGGCTATCTCAATTCTGATACGCAATCAGTCAAAAAAATTTCAAGGGGAATCAATGCATGGGCAACTTGGGGAAAACATTGGGGATTGCAATTCTCTTATGCTGAGGCCACAGAATCTGGTTCTGGTTTAAATCCAGACAAGGTCTTTACTCCACAACAAGGCATTATTTTGAATACGCCATTTACTGGTAAGTCTTTTAATTATAACCAAACCAAGGCTAATCTTTATTATTCCTGGAAAAAAGGCGTGATCAGTGTAGGACAAGACAATTTATTATGGGGCTATGGAGAAAATGGAAGGCAAGTACTATCAGACAAAGCGCCTGTTTTTCCATACGTACGCTTGAGTTTAGATATCCTTAAATGGTTGCGTTTTGACTATGCACATGCATTCCTAGCTTCTAATGTAATTGATAGTAATCAAACTTATTTTACAGGGAATACCGTTTTTGGGGGAGAGCATATCATCTATAGGCCCAAGTTCATGGCAACCAATACACTGATTTTCAAACCAGTCAAGGGACTGGATCTAGCTTTTGGAGAGTCAGTAATTTATAGTGAAAATGTACAGTTTGGTTATTTAATGCCTTTTTTCTATTTAAAAGGATATGATCAATACAGCAGCGGAGGAAGAGCTCAAGCCGGAGCAAATAGTCAATTATTTATTCAAGTTTCCTCTAGGAACCAGATTAAAAACACCCATTTATATGGAAGTCTGTTTATAGATGAAATTAGTTTGTCTAATATTTCAAATCCACAAAAAAGCAGAAATCAAATTGGTTATCAAATTGGGGGCTCTATTACAGATTTGATAATCCCTTATTTTACTTTGCAAGCGGAATATGCTAGAATCAATCCTTTTGTTTATGCCAATTTAAATCCCGCTCAAACTTATACCAGTAATTCACAGGTAATGGGAGATTGGATGGGCAATAATGCAGACAGATGGATGGTTTCTGCCAAGTATAGTCCTATTCCTAGATTGCGTTTATTAGCAAGGTACCAGTATATTCGAAAGGGTTCTGCAGGGACTCCAGAGCAGCAATATGATATGAACAATCCACAGCCACCATTTTTGTTTGGATTGCAAAGAAATGAGGCTGAGTTTTTATTCAGGGCCAATTATGAGCTGATCAATAATGTTTATTTTATGGGAAGTTTTGGTATCACAAGCAGGCAATTAGCCCCTAGCTTTAGCACCCAAAACTTTCAATCCATCTCTGCTGGAATGGCCATTACTTTGTAAAAGTATTAAAAGAGATCCCCTACCGCTTGTGGGAGGGGTGCCCGAAGGGCGGGGTGGGGTTAAAAAAAATACGATATTTACACTTTAAACAGATTCATGGGAAAATCCTTTACAATAAGCTGGAAATCATTCTTAATAGTGCTGTTCATAG
>JBEAPC010000251.1:0-11197 GCA_041164585.1 Bacteroidota bacterium
AAGGGTCCAGCTTTCTCTATATTTATAGATATGGGTAAAAAAGAAGTCATTTAACCCATCTTCAATAATATTTTCAATCATGTAATGACCCCTATTTTCTGCCAAAAAAATGGCAAAAGATGCCAGATACCTGTTGGCCAAGGGTTTTTTATAAACGTTTTCTAGAATTTCAATGGCATTGGTTAGGAATCTTTTTTCAAAACGTGCTTGTAATTCCTCATCAAAAGTGCCATATAAAAAATGTTGTATGACTTTCTTGCCTAAATAAGCGCCACTTCCCTCATCTCCCAAAATATAGCCTATGCCAGGACTGTTTTTACTCATCTTTTTTCCGTCATAGTAACAGGAATTGGAACCAGTTCCAAGAATACAGGCGATGCCTTTGTTTTTGCCGCATAGGGCTCTGGCCGCTGCAGTCAGGTCTGTTTCAACCTTGATTTTGGCCTTTTTAAAGCATGTTTTTAAAACATTTTTTAAAATAGTGACATTGAGGGGATTACTCAAGCCCGTACCATAAAAATGTACTTCAGTAATAATGGCTCCTTTTAATTTGGGCAGTAATGCCTTTTCTAATAAAGCCAATATTTGCTGCTCATTCAGAAAATAAGGACTGATTCCTTGGGTATGGATGGTTTTTTTCTTGCCATCTTCTAGCAAACACCACTCACATTTGGTGGCACCGCTGTCTGCAATCAATTTTACGGACATAGCTCTGTTTTTTACCCGGGGCTGGTTTAATACCAACAGGTTATGAAAACTTTAATGCAACTTATACCATTCATCCGAAAGAACAAACCTTTATCTATTGATTCGCACATTAATTCGGATATTTGATGCTAATTCAAGTTACAAAGAAGCTCCATTATGGGAAGTAAAAAATTGCAGGTTTGGTTACCAATTTTGTTTTCAATCACCATGGTCTTGGGTATGCTCATTGGATACCAATTAAAGGAAAGAACGGGTGGTAATAGGTTTTTTAGCCTTTCAGGTAAGACCTCTTTACAGGAAGTTGTTGAGTTGATTAAGGGCAAATATGTAGACAAAATAGCTGCGGATAGCGTTAATCAACTAGCTGTAAGTCAATTATTGTCCCATTTAGATCCCCATTCATCCTTAATTCCCAAGGAAGATTTAAGTGAGAATAATGAACAATTAATGGGTCAATTTCAAGGTATTGGCGTTGAATTCCAATTGTTTAACGATACCGTTAATGTGATGAATGTAATCAAGCGTGGGCCCTCTGAGAAAGCAGGCATTCAGGTTGGAGACAAATTGGTCATGGTGAATGATAGTTTGTCCATTACTGGGAAAAATGCTGGTGCTGAAAGAATCCGGAAATTATTAAAAGGAGAGAAGGGTAGTTCCGTTAAAATCAACCTGTTGCGGGATGGCAAATTATTGAAAATCACAGTTGAACGCGGGGTAATTCCAGTTCCTTCTGTTGACGTTGCTTATATGCTTGATACTCAAACAGGCTTTTTGAAAATCAACCGTTTTGCAGACAGAACTTATGAAGAGTTCATGGAAAATATGGGTCGGTTACAAAAGCAGGGTATGAAACAATTGATTTTGGATTTAAGAGGCAATGGTGGGGGTTTAATGAAGGAGGCAACTGCAATTGCAGATGAGTTTTTGAGTGATGATAAATTGATTGTATATACAGAAGGGGATAAAGTGAGCAGGACCGATTTTAGAGCACAGAGGGATGGTATTTTTGAAAAAGGTAAAATAATCGTGTTGATAGACGAAACCTCAGCCTCGGCCAGTGAAGTACTTTGTGGAGCTTTGCAGGACTGGGATAGAGCCACGATTGTTGGAAGAAGAAGTTTTGGTAAAGGGTTGGTTCAAACCCAATTTCAACTTTCTGATGGGAGTGCCGTTAGATTAACCGTTGCGCGTTATTTTAGCCCTTTGGGTAGGAATATTCAAAAGCCTTATGGAAAAGATAAAGACGCCTATAATGAAGAATTGCTTGATAGGTTCCACAATGGCTCTCTTTTGAAAGCTGATACCAGTACCCCAAAGGGAAAAGCATATAAAACCCCAGGTGGAAGACTGGTATATGGTGGAGGCGGAATAACCCCTGACGTATTTGTACCATTGGATACCAGTAGGGTTAGTCCAGTGCTTTTAAAGTTATATTATAGAAATAGCTTGAATAATTTTGTATATAGATATTATGTTCAAAATAGAGCTAGGTTTAATGAGTTTAAGCAACCAATAGACTTAGTGAAAGGCTTCCAGCCAAGTAAACCGGAATTAGATGCTTTGCGCAATTTTGCTCTAGTGTCTGATAGTATCCCTCTAAATAGTTTTAATCAAATGGAAGCCCAGCAGTTGTCACAAAGAATGCAAATCTTGATGGCAAGGCAAATTTGGCGTACAGAAGGGTATTATGAAGTTTCTAATCAATTTGATCCAGCCGTTCAAAAAGCGATTAGTTTACTCAAATAAATGGGATTTTGGCAAAATTCGGTGTTTTCACCGTGTTGGAATATGAGAAAAAAAACCTTAATTTGTTCCACGTTTTTTCCATACCCCTAACCCGTACATGTATGAGTCATAAGCCCATCATTCTGACCTGTCTATTTATAGCTTTTTTCAGCCTTATTTTTGTAAACCTTGCAGAAAATTGGATGTTTATAGTCATTGGGCTATTTTCTGCGGGAAGTTCCCTAATTCTTGCTAGTATGTTATTGATTTTACGGGAGAAAAGGCAATGGCAACCATTAAAGACTGATAAAGAAATCATTTAAATTTGCACAACCGTTTGCACGATGCTAATTGAGAAAATATCATTAGGTTTAACCCATCATGCAACTATTACAAAAGATTGGATATTTAATAGTATTCCTTTTACAGTTTGGGATACTTCCATCTCAAGGACAAAATAGTTCCAAACCCAATATTATTTATATCTATGCCGATGACCTAGGTTATGGTGAACTTGGTGCCTATGGCCAACTCAAAATCAAGACTCCTAATCTTGATAAAATGGCGCAAGAAGGAATTAGGTTTACCAATCATTATACCAGTACACCTGTTTGTGCGCCCGCAAGATGTATGCTTCTTACTGGCAAACATGGGGGCCATACTTATATCCATGGCAATTATGAATTAGGTGGCTTTGCCGATAGTTTAGAAGGAGGTCAAATGCCATTGCCAGCAAATACTTTTACCATTGGAAAATTAATGCAACAAGCAGGCTATAAAACCGCTGTGATTGGTAAATGGGGTTTGGGTATGCATAATACCAGTGGGGATCCTTTAAAACAAGGGTTTGATTATTATTATGGATACTTAGACCAAAAACAAGCACACAACTATTATCCCACACATCTTTGGGAAAATGGGAAATGGGATAGTCTTCAAAACAAACCTATTAATGTGCATCTAAAACAAGACCCTTCTAAAGGAAAGTCTGCTGATTTTGCCTATTACCAAGGCAGGGAATATGCTCCTGCAAAAATGACGGAAAAAGCCTTGAAATTTATCCAACAAAATAAGAATCAGCCTTTCTTCATTTATCTACCATATACATTGCCGCATGTTTCATTGCAAGCTCCAATAGAATGGGTAAATCAATATGTTGGACAGTTTTCGGAGCAGCCCTATTTTGGAGGGCAAGGTTATGCTTCATCGCCTCATCCTTTGTCTACGTATGCTGCCATGATTAGTTATTTAGATGCACAAGTGGGCATTTTATTAAATCAACTGAAACAATTAGGGTTAGACAATAACACATTGGTATTATTTTCCAGTGATAATGGGGCCACTTTTAATGGGGGAGTGGATAGACATTTTTTCAATAGTAATGGAGGATTACGTGGTCAAAAAATGGATTTGTATGAAGGTGGCATTCGTGAGCCTTTTATAGCTAGGTGGCCTGGAAAAATACCTGCAGGTAGCATCTCTAGCCATATTTCTGCACAATATGATATGATGGCAACTTTAGCAGAAATTACTTCCCAAAAAATGCCTGAAACAGATGGGATTTCTTTGTTGCCATCCTTATTGGGAAAAAAAGCACAGCAAAAAAAACACGCATGGTTGTATTTTGAATATCCCGAAAATGGTGGGCAAATTGCTATTAGAATGGGAGATTGGAAAGCGGTAAAAACAGAAGTTAGGAAGCACAATGAAAAACCTTGGCAACTTTTTGATTTAAGTAAGGATAGTACAGAATCAAATGACCTTGCTAGCCAATATCCTGCTCTAATAAAAACCATGAATGAAATTGTAGAAAAAGAACACCAACAAGCACATATACAGGACTGGGAATTTATACACCCAAAATTTCCTGTAAAATTGATTCAGGATTAAACAATTATCATAGATTCACTCATATTTTCAAAATACATCACATGCAAAGAAAAGAATTCATACGCAACGCGGGTCTAGCAGCAGCTTCTGTGGCTTTTGTACCTACCAGCCAACTATTTGCCAGAAAGGCTGATCAGAAAGTAAAAATGGGAATCATTGGAGTAGGTCAACGGGGCTTAAACCATTTGGATTTGTTGTTGCGCAGATCAGATGTTGAATTGGTAAGTATTTGTGATGTGGATGCCAGAACCTTGGATGAAGCCAAAGGAATGATTCAGAAGTCGGGTAAAAAAATGCCCGAAATCTATACCGGTGATAACTATGCTTGGAAGCGGATGTTGGACAAAAAGCAGTTGGATGGTATTATCATAGCTACTCCATGGGAATGGCATAAAGACATGATCCTAGGTTCATTAGAATCAGGTATCAAATATGTTGGTTCAGAAGTGATGATTGGTACAAGCTTGGAAGATCATTGGGAAGTAGTACACGCCACGGAGAAATACAAGGCTAATGTAATGATGCTAGAAAATGTGTGTTACAGAAGAGATGTAATGGCGGTATTAAATATGGTTCGCCAAGGTCTTTTTGGAGAAATGATTCATTTGCAGGGAGGTTATCAGCATGATCTTAGAGAAGTAAAATTTAATGACGGTGTGAATGTCTACGGGCATGGGGTAGAATTTGGTGAAAAAGGGTATTCAGAATCTAAATGGAGAACGGAACATTCTGTTCATAGAAATGGCGATTTGTATCCAACACATGGTGTAGGTCCCATTGCACATTATATAAACATTAATAGGGGTAATCGTTTTAATTCGCTTTGTTCTTTTTCTTCTAAAGCAAGAGGTTTACATAACCATATTGTAAAAAAAGGGGGAGAAAGCCATCCTAATGCCAAAGTGAATTTTCGCTTGGGCGATGTGGTAACAACATCCATTAACTGCGTAAATGGAGAGACCGTTTTATTACAACATGATACCAATTTGCCTAGACCATATTCTTTAGGATTTAGGGTTCAAGGAACAGAGGGATTGTGGATGGATGTAAATAAGAGCTTGTATATAGAGGGTAAAACGGCCAAGCCCCACCAATGGGAAGACGCCAAAGCATGGTTGGATAAATATGACCACCCATTATGGCAGCGTTGGAGTAAAGAAACCCAAGGTGCTGGCCACGGAGGCATGGATTTCTTTGTAATTCATGCATTGATAGAAAGCATTAAAAATAGTAAAGCCACCCCTATGGATGTGTATGATGCTGCTACTTGGAGCGCCATTACTCCTTTGAGTGAAAAATCAATTGATCTTGGAAGTCAAACAGTTGAATTTCCGGATTTTACAGGTGGACAATGGATGTACAGAAAACCTGTATTTTCCCTAACAGACGCTTATTAGTTTTGACTAAAGGAAAGGATATGGAAATACCAGAAAAAATCTGGGAGGAATATGGTATGGTTCAACACCCTGTGTTGGCTTCTGTATTTGGAAATGGTTTAATTAACCATACTTGGAAACTGAGCTATGGTACAGAAGACTATATTTTACAAACCATTAACCAGTTGGTGTTTCCTGAGCCTTGGGCTATTGCATCCAATATTGATGCAATAGCACAATACCTTTTACAACATCATCCGGCATATTTTTTTGTAACACCTAAGAAAACAAAGCAGGGAGCTTCTATGTTGGTTTTGAATGATGTTTATTACCGTATCTTTCCATTTGTAAAAGATTCCCAAGCTAAAACTGTTTTAGAAACTCCCAACCAAGCATTTGAAGCTGCAAGACAATTTGGATTATTTACCAAGAATCTTGCGGAATTCGATTGTACCCAATTAAAAACTACGCTTCCTAAATTTCATGATCTTGTATTGCGTGACGAACAATTTTTGGACGCCATAGAACATGGAAACCAAGAACGTAAAATGATTGCACAGGAGTTAATTGAAAAATTAATAGCGTTTAGATTTATTACACATCGCTATCAGCAAATTATCATTAACCCAAATTTTAAACTAAGACCAACACATCACGATACCAAGATCAGTAATGTCTTGTTTAATAGTCATGACAAAGCCATTTGCGTGATAGACTTAGATACACTTATGCCAGGATATTTTATATCTGACTTAGGCGATATGATGCGCACTTATTTGTGCCCTGTTAGTGAGGAAGAGTCAGACTTTAGTAAGATTACTATAAGGAAAGCTTTTTATGATGCTGTCATTGATGGATATTGCTCTGAAATGGGTGCTGAATTATCCAAGGATGAACTTGAAGCCATTCCCTATGCAGGTCAATTTATGGTATATATGCAGGCATTACGTTTTTTAACGGATTACCTTTATAATGATATTTATTATGGTGCTAAGTACCCAGACCAAAACTTGGTCCGAGCTGGCAATCAAGTAGTCTTATTAGAAAAACTAATCAATTTGGCTATTTAATCAAATAGTTAAGATATCCAATTGTATTGTACTTAATTTTAAGCATAGTTTACCTTGTGTTTTAATTGTTATGTGCATGATGAAATACTTGTTCATTCTTCTGTTAGTTCCTGTTCTTGGTTTTTCCCAACAGCAAGATAATGTTGTTGATAGTATTTTATTAAAGGAAGTAATTGTTACTGCAACTAGGCAAAAAACCAATACCATTAATCTTCCATTTTCAATTAATAGGATTACAGCAAATGAGATTCAAGCTGCAGCCTTTAGAACTGCACCTGAATCATTAACTGGCGCAACTGGTGTATTTGTACAAAAAACAAATCATGGAGGCGGGTCTCCATTTGTTCGGGCGTTAACAGGTAATCAAAACCTGTTATTATTAGATGGGATTAGGATTAATAATAGTACCTACCGCTATGGTCCCAATCAATATTTTAATACTATTGATGTATTCTCCATTGCAAGTATTGAAGTTGTAAGAGGCACTGGTTCTGTTCAATATGGTTCTGATGCCATGGGAGGTGTTATTCAAGTCTTTTCAAAGCCAGCCAAATTTCAAACTGCCAATACTTGGTCAGGTTTGGGGATGGTTAAAATGGTTACGGGGGATATGGAATATTCGGGAAGGGCAGAATTGGATTATAGGTCAAAGAACTTTGCATTTCATATTGGTGGTAGCAATAGAAATTTTGGAGACCTGATAGGGGGGGATACCACTGGCGTTCAAAGCCCATCTGGTTATAAGGAGCAAGCATATGATTTTCAGGCTAAATGGAAATTAAAAAACGAATCGGTAATTACAGTGGCAAGCCAACAGGTTGTTCAAAAAGAGGTTCCATTGTATCATAGAGTGAAATTGGAAAATTTTGCTTTTTACAATTTTGTACCACAGGTAAGAGGACTTCATTATGCCAAATGGGATGTTCCCGGCAAATCTGCTTTATTTTCATCAGCTAGTTTTACTGCTTCTTATCAACAAACCAAAGAGGTTAGAAAATATTTAAAGAATGGCAATGCCAATCAATTTGAAGAAACGGATAGAGTAAAAACTGTTGGTCTAACCGCCGAGATTCATTCAAAAATCAATGAAAATTGGACGGCCAATTCTGGGATAGAATGGTACAATGATTTAGTGAATAGCAACAAACAGCAAATCTCTGTTTCAAATGGATCAATTTTGATGCAAAGAGGACTTTATCCAGATCAAGCATCTAGTTCCAATTTCTCGGTATTTTCTTTACACCAAATTAACCTTCATCGGTTTCAAATAAATGCAGGTCTTCGTTACAATAGCTTTGCTATACATATTCAAGACACCGCAGCAGGAGTGAATCAATTAGGTGCTGTTACGGTAAAACCAGCTTCACTGGTGACCAATCTATCATTGCTGTATCATATTAGCAGCACACAATCCATCTATACTTCTTTTAGCACTGGATATAGAGCACCCAATATTGATGATATGGGTACCTTGGGATTAGTAGACTTTAGGTATGAAGTGCCAGCTTATGGTTTGAAACCTGAAAAGTCTTATAACACAGAATTAGGATACCGAATTCTGGGTAAGCGTTTTCAATCTTCTATTGCCCTGTTCTATATGCAGTTAAAAGACTTAGTTACTAGAGTGCAAGTACCTGGTCAACAAATTGGTGGATACAACGTCTATATAAAAGAAAATAGTCAGGAATCCTTTATCAGAGGAATTGAAATGGAAATGGCTTATCAGTTATCCAAAACTTGGAGTATAAAAGCAGGGTATAGTCAGGCTTATGGACAAAATACCTCTAGAAATGAACCCATGAGAAGGGTTCCGCCAATCAATGGACAAGTGCAACTAAAATACCAGTATAAAACCTTTACAGCCTCTATTGAAAACCTATTTGCTTCAAAACAAAGTAGATTGGCTCAAGGTGATAAGGATGATAATAGAATTCCTGTTGGAGGCACGCCTGGATGGAATTTGGTTAATCTATATGCTGGTTATGGTGTTGGAAAAGTTCAAATACATACCGCGCTTATCAATCTATTCAATGTTGACTATAGAATGCATGGTTCTGGTATTAATGGAGCAGGAAGAAATCTTGCCTTAAGTGTCTTGTATCATTTGTAATAAAAAACCGGCACTAGGCCGGTTTTAAAATAGTTTCTTAAATTATATTATTTAGCAGCAGGAGCGGGGTTACTGGAATTCCAAATATCCCTATGCATTTTCCATTTTCCATTTTCTTTTTTCCAAGCAACTATGAATTTACCTTTGTCAAAGCTGACTGCTTTGTCTCCAAGAATTTCATAAGTGCCAGTTTCAACCACTACATCGGGCCCGCCCATTACTTCTTCTGTAGTCAATTTAATGTCTTTGATTCCCATTTGTAAGCCACCCTTAAAAAAAGCCGTGATAGGGCCAGCGCCACAAAGTTTGGGTGCATTTTCAGCCATTACACAACCGTCGGTTGTATAGTGAGCCACAAATGCCGTACTATCACCACTGGCAAAACTAGCGCCATAAGTGGCATTGCTGGCTGCGATTTCTGTTTTTACAGCATCCAAATTAAAGTCAGTAGAAGCTGCAATTGTAGGAGTTTCTGCTTTCTCAGAGCTGCAAGAAAAAATGGTTAAACTAGCTCCAATGGCTAGGGTAAATAAGAATCTTTGTTTCATTTGTATTTGTTTAGGGTGAAAGCATGAAATTATTAGAAAACCTTTTTTTTCATATACCCTCAAGAGGGTATTTTTATTATTTGCTTAAAGTAAATTCCTTGTCTAAAATTTCTACGGCTTCCTGATCCTTGAATTGTTTAGCCAGTGTTAATAATTCCTTTTTTAAACTTTCAATGTTTTTTTGACTTGTTTTTTGATTCACCAAATTATTCATTTCTGTAGGGTCTTTTTGTAAGTCAAAGAATTCCCAAGAATTGTCTTTACCATAAAAACGAATCAACTTGTAACGATGGGTTCTAATTCCAAAATGTGGTGCTACTCTGTGGGGCTCGGGAAATTCGTAATAATGATAGTACATAGAGGATCGCCATGGCTTAATTAAAGGCTCTTTTTTAAGTAAGGGAACAAGATTCATGCCTTGCATAGCTTCAGGAACGGGTATTCCAGCCATGCCCAATATACTTGGAGCAAAGTCTAGATTAACCACCATATTGGGTATAGTTGACCCAGGTTTAATCACCCCTGGGTATCTCATGACAAAAGGCGTTCTCAGACTTTCTTCGTACATAAATCTTTTATCAAACCATCCGTGTTCACCCATATAAAATCCTTGATCTGATGCATAGATTACAATGGTATTTTCGGTTAAATGAGCTTTGTCTAAATAGTCCAATATTTTTCCAATATTTTTATCCAAAGATTTTGCGGTTGCTAAATAGTCTTTCAAATAGCGTTGGTATTTCCATTTTACTACCGCTAAACTATCCCCTTTAATGGCTTCATATTCGGCTTTGATTTTTTTGTAATAGGATTCGTACACTTTTTTCTCTGCCGCATTCATTCTTCCAAACATGCCAGGTTTGGTATAGTCAATTCCTAATTTCAAGTCATTTCCCAAAACCATGGTTTCACTAATGGTCATGTCTTGATTGGTTGCGGCTGTTCTGTTTTTGTAATCATCAAAAAAATTAGCCGGGTAGGGAAATTCCTGATTGTCAAATGCACCAAGATCAGTTGTGTCTGGCATCCAATTTCTATGGGTGGCTTTTTCTCCTACAACCAAGAAAAAGGGTTTGTTTTGATCTCGTTGATTGAGCCAGTCAATAGAAAATTCACTGATGATATTGGTGGCATATCCTTTATATCGTGCAGTATCATTGGGCATACCAATAAAATCTGGTTGAAAATAGTTTCCCTGTTCGGGAAGTATTTTCCAATAATCAAATCCTTTTGGTAATGATTGTAAATGCCATTTACCAATCCAAGCAGTTTGATAATTGGCTTGTTGTAATAGTTTTTGAACTTGCTCTTGATCTCCATTGAAACGCCTACCAGGTGCATTGTCCTTTAATCCATTTAAATGACTGTATTTACCCGTTAACAATACAGCCCTTGCAGGGGCACAAATACTATTGGTTACAAATGTATTGGTGAATATGGCCCCTTCCTTAGCAATCCTATCAATGCTTGGTGTTTGCATTAATTTACTGCCATAAGCACTAATGGTTTGTTGGGCATGGTCATCTGAAAAAATGACTAGGATATTGGGTTGTTTTGTTTGAGAAGCTGATTTTGTGGAAAGTAATAAAGCAATAATACATACCAATATAGTTGACTTCATAGCTAGCAATTTGAATAGTTAAGTTACAAATTGGAATGGAATACACCTGATAATGCTTAATTAATAGGTTTATTTTCATAACCTTTTGGTAATGATGGTTTAACTATAAGGCAATTTGAATATGTTTTCTTTGAAAAACCATCCCATAT
>JBEAPC010000252.1:0-3433 GCA_041164585.1 Bacteroidota bacterium
CAAGACCAAATTCAATTAGATGCTGGATACAAACAAATCACAGATCTCTATTCATTTAACAGTGGCGGTACTCCCAATGAAAATCTATCAAAACTATTGCAATTTGCAGGAAGATATCAGCATAGCTTTTCTGCCAAATCTCAATTAATTACAGGCTTGCAAGTGCAACAAAAATTGATTGAATCAAATGATAGGGGGCAACATCAATTAACCCAAACAGGTTTATTCTTATTATTGAACCAACAAGTAACAGAACAATTCTTGGTGTCTGGTTCTATTAGGTTAGACCACACACAAAACATTGGTGCCGAGCTTGTACCACAAATCAACTTCTCCTATAAAAAGGGCATCATTCAATGGCGTGGAAGTTTGGGAAAAACAATTCGCCAAGCAGATTTTACAGAGCGTTACAACAATTACAATAAGGCCTTGGTTACCAGCGGTAGTATTGGCAATCCTGATTTAAAAGCGGAAACCAGTTGGAGTTATGAATTAGGTATGGATCTAATAGCCAATACTCACTGGCGCATATCAAATACTTTGTTTCAAAGAAACCAAGCAGGGGTGATAGATTGGACGCCTACCCCTTATAACCAAATGCCAAGAAAAACCAATCTGATATCAACGGGCACTTATGCACTTGCTAGCAATATTGCCAGAGTAAATGTAATTGGTTGGGAAACAGACCTAAAGTATTTGAACCAATGGAACAACGGTAAGAAAATGATGGCAACAGCTGGTCTGGTTTGGTTAGATAACAAAACCTTTGACGCGGTACCTTCTTTCTATCTTTCTTCACACGCCAAATTACTCATCAATGGCTCTTTGCTCTATGGCACAAAATATTGGCAGTTGAGTGGGAATGCTGTGTATAAAATGAGAACCGCAGCAAACGCTACCGCCATTGGGGCTGAACTCTCTGACAATTATTTTCTGCTCAATGCCAAATTCCAAGTTTTTCTGCATCAACAAAAACTGGCTTGTTATCTGCAAGCAGATAATCTTTTCAATACAAGCTATAGTGATTTGTTAGGGGCCGTTATGCCTGGTCGATGGGTATCTGCAGGCATTCAGTTAAATCTATAATAACAACTTTTTTAACGTAATCCTCTTCCTTCAAATTTGGCTAATACGGCATTGTCTTTTGAAATTGTAAGTTGATTTCCGATGATGGAATAAGTATTGGCCTTTGTTAGCGCCTCTAGGAATTGACTTTCTAATTGCATGTCTTTGCAGGCCATCATGGTTGAACCCATTTTGCCAAAGCTGATGCCATTATCTGCCTTTAATTCAAATGAACCAAAAAAACTATTGCATCCAGCATTGCCGTTGATTTTTAGTCCTTCTTGTTTAAGGATCATATGCATTTCTCTTGTTGCTGCAGGATCTTTGCTAATAGCCAAATCATTCAAAGTTGTTAAGCGCCAGTATTTATCAGTAAGCGTTAATGATTTGTTCTTAGTAGTTTGCGCAGTTTTGCAAGCAGAAAAACCAATTAGTCCAAAGCAAATCATCCAAATAAAATGTTTCATACAATTTTTTTAAGGGATTTATTCAAATACAATGCCTAATAAAGTTAAAGCAAGATTTAATAAAAGCATTTTGCTTTTTATTCTGTTAAAAAACTACATTTGCCCCGGTTTCGGTTCCGGCACTTGGTTAAACAAGTAATGGATTAAAAGGGAATCCGGTGTAAATCTGGAACTATCCCCGTAGCTGTAAGCTCCTAGCAAATTATCCTACTCACGCCACTGTCCCGATACATCGGGACGGGAAGGCTTGGATAACGGAGCAAGTCAGAAGACCTGCCGCATCCATCAACAATTTTCAGCTTTCGGGTGAAAGGCATGAGATGTAAGGGTCGAAAGACATTTATGTTTCCTTCTGAATTCATTTCCTGAAAGCGGCCACTTTAAAAACCTTTTCACATGAAGAGTACATTTTTATGGTTGGCTGCTACTATTTTCAGCAGTCAATTAATTGCACAAGACAGTACCAGTTTTAGGCAACTGGACCAAGTGATTGTTACAGCCAATCGTTTGCAACAAAAGCAAAGCAGTACGGGCAAAATGGTTACAGTAATTAGTCAGGAAACCCTGCAACGCAATGCGGGAAAAAATTTGTCAGAAATTATTAATTACCAAGCAGGTGTGTTTATCAATGGGGCTGGAAATAACCTGGGAACCAATCCAGACATTTATTTGCGCGGCTCAGGTTTGGGAAACACCTTAATCTTATTAGATGGTGTTCCCATGAATGATCCCTCTCAAATCAACAACACTTTTGACCTGAACATGATTTCACTTGGAATGATTGAAAGGGTGGAGATTTTAAAAGGCGCACAGAGTACCCTCTGGGGTAGTGATGCTGTTGCTGGAGTCATTAATATCATTACTAAAAAAGCTACCAACAATGCGCAACATTTGAGTAGTTTTTTGAGCTATGGTAGTTACCAAACTTTCCGTGGAAATATTGGGCTCAATGGTGCTATTGGAAAACTAAGTTATCGCCTAGGCTATGACTTTACCAATGGAAAAGGATTTTCAACGGCCCATGATAGTACGGGCAAAAAAGATTTTGATCAGGATAATTTTAAGCAAAATAACTGGCAAATAGCTTTGGGATATCAGTTCAATAAAAACTGGTCAATCACCACGTCTCACCAATTTTTAAAGTATACAGGTGGAACAGATGCGGGCGCATTTCAAGATGACAAGGACAATGTATTTGAAAATAAAAATACCCAACATCATATAGACCTTGGATATGCTGGAGCAAAATTTCAATGGCATCTTACGCAGAGTTTTTTAAAAGCAGGAAGAATCTATACAGATGATAGTGCTTCAATTGGTGGATTTGCCAAATATGCTCGTGGAGAATACAATGGCAATACAGCCATCACCGAAACCTTTGGCAATTTTAATCTCTCTAAAAAATTGGTGTTGGTTGCTGGCTTGCAATACCAGCATCAACAGACCAGTCAATCTTATTTGAGTATCAGTTCTTTTGGTCCATTTGAAACAGCCCTTGGCGATTCTGCAAAAGCCAATAATCTCTCTTGGTATAATTCTATTCTTTTAAAAGATTTGGTAGGTTTTGATTTTGAAGCAGGTTTTAGAATTAACCGTCATAATATTTATGGCAACAATAGTACCTATACTATTAATCCATCTTATCATATTAATCAACAACTAAAATTGTTTATCAATCTTTCTTCTGCCTATAAAATCCCCTCCTTGTACCAACTCTATAGCGAATATGGAAACAAAGGGTTGCGTCCAGAGAAAAGTACCAACTATGAATTGGGTTTGGCATTCTTAGACAAAAAGGGTAGGAGTAGTGTTCGCTTAGCGGGATTCAAAAGAGACATTCAAGACTTGATTGTATTCTATACCAACCCCAGCAATTTTGCTAGCCAATACATTAATCGCGA
>JBEAPC010000253.1:0-9103 GCA_041164585.1 Bacteroidota bacterium
CTATATAAGATTGGTTCTCGTCTAATAAATTATCTTTCTGTGTTATTTGCTGTAATAACCACCACATACTAAAACCAAAGAAACAGATAGTAAGTACAGCAATAAAAATTAAAAGTCTACTGGCATTTTCTGTTTGACGTTGGTTTAGATTCTGTACAAATAAAAGTTGATCTTGTTGGCTTTTAAATAGACCGTTGTATTGGTAAATGAGAGTTGCTTCCAAAAGACTATCTTTTGAGGAGCCTAGTATTTGTAGAGCGCTATCCGGATTATTATTGGAACTTAGAAAAATTACCTTTTTTGATACTTCATATTTTGCTTGTAACAAAGAATCCAAAATTCCCACTTGTTCACAATTCAAAAATTGGTTGCCACATTTTTTTTTCAATTCCTCTAGTGCAGCAAAAGCTGTTCCGTATTGTTTTACTATGTCTTGAATTACTACAATCTTCCTTTGGATTCTGTATGGCTTTAAATTCCTTTCAACTTGTGTAATTGAAGTGTTGAGTTTATCTAAACAAGTTAAATTGTTTAATACTATCCGTTCATTCCGAGTAAGGTTCAAATTGTTTTTTAAATCATAACTCAACCAGGTATAAAACCCAACGAAGACCCCCAGCATTATTATAAATGCTAAAAAAACAAGCGATTTAGGGGACGCTTTAAACATAGAAGAACTTTCGGTCTTCTACAATTTACTGAAAACAATTGGTTATTACAATAGGTGGAATAGAAGGTTTGTGATACAACACTGATTATTACAAATTAGTGACAAAGATTATAAGGGCTTTATCCGAATATTTCTAAACTTAACCACATCACCATGACCCAAGAAACCAATATGACCAGTAGGTCTTAAAAGACCCGGATGTTCTTTATGATCAATAGTTCCATTCTTAGATGCTTCTGCTATATCCCCATCTAATATCACCACGCCATTGAGTGTTACTTTTATGGAAGAACCCTTGATGCTAATTTCTTCCGTGTTCCATTCACCCGTTCCTTTTAAATAACCACGTCTTGCAGGAATCACGCCATAAACAGAACCATGGTATTGGTATTTTTCCAAAGACTTGTACTTACTTGCTTCATTGTCTAATACTTGAATTTCCATACCAACATAAGCGGCATCACCTTCCAATGGCGCGCGAATACCAATCCCATTATTGGCACCAGGGGTAAGCAAGAATTCAAAGCGATAGACAAAATTGTCAAACTCCTCTTTGGTATAGAGATTTCCTCCCTTGATTTCTGGATGAACTACCAATGCGTCATCTTCTACCAAGTATCCAGCAGTATTGCCGGTCCACTGATTGGTATTGGTTCCGTCAAACAAGACTTTAAATCCCTCATGTTTTTCTGCAGTAGTAATTACGCCAAGGGCGATATTGCCTGCAGGTTTAACCAAATCTGCTTCCACTAATTTTCTAGAAAGAATGGCACTGTCTACCCCATTTAAAAAAGGAAATGCTTTTTCCAAACTACTACCTACACTAGCTCCACGAATAGCAGTATTACCCAGAGCCAATCTGGCCAAGGCATTGGCAGCATCGCCACGTAAATCAGGATCAGCTAAAAACTGGCTGATGTATTGAAAGCTTGAGGGTTCATTGATTCTAGAAGCGGCATTGAGGATATTTCTTTTAGTAGGCAAATCAGTTATTGTGGGCATTGCTTTTTTCAAAGCGGCTAGGTTTTGTTTCTCATAGCTATTTGAAAGCGCCATGGTTTTTGCAGGATTGACAGTTTGATGATTCAAAGCAGCTTGCAATTGTTCTTTAATAGGAGATGACGCTGTTGCCAATGCCTTGTTCAATGCTGCAGTTGCAGAAGCAGATGGAATACTTACCAAAGATCTGGCAGCAACACCTGCATAGAGATTGTCTTGTAAATAACCTTCTAGTGCTTTAACGCTAGCATCATCGCCCAGCAAACCAAGACGCTGAATCAAAAAGTCTTTGGCATAGAACCCCTTTACTTGGGCCAATCCAGCAGACAGATTCAGTGCTGTTTTTTTACTAAGGTCTGCATTCAAACTAGCCGCATTTACATAAGCATGCAAAGCATAACTTGGATGAAGTTTTAAAGAATCAGTATCTAGTAAGGCAAAGCATTCCTTCCATTGTGCGGGCTTCCATTGCTGCATGGATTGCAAGGCTGGAGCAGCATCGGCCAAACGCTGAAAAGGAAATACTGCAAGGGTTTGATAAACGGTCTGTTTTTGCGCTTGCACAAGCAAACAACAAAATAATATGGGAGCTATTAATAATGTACGCATAGAATAGTTTTGAAAATTAGAAGGTCCAAGGATAACGCAGTGGAGGATTAATCATACTGTTGGCTTCAGCATCATTGATAAATTCCTGTTTTACCGGGTCAAATTCCAGGGTTCTACCCAATTGCAAGGCAATCTTGCCCATATTGATAATGGTGCATGAACGGAACCCATTTGATTCATTGAGTGCAAAGGTTTTCCTGAATTTGAACGATTCCAAAAAGTCTGTGACCTGTGGCGCAGGATCAGGCAGTAAGGCCAATTTTTCCTTGAGATTTGGAATGGTAGATTTAAAACCATTAAAGAGTTTTCCATTAGGCCCTTCTATATAAGCTGTGTTTGAATCTTTGGCTTCACCATCTAAGATAATCTTACAACCATCGGCATAAGTGTAGGTGATTTTTCTAAAAGTACCACAAGCATCTGGGTGTTGTTGTTCCGCATCCACTTCCACTTTTACAGGACTGGTATCGTCCTTGCCCAAAAAATATTGAATGGGATCAATATAGTGCTGACCCATATCGCCCAAGCCACCACCGTCATAATCCCAATAACCGCGGAAGGTTTGATGGGTACGGTGTGCGTTATAAGGCTTATATGGAGCGGGTCCTAGCCAACGGTCATAATCCAATTCTGCAGGCACAGCTTGCGTTTCCAATTGGGTTTTACCCACCCAATAAAATTTCCAGTCAAAGCCGGTGGTCTTACTTACAGTAACAGTTAGTGGCCAACCCAACATGCCAGATTCTACCAATTTCTTAATAGGCTTAACCGTTGTGTTCATGCCATAAAAATTATCTTCAAAACGGAACCAGGTATTTAGCCTAAACATTCTTCCGTATTGTTGCACGGCTTCTACCACGCGCTTACCCTCACCAATGGTGCGGGTCATGGGCTTTTCACACCAAATATCTTTACCCGCTTTAGCAGCATCAACTGCCATAATTCCATGCCAATGCGGAGGTGTAGCAATATGAACAATATCCACTTCAGGAAGTGCAATTAATTCTCTATGGTCATGAAAGGTTTTGATATTGCCACCCACCATTTGAACGGCTTGCATCAAGTGTTTACTATCTACATCACAAACAGCCACTACCCTAGTTCCTGCATAAGGAATATGACCGCGGCCCATGCCACCCACACCAATGATCCCCTTGGTTAATTGGTCACTAGGCGGAATAAATCCACGCCCCAAAACGTGACGAGGCACAATACTAAAGCCTGCGGCAATGGCAGCTGCATTACGCAGAAATTTTCTTCTGCTGTTACTTTTGTTGCTGTTTGAATCTTGCATGATGGTAAACGTTGCGTTTGAATCAATCCTATATAGGTCAATACTATTATAGTAGTACAAAATAGCAAAAATTCTGCTTGTTGCATTGAAAACTATTAGCCAAAATGCTAGTATCTTGTCAGAACCATTCTTGAAGCATGCATATGAGAAAATACCCATTCACCATCCTATTGATTTGCTTATTACAAGTACTAACTGCCAAAGCAGAAGATGGTTATAGATTATGGTTACGCTATGATAAAATCAGTAACCCAACCCTACTAAACCATTATCAAAAAATGATGCAACATCTTTGGGTAGACGGGAATAGCCCCATTCTACAATCGGCCCAAAAGGAATTGACAATGGGTCTGGGTGGTTTGCTTGGAAAACCCATGAACCAAGTAAATAGTATTCAAAACAATACGGTGATTGTTGGCTCAATAGAATCATCCAAATTCATTGCCAATTTACAGTTATCAGAAATGCCCCGATTGGGCAAAGAAGGATATCTGATTGTAAGTCTAACCATTGAAGGAAAATCCTGTTTAGTAGTTGCTGCCAAAACAGATGTTGGAGCACTCTATGGTAGTTTTAAACTATTACAAGAATTACAAACCCATCAATATTTTGGCAAGATGGTGATGGTGAGTAATCCTGCCATGCAACTACGCATGTTGGATCATTGGGATAACCTGAACCGCACGGTAGAAAGGGGTTACGCGGGTTTTAGCATTTTCAAATGGCATCTCTTACCCGGTTATATTGACCAACGATATATTGACTATGCCAGGGCCAATGCATCCATTGGCATTAATGGAACCGTGGTGAATAATGTGAATGCCAATTCACTCATGTTGAGCAAAGATTATTTGATCAAAGTAGCGGCGCTAGCCAACGTCTTTAAAAAATATGGGATTAAAACCTATCTCTCAGTTAAGTTTAGTTCTCCCATTGAATTGGGTAAATTAAAAACAGCCGATCCACTAGACCCTGCGGTGATAGCTTGGTGGAAACAAAAGGCGGAAGAAGTATACCAATATATACCAGATTTTGGAGGCTTTGTAGTCAAAGCCAATTCAGAAGGACAACCCGGGCCACAAAATTACGGGCGCACGCATGCAGACGGCGCCAATATGCTTGGCGAAGCTTTAGCACCACATGGTGGGATTGTGATTTGGCGTGCTTTTGTTTATAGCAATGAAACACCTATTGACCGCACCAAACAAGCTTATCTAGAATTCAAACCATTTGACGGGCAGTTCAAACCAAATGTGATTGTACAAGTAAAAAATGGACCCTTGGATTTTCAACCAAGAGAACCCTTTCATCCTCTCTTTGGTAGCATGCCAAAAACGCCTTTGATGATGGAGTTTCAACTCACACAGGAATACTTAGGTCAAGCAACGCACTTGGTTTATGAAGCACCATTGATGACAGAAGTATTGGATACAGATACCTATGCCAATGGAGCGGGATCCACTGTAGCAAAAGTGGTGAATGGTTCATTAGGAAAATTTGATTTGAATGGCATGGCGGGTGTAGCCAATATTGGAGACGATAGAAATTGGACAGGCCATCCCTTTGCGCAGGCTAATTGGTATGCTTATGGAAGACTGGCTTGGAATCCCTCACAAAACACTGACCATATAGCAGAAGATTGGATCAAAATGAGTTGGAATACTGATTCCCAATTTGTGGCAAAGACCAAAGAAATCATGATGGATTCTAGAAAAGTATTGGTACAATATATGACCCCCTTGGGACTGCACCATATTATGGGAGACGGCCACCATTATGGGCCATCACCATGGTCAGACCGTTTGGGCCGGGCCGATTGGAATCCTGTCTATTACCATCGCGCGGACAGCGCTGGCATTGGCTTTGAGAGAAGCAGCAAGGGTAGCAATGCACTGGAACAGTACGCGCCAGAAATTAGAAAAATCTATGAAGACCCCAAGACCTGCCCAGAGCAATATTTACTTTGGTTTCATCATGTTGCATGGAATTTTAAAATGAAATCAGGCAAGACTTTATGGGAAGAACTCTGTGCCAATTATTATGCGGGTGTAGAAGCTGTTAGACAAACACAGAAAACATGGGCTGCACAAAAATCTTTGGTAGATGAAGAACGATTTGAACAAGTGCGTCAATTATTGATGGTACAAGAACAGGAAGCCATTTGGTGGCGCAATGCCTGTTTGCTCTATTTTGGAACCTTCTCCAAAATGCCTCTGCCTACTGGATACGAACAACCAGACCATGATTTAAAATATTATCAATCACTCAGATTCCCATTTGCACCAGGCAATGGGGGAAGTAATTAGATGACTAAAACCATTCGATAAATATTTCTGCGTAATTTGGTAACTACTAAACTACGCTTATGAAATACGGCTTTGGCTTTTTGGCATGCTGCTTACTATTGGTGTCTACTCAAGCACAACAAACACAGAAACCACCACTGCATGGCAAACACTGGATGGCTATTACAGGCAAACCACTTGCAGCCACGGCTGGTTCCCAGATTTTTCAACAAGGCGGTAATGCCGTTGACGCTGCTTGCGCCATGCTTGGCGCCACTTGCACCATGTGGGATGTCTTGAGTTGGGGTGGAGAAACACAGGCCCTGATCTATCATCCAAAGACCAAGAAAGTCATTGCCATTAATGCCATGGGTGTAGCACCTACAGGAGCTACCGTGGAATTTTTCAAAAGCAAGGGTTATGCATTTCCACCAGAATACGGTCCACTAGCTGCCACCACACCGGGCACCGTTGGCGGACTTTGTTATATGTTGAGTGAGTTTGGTACCATGAGTTTAAAACAGGTATTACAACCTGCTATGCAATTGGCATCTGGTTATCCTATTGACGCACAAACCGCCAATAGTATGGAGCGCGGTAAGGAGATGATTAAAACATGGCCCTATTCCAAAGCCATATTTCTAACACACCCAGGTGAAAAAAGAGAAGCTCCCGAAGCGGGAGAAATTTTTGTACAAAAAGATTTGCTAGCAACCCTAACCAAATTGGTTGAAGCAGAAACTGCCGCACTCAAAAATAAAAAAAGCCGCAAAGAAGCTATTATGGCAGCTTTTGATCGTTTTTACAAAGGTGATATTGCCAAGGAATTTGTACGCGGTGCACATGAACAAGGTGGTCTGATTACACTAGAAGACTTGGCCAAATGGAAGCCCCGTGTAGAAGAACCACTGCACGTGAATTACAAAGGCATTGAAGTATACAAACTATCGCAGTGGACCCAAGGACCCATGCTCTTGCAGAGTTTGAATATGTTAGAAAATATAGACCTCAAGTCTATGGGCTATAATAGCACACGCTATATTCATACCCTGTATCAGACCATGAACATGACTTATGCAGATAGGGATTTTTATTATGGTGATCCCTATTTTCCACCAGCAGAACCCATGCAGGGATTGTTGAGTAAGGAATACGCAAGACATCGCGCCAGCCAAATAAATCCTGAAAAGAACAATGCATTTGCTGCACCGGGAGATCCATATCCATATGAGGGCAAGACCAATCCTTATTTAAGTTTGTTGCAAAAAAGAGCGGCATTAACAGATACCAGTTTGCAACAAGGATCTGCCATACCCAAACATGATCAAACATACTTGCAACAAAATAACGCATCTGATTTGGCTATGCTTGCACCTACATCATCATATCCTTTTGCTAGTTCAGAAGAAGCCTATCAAGACAGGTTATGGCGCGGAACCACAACGGTAGAAGCAGCAGACACATCGGGTTGGGTAGTTTCTATTACCCCTAGCGGGGGATGGCTGCCAGCAACAGTAGCAGGAAGAACAGGTCTGGGCATGAGTCAAAGAATGCAAAGCTTTGTGTTGGATAGTACCATTGATCCCTTTAATGTGGTGGAACCAGGCAAGAGACCGCGCGTAACACTCACACCAAGTTTGGCATTAAAAGAGGGCAAACCCTTTTTGTGTTTTGGTGTGCAGGGTGGCGATACACAGGATCAAAACCTGCTGCAATTTTTCTTGAACATGGTTGAGTTTGACATGACAGTGCAACAAGCCAGCGAAGCCGCTAATTTTAATACCAACCAACTCTGGCTCTCATTGGGTGGTAGCAAACTCAAAGATCGTATACCCCGCGCTGGAAATATTTTGTTACCTCGTAATGCATCAGAAGAACTGAAAACCAATTTGAAAAAAATGGGTTATCAAATTAGCCTTGGAGACCGCACCAGCGGCCCCATCAATGCCATTTATTTTGACTGGAAACACGGCAGTCTTTGGGGTGGAAGTTCTAATAATGGAGAGGACTATGGGATAGGATGGTAAATGTTAGTGAAGAGTGAAGAGTGAAGAGTGAAGAAATTACGATCAATAGTGCTTACTTAAATAAAATTATGATGGACAAATTCGAATATAAAATTCTCAACATTTCAAGAAGCCATTTAAAAAAAGAGGAATTCCAATTCGAGTTAATAGAAACTTTAAATAAACTTGGTGAACAATCATGGGAATTAATAAATACTGAAGGATTAAACGAGGGTTCAATATTTTGGAAAGTAGGAGAAACAACTGATATTTTATTTTTATTCAAAAGAAGGAAACTTTAAAGCATTGCGAAGGGTGTTAGCAGTAATTAAAATCAAATCTGTTTATGGGAACATCAAACGGTGGAATCGCAATAAAGATTGATACAACAAAAATAGACTTGCTTAAAGTAGCAAAAGATATTTTTGGCAACGAGTTCGAAAAAACCGAAAATTATTGTGACTCAAGAAACAGTGACTGTGCATATATCGGGAAGACCAAAGAACTTTTAATCATTGTAAATTCCAACCTTACTAATAAATTTTTTGAGAAGCAAACCACGGAAAGTATACAAAACATTCTAGCGTATTTTTCAAATCCAAATTTTGTCTTCGCTTTTGAAGAATATGATAGTGGTGGAACATATAGCTATTCATTAATCTACAATGGATTGGTAAAAAGGCAATTTAGAAGCATAACATACGAAACTCAAATTGATTTTGGTGAACTTGAGCCAATAGAACTCAAATGGAAAAATGCAGAAGTCACAAAAGAAGATTTAGGTGGTGGAGAGTTCCAACTTATTTACAAAGATCCCACTAATGATGAGCTATGTTCTGAGCAGGGACTTCCACAAATGATTTTACAAGAATTAATGAAAGAAAAACTAGGCTTTATTAGTTGGGATATGCATAAATTCCTAATTGAACAAGGTCACTTTAAAAAGATATCAGCAACAGACCTTGAGCAAGTTAAAGTAAGCGATGTTTCAACAAGAGAAAGTGATAAAAAACCTTGGTGGAAACTTTGGTAAACACTAACTACGGCTAAGACCTGCTTCAATGCGTGGGGCAATAGTGGTCACTGTAATGACTACTAAATAAAAAACATAGTATTAAAAAACATGACAAAGTCAGAAATAGCAAAAGCTTTCTCAAACGGAGAATTTGAAAAAACAAACAATTTCATATCAGAAACAGCTGTTTGGACTATTGTAGAAGAAGATACTTTTATAGGAAAA
>JBEAPC010000254.1:0-70275 GCA_041164585.1 Bacteroidota bacterium
GCTGCTGTTAATCCATACTGGGTATCATTCATTAAGCGAATGGCTTCTGCATCGGAACTCACTTTCATGATACCAATGATAGGGCCAAAAGATTCTTCGCGCATCAGGTCCATGCCATGGGTTACATGCGTAATCACGGTAGGTTCAAAATAATAACCCTTTCTGTCTATTTGCTTCCCTCCACATAAAACTGTGGCGCCTTTTGCAAGTGCATCAGCCACTTGAGCCGCTAAAAATGCAGGTTGTTCTTTTCTAGTTAATGCGCCAATATAAGTTCCATCGGCTTCCGGATCTCCCACCTGATAGGATTTCACTTCTTTTACAAAAGCTTCAATGTATGCATCATAAACCGCCTCATGAACATAGATTCTTTCTACGGAGCAACAGCTTTGTCCATTGTTGTAAAAAGCGCCATCGGCCGTGCCTGCTGCTATTGCTGCAATATCTTTAATGTCATCAGTTACATACAATGGATCTTTGCCACCAAGCTCTAAACCACAGGGTTTCATTTTAGTAGCAACGCGCTCATAAATGTATTTACCCGTTTTATAAGAACCAGTAAAGAAATAGCCATCCAAGTCTGCGTCTAATAATATTTCTCCTACCTGTCTATCGCCAATGGCAATTTGAAAAACGTCTTCTGGTATGCCCGCTGCATATAAGTATTTTTGAATTTGCATACCCGATAAACTGGCCAGTTCTGAAGGTTTGTACAAAACCGCATTACCTGCAAGCAAGGCAGATACAAAAACATTTGTTCCAACCAAATAGGGATAATTCCAAGCGGAGATATTGCAGACAACACCCAATGGTTCGTATGTAATTTTCTCTTTGGTGCCTCCTTCCGTAACCATCCACTCTTCTGATAAATATTTACTTGCATTACTAGTTAACCAGGTAATTCTGGCGCAAGCACCGTTTACTTCATTGCGCGCCTGTTGCAAGGGTTTACCAACTTCCATACTCAAGATTTCTGCACATGCTTCTAAATGCTGTTGTAAAAAAGCAGCAAATCTTTCTAGTGCATCAACCCTATCTGTTAAGGGAGTCTGCGCCCAAATTTTTTGTCCTTTTTTTAGTTGTTGAACTTTTTCTGCAATACTGCTAGCTGTATCAGGACTAAGCGTAGTAATGAGCGTCTCTGTGGCTGGATTAATGATGTTCATGCTGGTATATTTTTGCTGCTCCTAAAAACCAGTTCAGGATATTTTGAGAGAGCGGTTCGTTTTCTTTGTTGGTCATTCTTTCTGGATGCCATTGCACACAAACCATGGGTCCATGTCTAGTAGGGTCTTTCCATTCCAAGGATTCTATGATTCCATCGGCCTCTGAAAAAGCTACTGCTTTTAATTCTGGAGCGGGTTCTAATACGGCTTGATGGTGTGCACTATTAATGGTGCCTAAAGTGCATCCAGTAATGGCAGCTAATGTAGATTGTGGGTCTAGCTTAATTTGGTGCACATGATCCACGCCATTCATGGCCCGATGATTGGGCTTGCCACTGCTTTCAATATCTAAAATCAATTTTCCACCAAGACTAATATTGATTAATTGTAAGCCACGGCAAATACCCAGTACCGGTATTTTTGCTTTGAGTGCTGCAGTCAAAAGACCCATTTCAAATTGGTCTCGTTGGCTATTGAAAGCAGCAGGCTGTAAAGGATATTCCTTTGTTGCTGCTGCATGAAATTGGGTATTAATATCAACGCCCCCACTGAGTAATAGACCATGGCAAAGCATGAGGTCTGCTGCATTATTTTTTTCCCAATCCAGTTCCACAATTTCATAAGCCCTTCCAGCAGACTTAATCCATGCTGGATAATTGGAGTACTTGGCTTCTGTGATGGTAATGCCTATTTTAATCATGGTATCTATGCTTACAAAAATTTCAAGGTTTTTGAATAGCCTTTTGAAAATAACTTAGGATTTACAAAGCTGCTAAGTACAAGTTTCTAAAATCTTCCAGACTCACTGGCTTGGGATTATTGGGGTGTGCAAAATCGGCCAAAGCCAGTTTTGACAATTCCTCTATATGTTCCGCTTTTACGCCAATGCCACTCAAATTTTCTGGGATGCCTAATTTTTGATTCAATTCTTTTAACCACTGAACTACCGCTTCTCCTGTATGATTTTCTAGTCCAATGGCTTGTGCCATTCTTGCAAAACGGTCTTCAAATCCTGCAATATTAAAAGCCATTCCATAAGGCAGATTCACCGCATTGGCCAAACCATGGTGGGTATCTAATAAACTGGATAAGGGGTGTGCCAAAGAATGCACTACTCCCAATCCTTTTTGAAAAGCTATGGCACCCATCATAGATGCCAATAACATATTGGAACGAGATGCTAAGTCTGGAGCTGTAACAGCTTTCTCAATAGAACCAGCAATTAAACGAATACCTTCTAGTGCAATCCCATCGCAGAGTGGATGATAATTTTTTGCTAAGAAAGCTTCCATATTATGGGTCAATGCATCCATGCCTGTTGCCGCTGTAATAAAGGCGGGTAGTTCCATGGTTAGCAAAGGATCAGCAAATACTATTTTTGACAAGAGCTTTGGTGAAAACAGGATCTTTTTTTGGTGTGTTTCATCATCAGCAATAATAGCAGAACGGCCCACTTCACTTCCTGTTCCTGCGGTGGTAGGGATAGTAATAAAATGCGGTACCTCATTGGTTACGTATACGTCTCCACCAATTAAGTCATCATATTTAAATAAGTCTTCTCTGTGATTGATGCGTAAGAGTATGGCGCGCGCCACGTCAATGGCTGCACCGCCTCCAATCCCAATAATACAATCACAACCCGCAGCGTCATAGGCTTCTGTTCCCAGATACACATCACTCTTTACTGGGTTCTTATGAATATTGTGAAATACCGTTGGGGTAAATCCTGCAGCTTCAAGATTGGCTAACAAGGTTTTGAAAAATCCAAGGGTGGCAATGGTTGGATCAGTAGCAATCAGTGGTTTGCTTAATTGTTGTTTCTCTAAATAAGCCGGAAGCTCGGCTACTACTCCTGCACCAAAACGGATGGTGGTGGGGAAATTAAATTGCGCAATAGACATGTTCAAAGTTAGGTTTCAAATTAAATGATTTCAAAATAGCGTTTGGTTTCCCAGTCGGTAACCACTTTGGCAAATTGGCGTAATTCCCAGTCACGTGTCTCAGTAAAATGCTGTACAAATGTTTCACCAAATAATGCTTTGGCAATGCTGGATTCCTTCATAGCTTGGTTGGCGGCTTCTAAATTTTTAGGAAGTCTACCATGGCTTTCATCGCGATAGCCATTGCCCTTGGTTGCTGCTTGCAAAGGCAGTTTATTTTCAATGCCGTATAACCCCGCTGCCAAACAAGCCGCCATAGCTAGATAAGGATTGGTATCACTACCTACAACCCTTGTTTCTAAACGGCAAGATTTTGCACCGCCTGTTAATGCCCTTAGGGCAACGGTTCTATTATCCAATCCCCAAGTTAAAGTAGTTGGTGCCCAGGCGCCTTCTACCAATCTTTTATAGGAGTTAATAGTTGGTGCAACCATGGGTAAGATCTCTGGTAAGCAATGCAATTGTCCTGCTAGATAATACTGCATGGTCTCACTCATTTGATGTGGTTCAGTATCACTATGAAATACATTCACGCCATCTTTCCAAAGTGACTGGTGCACGTGTCCGCTACATCCTGGTAGGTTTTCATTGACCTTGGCCATAAAGGTGGCCAAAATGCCCATTGGGTATCCAATTTCTTTAACCGATGTTTTAAACAGGATGGCCCTATCTGCCGCACTCAAGATTTCTCCATAAGTAATGGCAGCTTCATACACCCCTGGTCCTGTTTCTGTATGCAAACCTTCCAAGGGAATATCAAAAGCCTTGAGTTGGTCAAATAGGGCAGCAAAAAAATCATTTCTTTCACTACTTCTTAAAATGGAATAACCAAACATACCCGGTGTTAAGGGTGTTAGGTTTCTACCTTCTTTGGCCGCAAAACTTTGGGGTGTTTCTTGAAAATTAAACCATTCAAATTCTTGCGAAAACTGTGCGGAATATCCCATGTTAGCAGCGTGCGCTATCAGTTTTCGCAACAACTGTCTGGGGCAGATGCCTAATGGGTTGCCGGCTGCATCTATGAATTCGCCTAAGAAAAAGGATGTTCCATTTTCCCAAGGAATTTTTCTAAAACTATTCAAGTCTATTTGCACTTTGGCGTCTGGATAGCCACTATGCCATCCAGTATAAGTTCCATTGTCATAAGCCACATCGGCCATGTCCCAACCAAAAATCACGTCACAGAATCCCAAGTTTGATTGGGCCACGGACAAGAATTTTTCACTAGAAATATATTTTCCGCGTAATACCCCATCTATATCGGCCACGGCTATTTTAACCCTACCAGATGGATGGTTGCGAACATACTCAAATACTGCTTGGTGGCTCATGCTTCAATAATTTAAAAACAAGAAAAAGGAATGCAAGGATTCCAAAATAAATCAATCCCAATGCCTGATTATAATAACACAATGCTATAAAACAAATGATGGAAAGTACCAGTGCAATCAATGGCGTTGCCGGATAGAAAGGCACTTGAAAGGGTCTGTGTAAAAGGGGTTCTGTTTTTCTGAGTTTGAGTAAGGAGAACATAGAAAAAATGTAGAGGGTTAAAGCCCCAAATACAGATAAGATAATGATTTCAGCCGTTTTTCCTGTACATAAAATGAGCACACCTAATGCAGCATTCACCAATAAGGCATTGGCTGGGGTATGAAATGTTGGATGCACTTTTCCCAGAAATTTGGGTGCGTTACCAATCTTTCCAAATTCAAAACTGGCCCTTCCACTGGCCAATAACAATCCATGAAAAGAGGCAATTAATCCAAAGAGCCCAATGCCCACCAAGAGTTGATAGAATAGATGGTTTTGATTAAAGAGTTGACCTAGTGCTAATGGCAATGGTGAATCAGAACTTGTTCCATCAGCCGCATAAACAATGGCCTTCCATCCTCCTACACCAATACTTCCAAAAAATACCATTACACAAAGTATGACCAAGGTTAATAAGGCCCAACCAAATCCTCTTAAAATATCTTTTTGTGGATGCATGGTTTCTTCTGCAACATTGGCTAGTCCTTCAATACCCAAAAAAAACCAAATGGCAAATGGCATTGCGGCAAATGCTCCTGACCATCCATTTGGAAATGGATTTTCAGCAAATTTTGCAGCAGAAAAATGGGGGATAGTTAATGTAGCAAACAGGATTAATTCTGCCACTGCAAGAATGGTGACTATTAATTCAACATTGGCAGCAGCTTTTACACCGTAGATATTGAGTGTGGTAAAAACCAAGTAAACAGCAATGGCTGCACCCAGAACAGGAACTGCAGGAAACGCTAGATGTAGGTAAACGCCAATAGCAATAGCAATAGCTGGTGGCGCAAATACAAATTCAATAATCTGTGCCAACCCTGTGATAAAACCAATGTCTTTGTGAAAAGCTTTTTCGGCATAATCATATGCGCCACCCGCTTTTGGAATGGCACATGCCAATTCTGCATAGGAAAAACTAAAACAGCTATAAAGTACTATGACCAACAGGGTAGCAGCAGCCATTCCATAAGTACCCCCTTTTTCAAGACCTAGATTCCAGCCAAAATACATTCCAGAAATCACATAACCCACCCCCAAGCCCCATAATAAACTTGGTGTTAGTTTTCTAGAAAGATGGTCGTTTGCCATAAACGGTAATTTAGGCTATTCGGCTCATTTTCAGCATCTACTAGATTAAGAAATTATTATTGGACCATCCTAAATGTAAGATTGATTCGTGGTGGTAAAGGCTTGCTTGTTTTGGGAATCCGATGCTCCCAATAAGTGTTGGTTAGGCCACGCATGATGAGTAAACTTCCATGTGCTAGTGGTAATTTGGTTAGATGATCCTTGGTCTGGTAATGCCTAAATTGAAATTCGCGCACTGCGCCAAAACTAATAGAAGCAATAATGGGTGTTGGTCCCAGTTCTTTTTCGTTATCCCTATGCCAGCCCATGCTATCGGTTCCAGTTCTATATAAATTGAGCAGTGCGGTATTAAACTGACAATGGGTAAATGCTTCCAATTTGTTCTTGATAATCATCATGGTTGCACCAAAGGGATGTGGTTGCATGGTAATCCCCGAATAGGTATAGGGCTTTTCGCCCATCCAAGCAGTGAGTCTGGGTTGCATGATTTTTTTGCCAAAAAGTACAATGGGTTCCTGTTTCCAAGGAATTTCAGTTTGCAGACCCAATAGACAATCATCTGCTTCTTTCTTTGTAAAAAATGCTGGTTCATAGAGCAGATCGCCCTGAAAGGGCAAAATAGATTTAGATTCAGGAAACAGGCTATTTTGCATGATAAAGGAACAATACTAGGTTAAAAGGGTTCATAAAACTAGGCTCCGAAGGCCATTTTTAACAAGAAACACTTGGTCTAATCCAATAAAATCAACAGTTTTACGTTCTGTAACCGTAAATCACGCCCACATAAATTAGTACATGAATAAAAGGCAAATTGGTTTGGTCATGATCTCAAGTCTGTTTTTGGCAGCTTGCATGAAGGCCTATGTGCCACCTAGTGACGCGGCAATTACTATTTATGATATTGCCGGTACTTACAAGCCCGGAAAATTAAAGTGGGAGAAAAGCTTGTTAGATACTTCTTATTTTAAGGGTGTAAATGACTCTTCCAATTTTGTGATTTACAATTACCTCAATGATTCTGTATTTGTAAACATTGATACAAAAACAGAAATTGCTGCAAGAAGGTATAAGCTGCCACTTATTTCAAGAGCGGAAGACAAAACATCGGTTACCTATACTTTTGGCATGCAGGAAACTTTTCCTGGATACTTTCTCTACAAATTTGACTATAGTCTTAAAGTGCGTATCTACTATCCAAGTACTGGAATTGCTTCTTACGCAACCATCCTCAATACTTCTACTAGGGCTGAAAGCACCAGCACTATTTATGTAGAAAAAGTAGACTTTACGGCCAACAAAGAATAATTATTTCCAAGGACAAGGCACAGACCCATCTGGTCTGGATGACCTCAAGATCAAAGACAATTCAAGGGTTTGTGGTTTAATTCTAGCATTCTTGAATTGTGAAACCGTTACATCATAGCTAATACCCACTTGCGCTACAGATTCAAATAATTTAGTACTAAAACCTATATAGGGAATTACTGCGTCCTGATTCCTATACCAAACCCCCAAATTAAAAACAGGAGGTTCATTACTATTGTCTAATAACATACCCAATACACCACCAAACTGCCAGAACTCTGTTGTCTGTTGGTTTTGATAAATACCATTCAAACTCATGCTGGCCCTGTCTGACAAGAAACTGGAATAAGTGCCATAGACCGTATAGCGTGGTTGTATGTATTGGTTCTGGTCTTCATATGCCGTTTGCTGTGGTTTGTTTAAATGAAAAGCAGCTACACCAATATCAAAATTGGTTCCATGGTCTTCACTTGTAAATGAATACATAATTCCTGTAGACATGGAAACAAAGGGTTTAATATTGGCAAAGCCAGTTTCTCCCGTTGGAAGATTGGTATCAAAGCCCCCACTGGTAAATTGCTGCGGAAAATTCAGCAGGTTATAATCAATTCTTCTGTGCGCATAAATGCCACCCAAACCAAATCCAATTTTTTGTAAGCCTTCTGCGTCTAGTCCAATATGGTAAGCCAGATTTAAAGAAGCATAAGTACTATTGAACGCCCCACCCATGGTCTGGTCTCTTAATACCATGGCACTGGTGGCCAATACATTTTTCTGAGGTAGTTTTTTCTCCAAGAGTTTGTATTGAATAGATGCGCCCATGGCGCGATAGGGATCTATGGGGCCAGACCACTGATTTCTAAAATTAAAAATGGCATTCATGCTCCCATAAAAATTTCCAGTAAGCGCGGGATTGATGCTAAAAGGTGCTGCATAAAACTGAGAGAAATTGGGATCCTGTGCTTTCAATTGTTGCAGCGAACTACATAAAAGCAGGATGCCCATCAGCCAGAATTGTTTGATTGCTTGCATGCAGTTGTTTTATCTGATTAATAAAGTATTGCCAGTTTTTTGAATCACCCTATCGTCTTCTGTAATGCCTTGAACTATCCACGTATAAGTGTCCATGGGTTGCTTTTTTCCGTTGCTGGTTCCATCCCATCCATTGCTAATGCTGGTAGTCTCAAACATGAGCTGACCCCATCTATTGTAAATTCTGAGATAAAGAAATTGCTTGATACCAACGGTGAGTGGATAGATTTTTTCATTCACGCCATCGGCATTGGGCGTAAAGGCTTTTGCTACAAAAATGTCTCCGGTTTTAAAAAACCTAACCAAGATACTATCCACTGTTACGCAACCAGAAGCCGTAGTAATCTTAACCAGGTAATCGGTTTCATTGTTGCCGTTATAGTAGACAGTTCTATTGTTGCTATTGCTAATACCAATGGTTGGAGACCAAGTATAGGTTTTTCCAAATGACCTTGCCGTTAATGGAAGTGATGCATTGGCAACAGCGTTCAAGCTGGCATATCTTGTAGCTTTTTCTGGTGCATCAATTTGCACAAAACCGGAACTACTGCTGGTTAAGTCTATACAAGCACTTGGAATGGCAGTAAGTATGGCATTGTATTTTCCTGGTTTGCGATAGATATTTTTTGCCTGATAACTACTAGCTGTGGTTCCATCACCAAACTGCCACTGCCATTGAATGGGTCCTGTTTTACTGGTATCCGTTTGATTGATAAAACTGGCTACTTGGTCAATACAGAATCCTGCTGCTGCAAATTTGACAACTGGTTTTTTTAAGAGCGTTAGGTCAATGGTATTGGATGCTGGTTGCACACAAATTTCGTTTTTCAATAGCACGGTGTATGTACCTTCTTGTGTTGCTCTTAATATATAATTGTTTGCACCAGGTATAGGTTTGCCATTGAATAACCATTGGTATCCCGTTAGTCCTGCAGTAGCAGCAATGCTATTGTATCCGTTTTCACAAATGGTATTAACAGTAGGAGTTTCAATGATTCCGGTAGGTTGTGGAATCAGGCTTACCGTAGATTCTCCAGACTTATTTACGCATCCAAAACTATTGGTTACTTCTAAAGCATAGGTACCTGATAATTTGGTAATGAGGGCACTGTCCTTTCCAATTTTATTGCCATTATGATACCACTGGTATTGTTGAATAATTCCGCTTCCAGCACTGGCCAAAGAAGCAAAAGAAAGACTATCGCCCTGGCAAATTCTAGCATCTTTTCTGGGAAAAATAGCCACGCTAGGAGTTGCGTAAACCTGAATTGCTTTACTGGTAGTAGCTTGGCAACCATTGGCGTCAATTCCCTTTAATTGTAACACCGTATCCTTGGTGGGTCTAATCACAATCTTTGACAAACTATCGGTATTGGTCCATTGGTAAACCGATGCGCCAGTTGCTTGTAATTCTAATTGATTGCCCTGACAAATACCAGCACTACTTTGAATTTGTAGATTGGGATTTTGGAAAATAGTTACTGTTGCATTTTGTAACATGTTTTGTTTGCATCCAGTATTGCTATTATTGGTTGCAACCACACTGTAGATTCCAGCAATAGTTCTATTACCAAAATGAATGCTATCACCATTTCCTTGATAAGGATTGTCAATTGGTTTTCCGTCTAAGACTAACTGATATTGAAATCCACTGACTGATCCGCTTAAAGCAATGGGTACGCCAGTGCCTCCACTACAAAATCCACCACCACCGTTTACTTGGAATGTTTTGGGTAAGCTATCAATGATAATAGATACACTGTCTTGCACAGTCAATTGACAACCGTTATTGTCAAAAGAACTGATTTTGTATGTGCCCGCAATTAATTGTTTGCCAAAACTCATGGCTAATCCGGTTCCCGGTAATGAATCTGTAATGGGAAGATTGTTTCTATATAAAATATAACTGGTGTTTAGATTAGAGCCATTGGTTCCAATATCTACTCCTGCTGCACCTAAACAAAATCGGCCACCGCCAGTAATGGTAAAAGGTGATGGTATTGGATTGATAGTAATGATGGCTTCACCCGTCATGCTGGTATTACAACTACCATTGCTACTGATACTAGCTTGTACTGTATAAGTACCTGCTTTTTTCTGGTTCCCAAAACTAAGCGCAGTGCCTGTGCCTAATAGGGGACTTCCGGTTGCAACACCGTCTAATAATAATTGGTATTTGAAACCCAATACAGATCCAGATAAGTTAATGGGTTTGCCATTGCCATTGACACAATCATTGCCCCCACCACTTACTTGAAACAGTGCAGCATTATTGACTACCGTAATATTAACAACTGCATTGGGGTTATTATTGGTACAACTGCCATCGGAAACAGATAAGACAGTATACTTGGTGCTAGTACCAGGTTGTACATTTAAAACAAAGGGGCTACTGTTGACGGTGATTTGCTGATTTAAAGTGCCATCTGTGTATTGCAGATTCCATGGAGGGGAACCCGTAAAATTAAAATTGATATTGGCGGAGGATCCTAAACAAATAAGTTGATCTCCAGAAACATTCACAGTTGGAAGCGCTGTAGGCACAATGGGCGTAAGCAAACTATAGGGGCAACCAAAACCTGGATAGGGAATCAGGTCTAGTTTCATGGTGGTACCAACTGGTGGTACGGGTGACAAAATTAAATTCTGGCTATTGCCCACCACTTGATTGGTCTTTAGATCTGTCCATGTATATTGTTGAAAACCAGAAGGGCCACTTAATTGAAGGTCTTTGGCTCCTGCACAATAGGCGCCAGAAACAGCACTACCACAACTACTATTCACATCAATATAGGCATAACCAAAGTGTCCACCTTGACCGCAGTCTTCTGCGGTAAATTCTAAAGTAACGGTTTGCCCACCTCGTCCAGATAGGTCAAAAGTAACTGGGGTCCAACTCTTATAATAAACAGGTACTCCTTTGTATTGTTTTGGAGAGAGTTGAAAGCCCGGTAGATTAGACGTGGCAACATAGGTATAACTGGCGCAGTTCAAAGCCACATTGTTTTTGTCTAATAGTTTAGCCGTGAATTTGGGTTGATCCAATACCGGATGACCAGGATCTTGGAAGACCACGGCATACCAATATGTAATACTATAGTTATTGGCATTGGCGGGTATCTTAATTGTATATGAAAGTGTTCTGGCTATATAATTGATTTCTACAGAACCCAGTTTCACAGACTGCTTACTACCATTGGGACACAGCAATGGAAAATCTCCAAAGAAATCTTTATCACTTGTTGTGTTTAAGGGTTCTTTTGAAGCAGCATTGATAATTGTATGTCTTCCTGCCGATACTCCTGTAACCAAATTACTAATGGTACCTCCCGTATATTTTCCTGTTTTGGCTACCCAATTGTTGAAATTGCCAAATTCAAAATCCAAATTGGGTGGACATTGCGCAGCAAGCTGCACAACCAACAATAAGCAAAGAACTGACAAGATATTTTTCATAAGCGGTGATTGGTTGCTGAAAAATCTTGTCTTTACAATTTGAGTAAAGACTTCTTGTGCTTATTCACCCAACCCGCTCTTTCTGGGTAATTAACCAATACAATTTTTAAGTCTGCTGTAATGGGGTCCGATACCCAAACAATGGGTATGGTTTGATGATCCAGTGTTTCAGAAATGACCCAATAGCCAATATTTTTACTGACCTGGCTATTAAGGCTATCTGTTCTATATACTTTTAAGTCTGCATAAGACTCATGTGGCACAATTGCCACACTAAACTTTGCTTCTTTTTTGCTTGCTACTGGATGAACTACTTGTGCATGAATGTTGTTGAAATGGCAAATCAATGGAATAGCCAAATTTGCCAGGAATGCTTTTTTTTGTAATTGGTTTTTCATCTGTTTGTTTTTAGTATAATGAGCATGAATGAATTTTCATTCAACAAACAGCAGGACTATACCCAAGGGGTTCCTTTACGCATTTCAACGGGGGTTGTCAATAAGTAGACAAAATGAAAACTACAGTTGGTACTGCCAATCAAATGCATAGCATTTGTCAGTGGTCATCGGGTGTTACAAGAATATCTTGATGAGGGGTAAAAGCATCTAGCAAAGACGCAGACAGATTACAAACCGGTAATCGATTCTTAAAATTAGGTAAGTTTTTGGATTAAAAAAATTTTATGCCAGTCTTCTAGTGACTATCGGCCCAGCCTGACCTTATTTATTGTTTCAACAACGACTTTTTTGATTTATTAATCCAACCCGCTCTTTCAGGATACGTGACCAAGACTATTTTCAAATCTGCCGTAATGGGATCAGAAATCCAGTTAATGGGAATGGCTTTTGGGTCTTTAGACGCTGTAATAAACCAATATCCAATATTTTTTTTCAGATTCTCATCCGTTGAATCTGCTCTAAATACTTTTAGATCAGCATAAGATTCATGAGGTACAATGGCCACCGTAAACTTGGGTTGCTCACCAGCAACAACTGGATGAACCATTTGTGCAAATAGGGTATGACCATCTATGTTGCAGAAAAAAACAAGTAAAAAACAGACCATGACTTTTTCAAAAAAACGCAACATCAAAAACTTACAATTTTTCATAAATACATTTCCCTTTTTCTGATTACAGACAAAACATAGTGATACCATAACCTATTGGCAATAGATTCACTTAACATATGATAATCCAGGGGTTAAAACCAACCAGCTATCTAATAGAAGGATGGAGTATGCTTTGAACTTGCAAGGTTGGATTGAAAAATCCTATTTGCATTAAAGACTTCTGGGGGAAGTATACTTTTGTAATAGCATCAATTTGACCATTCAAATGTAGGAAGGTTTATTTCCTAACCAAGTAAATCCAGTAAATTTTAATTTTAGTTTTATTTTTCTATTAATTCTATCCCATGACAGATAAAAAGATTGAAAAAGATGCCAGGTTATAGGCAATAGTGGGGGTGGATTTAACCTTAGGGCAACTAAAAACCGGCAGACTTCGTATATCAGATAGAACTTTGTAGTTTTACAATAACCCCATGACTTATCTTAAAAGGACCATATTAACCCTTTTGATAGCGCTTAGCTTTTATGCCTGTACCAAAGAAGGCAGCAGCGAGGTCAATGAAAAACCAGAATTTGGTTTTGTGCAATACACCATTCCTAAAGGGGGGGACTATTCTGTTGATTCTTTAAAATTGGAGTTGCTCAATGGCATCACTGAAATGAAATTCAAATTCAAGTTTGATAGTTCTGCCATCTATACTACTCAAGACCCCATGAACCAAGGAGACATCAACAAACTCTATGGCTTTGCCGATGGGGTTTCTTTTACCACCCAATATACCATTCCTCCACACCATATCAATTCTGCCAGAATAGGTTGGGCTTATTTAAACAAGGCTTTGAGAATCTATGCTTATTGTTATAATGACTCAACACGACTTTTCAAGGAATTACAACCAGTAACAATTGGTAAAACTTATACGGCAGGCATCAAAATTTTACAAGGTGGTTATGAGTTTACAGTAGGTGAAAAGAAAGATACGGTATCACGTACTTGTCCCTTTCCAACCATTATAGGTTATAAACTCTTTCCTTATTTTGGAGGAACAGAAAAGTCACCGAAAGAAGTGAGGATCTGGGTCAAAGACCTTTAACAGTGAGTAGTAGTATTATTTTTTAGCGCGTTGGTATTGACCCGGCCAGGCTGTATCTACTCCTAATTCTTTTGCAGCGTGTAATGGAAAATATGGATCGCGCAGCAATTCCCTACCCAAGAAAATCAGATCTGCTTCTCCTTGCTCCAAAATAGTTTGTGCAAGACTAGCTTGTGTAATTAAACCAACAGCCCCTGTTGCAATATCCGCTCCATCTCTAACCGCTTTGGATAAGGGTACTTGATAGCCGGGTGTTAGCGCAATTTTGGCATTGGCTGCATTGCCCCCAGATGAACAATCAATCAAGTCAATGCCTAGATTTTTTAATTCCTTAGCTAGCGCGATACTATCTTCAATGGTCCATCCACCCTCTACCCATTCAGTGGCAGAAATGCGAACAAAAAGGGGCAACTCATCTGGCCATACCAATTTAACTGCTTTAACTATCTCTATTAAAAACCGGCATCTGTTTTCAAAATTCCCACCCCATTCATCTGTTCTATGATTGCTTAATGGCGATAAAAATTCATTTATTAAATAGCCGTGTGCTGCGTGTAATTCTATCAATTGAAACCCTGCTTGATGTGCCCTTGCAGCTGCTTGAGCAAATTGGGTAATCAAATCAGTAATTTCTGCTGTTGTTAATGCATGTGGTAGAGCATATTTATCATTAAAAGCAATTGCAGATGGAGCAATAGGTTCCCAGCCACCTTGGTCTTTGGATAATAATGCAGTGCCTACCCATGGTTGCGGAAAGCTGGCTTTTCTTCCAGCATGTGCCAATTGTATGCCTGCTACTGAACCTTGTTCCTTAATAAAATCAGTGATCCTTTTAAGCGCTGGTATATGTTCCTCTTTCCAAAGTCCTAAGTCATTTGGGGTAATCCTACCTTCCGCCGCCACGGCACAGGCTTCTGCAATGATTAAACCAGCACCACCAACTGCTCGGCTACCCAAATGAACCAAGTGCCAATCATTAGCCATGCCATCAATAGCAGAATACTGACACATGGGTGATACTACTATCCTATTTTTTAATTGGATAGATTTAAGTTGAAACGGTTGGAAAAGCAGAGAAGTCAATTTACTATGATTGATAGGTTAGTGAAAATCAGGTACACTATTTTTTGATATTCAAAACTACAACCAAAGCATTATTTCAGTTTTAAAATCTCATAATTTTACAAATACTTAGGCGTTAAATGGAATATGAACGGCCACCAAAGTTCCCCTTCCGGGTGCAGAATCCCATTCTACAGTTCCTTTTAAGTACTGAATTCTGGAGCTGATATTCTGTAAACCAATACCATCAGTAGGTCTTGTGATACTTGGGTCAAAACCTTTACCATTGTCTTCAATCAAGACATCAATTCCAGTACTATCCTGATTAATGGAAATGTCTAATACGCTTGCTTGTGCGTGCTTAACCACATTGTTCACGCTTTCTTGAATAACTCGGTATAAAATGGTTTCAATATGAGAGGGCAACGGATTCTTTAATTCTTCTGTTGCTAAATGAATACTGAGTTTTCCTGTATTGAGTTGAGAGATAAATTCTCTTACCGCATTTACCAAGCCCTTTCTTAAAAGTGCATTCGGCATCATGTTATGACTTACCTGACGCACTTCATTACAACTTTCTTTAACCAGTTCCAATGTTTTATTAAACATAGGATAAGTTGGTGATTGCTCATCTTTCATAGATTCATCTAATGCTTGCAGGTTCATCCAAGCTGCAGTCATTAATTGACCTACACCATCATGTAAATCACTGGCAATTCTTTTGCGCTCTTTTTCTTCTGCTTCAATAATGGCAATAGTGGCTTTTTCCTGTTGTTCTGCTAGTGCTATTTGAGACTGTTGTTCCTGTCTGGCAACTCTTTGTCTGTAATATAAAAAGCCACTTAACAATAATAATGCTGCAAGAATGGAAATACCAATAATGGTTTGATTACGTCTGGTTAGGGCTAGTTCCTGATAATTTAGTACTAATAATTGAATACGCTTTTCGTTATCAAGGGTTCTGATTTTTTCTTCTTTTTGTGTACTGTCTAATCTATTTTGAAGTATGATTTCATTTTTGGTTCTGAGCTCCAAACTGTCCTGTGTAATTTGTAAATCAGCATCTAGTAAAGCCAGTTGCTGGTTGCTAATTTTCAAACTTTTAATACTATCAGCTTTGTTTAATAAACTAATCCTTAATTCCTTTTTCTCTACTTCATATTTGGTCTGCGTTTCTGCCACCTGTCGGGTTACGCGTTCATTCAAAGATTTGTCATTAATGGCCACGTATTTACTTCTATAATTAAACGCTCCCTGATAATTACCCATTCCAGAATCCAACATAGCACGATGATTATAGATCTCTCCAAATGTGTATTCATCTGCGCCAAATTGAACTGCGGTTTTTTCTGCTTCTACCAACCAGTTGAGTGCTTCAGGATATTTTTTTAGTAAGGTATAGGCATGGCCAATATTTTGTTGAACCAATGCCACACCTTGTTTGGATTGATTTTCCTGACTTATTTCTAAGGCTTTTTTTAGATGCGGTATGGCGTCTTCATATTTCTCCAAGCGAATATTAATGGCTCCCAGATTATTATAGCATACTACTACGCCCCTTTTAAAATTTGATTTTTCAAAATTAACTTTGGCTTTTTCAAGATATTCAAGTGCTCTTGGATAGTCTAGTTGGTTTACATAAACATTGGTAAGATTGATCTGTGAAATACCAATATTCCTATAGTCATTATTTTTACTTGCATTATCAATACATAGGTTATAATATTTAATGGCTTCAGGATAATTTTTGATATCCATATGAAGCTTGCCCAGATTATTCAATGTACCGGCAATATCCTTATCATGGTTTGCTTCTTGAATTTTCAAAGACTTGACCATATAGTCAATGGCTACGTCTTTTTCTCCTTTTTCATTGTACATTAAACCCAATGCATGATAGGTAGCTGATAAACCTTTTTGATTCTTTGTTTTCAGGAAAATCTTTTCTGCTTTTTCCAAAGCTGCTATTGCATTGGCGTATTGTTGCATGAGTAAATAAGCCTGGCCAATATTTCTATAAGTGAGGCCTTGTTGGTTTTCATCTTTGAGTTCTGTCCAAAGAATCAAGGATTCTTGAAAAAAAGGCAAGGCTTTTAGTGGATTGGTTTTATACAAAAAGAAATTACCCTTTACGTCTAATGAACCAGCCAGACCGGGTTTGAATTTCAGTGATTTGGCTTTTTCTTCAGCCTGATTGGCATAAGAAAAAGTATTGACAGAATCCGTTGTTGAATACCGATAGGCAATCTTGTTCAAGGTATTTACTTGAAAGGTATCTTGCCTACTATTTTTGAGTAGTGACTTTAGGCTGTCAATTTCTTTGTTCAATTGTGCGTTTGCAACAATGGGCAAAGTAAAAAGCAGCAAAAACAGTGTTTTAGGGATAAACCGTTGCAGCATAACCAAATATAATTCTTAGCCCTTTATATTCCAGATAATTTTGGCTATCAGATTGAATTTGAATCACAAAGCGATTTTTAAAGCGCTTTTCTTAATTTTAATCCATCGTCACATCATTCGGAAACCCTAGATTCCGGCAAAAAACAGAGAATGGTCCAAATTACCCGGGTTACTCATCCAGAAGAATTACTAGGCATTCAGCAATTACAAGCAGAAAATCTGCGTAAGCATATTGATGCAACAGAAGCGGCCAGCCAGGGTTTTCTAATGGCAGAATATAGTTTGGAATTTCTAAAGACCATGCATCATGCAGCCCCAAGCATTATTGCTAAAGACGGTAATAAAGTGGTTGGGTATGCGCTAGTGGCTACTGAAGCAGTAAGGGCGGAACATGATTTATTGGCCGATTTGTTTAATACCATTGACATAACCCTTTTTGAATCAAAACTACTCAAGGGTTCTAAATATGTAGTAGTAGGTCAACTTTGTATTGCCAAAGACTATCGTGGACAAGGATTGGTGCAACAACTCTATGGACATTTTAAATCATGCCTAGAAGACCAATTTGATTTTTGTATCACGGATGTTGCCCAAGCCAATGCCCGCTCCTTAAAAGCACACAAAAATACCGGCTACCAAGTCATTGACACCCTTAGTTATGGCGGTATTGCATGGGATATTGTCCTTTGGGATTGGAGAAAATAATACCCTTTGAAGACTGGATTGAATTTTAACAATGTAAAGTTAGCTTTACATTGCAATCTTTCTTAGTTTTAAGAAAAAAATGCAAAGAAGCTTTCTTTTGCCATATAGGTTTAAACCTATTGGTGCAGTGATGATGCCTGTGGGGTTGTTTATTTGGATTTGGTCACAGTTGAATTTATCTGAATCAAAGTTGTCAACTTATTTAAATGGTTTAGAACCTACCAATATTCATCTGATTAAAGTGACTATTTTAACCATTTCATTTTTCAGCTGCCTATTAGGTATGTTTTTTCTAGTATTTTCTAAGGAGAAAGAAGAAGACGAATATGTTGCCGATCTGCGCTTGAAATCCTTTCAGTTGGCAGCTTTTGTACAAATGACTTTTTTCTTAATTGCCTTTTTATATATGTTCTTGTTTAAGAAAGAGCCATCAGGTGATGCTGGTCTTGAATTATTTTTAATTGCTTCTATTTTCCTTTTTTGGTTTTCTTATATCAGTTGCTTTCAATTTTCCATTCTTAAAAACAAGTTGCAAGCAAATGAAGAATAATATTAGGGAAGAAAGATTGGAAATAGGAATAACTCAACAGGCTTTGGCTGAAACTATTGGTGTATCTAGGCAAACCATTTTTGCCATTGAAACGGGTAAATATATTCCATCGGCCATACTAGTTCTAAAACTTTCTAGGGCCCTTTCAAAACCTGTTGAGTCTTTATTTAGTTTGGAGAAAATAGACGGATAATTATCTTCTAGGTTTTTGACCACCGCGTTTTTCCTTTACTTTTTCTTTTTGCTCTTCCATGAGTTTTAAGTAGTCTGAATATTGTTGTTCTGTAAGAATTGCTTTCATGGAAAGATCTTTGGCGTCATTCAATTGTTTTACTTCTTGCATTTTTTTCATCTTGCCTCCTTTGCTATCTCTTGTTGCAACAAGTTTGGTAGAGAAATCCAATATAGTTGCGGACACTTTGGGTTCTTGCTCTGCAGTTAATGACAATTTTCGCTTGAGCTGCTGTGTCTGCATTTTAGCCAATTCTTCAGGGCTTCTTTTGGCTTTTGCCTTACTACTGTCTTGTGCCATGGTGGTGCCTGCAACACTGATGGCCATTGCTAATAAAAAAAAGCGGATCAACTGTTTCATAGTTTTCAATTTTAACTATGACCACCAGTTGATCCGCAGGTTTAATTTTTTTTATTTCTTAACTTATTTTTTGCTTATTCTGAAAAGAATGCCTCCGTCTGAGATGGCATAGAGAGCTCCATTTAATTGGGTAATATCGCGGATACGCTCGTGCTGGTCTTCAATTAATCTTTCTTCACCAACTACTTTGTTGTTCTCAATAACCAATCGGGCAATATGGGTGCTACTTAAACCCCCAATAAATAGATTGTTCTTCCATTCAGGAATGGCATCACCAGTATAAAATACCATGCCGCCTGGAGAAAGTACAGGTTCCCAATAATATACGGGTTGTTCCATGCCATCTTTTTGTTGAATACCATCACCTACTTTACGGTCATCATATTCCAGACCATAAGTGATGGTGGGCCATCCATAGTTTTTACCAGGTTGAATCCTATTTAATTCATCGCCACCCTGTGGTCCAAATTCTGCTTCCCATAATTCTCCGGTTATAGGATGAATGTCTAGACTTTGGGGATTGCGATGTCCATACGAATAGATTTCTGGTTTAGCATCGGCCACGCCAATAAAAGGATTTCCTGTAGCGGGTTTTCCATCTTTGGTAATTTTAAAAATCTTACCTAATCCAGAATTTAACCACTGTGCCTGCTTTCTCCCATCTAAAATGGATCTTTCGCCAGCACTCACAAATAAATTGCCGTCCTTATCAAATAACAATCTAGAACCAAAATGTAATTCACTGTTTAAATCAGGGGTAGCTTGGAAAATAACCACTGGATTTTCAATTTTGCTTTCATCAGCTGAGAGCACTCCTTTTGCTACTGCAGTCAAATTGCCCTGTCCAGATTTTTGTGAAAAACTCCAATAAAGGGTTTTATTTTTTGCAAAGTCTGGATCCAACGCCAAGTCTAATAGTCCACCCTGACCTTTGAATTCAACAGCTGGTAGACCCGTAATTTTTTTGATCAATTTTCCATCTGCGCCAAACAAACTAATATAGCCAGATCTATCAGAGATGAGTAATCTTCCATCTGGTGTAGTTATAACTGCCCAAGGGTTGCCAATTTTTTCAGCAATTCTTTCTACTTGATAAGCTGTAGTTGTCTTTACTCGATTAATTCTAGTTTGGCCTTCAAAAGCGGGTTTGTATCCAGATTTGGATGCTCGGGTTTCAACAGGCCCTGTAGTACTAGTGTCTTTGACGGTTTCTTTTTGTGGGCCAGTTTTACAACTGAGAACCAGTAAGCAGGTGGAGGCTGCAAACAAACTTAGGGTGATTTTTTTCATGATAGTATTTGCAATGTTATAGTGCCAAAATAACATAAATTCGTGATTATCACAGTACCAAAAACCAACTTTGTGAAAAAGCGAAACAACTATATTTCTTGGGATGAGTATTTTATGGGTGTAGCTATTCTATCAGCTAAAAGAAGCAAGGATCCTAATACACAAGTGGGTGCTTGTATTGTCAACAAGAAAAATCGGATTGTGGGTACAGGATATAATGGACTTCCAGCAGGTTGTAGTGATGATGATTTTCCTTGGAACAAGCAAGGCGAATTCTTGGAGACAAAATATCCTTATGTATGCCATGCAGAACTGAATGCAATTCTAAATAATATAGGCATGGATTTAGCCGGTTGCCGAATTTACACTGCCCTATTTCCATGTAACGAGTGTAGTAAAGCCATTATTCAATCTGGTATTTCTGAAGTAGTGTATCTCTCCGATAAATATGAAGCCACAGATACAGCCAAAGCATCAAAACGAATGTTAGAAAATGCTGCTGTGGTTTGCAGAAAGGTTGTAACAAGTATCAAACACTTGCAAATTTCTTTTGAAGAAAAAGATGTTTAGCTGTTTTTTAATTCAGTTAGTTCTTTCAAATCACTCAAACGATACCCATCTTTTAGTTTTTTTGGAATTGTAAAAAAGAAAGTAGTACCAACCCCCTCTTCTGATTCAAGCCAAATTTTCCCACCCAAACTTTCAATGGTTTTTTTAACTACTGATAGTCCAATTCCTGTTCCAGAGAAGGTATTATTGTCGTGCAGCCTTTGAAAAATCTCAAAGATTTTTTCAAAATATCTTGGATGAATACCAATACCATTGTCTTTGAACGAAAATTCCCAATCTTTATCCTTATTTAAAACTGCAATTTCTAAAAGGGGTGCTATGCCTTCTTTTTTATATTTGAGGGCATTACTAACAAGATTCTGTAAAACTTGTGCTAAAGGGATTCTCAAACTTCTAATAATTGGAAGAGAACCATATTTAATTTCAGCTTCTGTATCCATTATCTGTTGCATTTGAAGCTTTAAAATTCCATCTAATAAATGATTCAAATCAAGGTCTTCCATTTCATATTCACCTAATTTACCAACCCTAGAGAATTCTAATAAATCCAAAATAATTTGGCGCATTCTTTCTGAACCATCTACTGCATAATGGATATAGGTCAAAGCTTTTTCATCTAAATCCTTACTGTATTTCTTTTTAAGCAGTTGAAGAAAACTAGTAACCATTCTTAAAGGTTCTTGCAAGTCATGAGAAGCCACGTAAGCAAATTTTTCCAATTCTTCATTGGTCCTTTTTAGTAAGTTTAATGTTTTTTCAAGTTTTAATTCTACTTTTTTAACCGAAGTAATATCCATACCATAGCCAATCATAAATTTTAATTCGTTCTCTTCAAAATAGGGGTGATATTTTCTAAGCACATAGTTTGTTGAATTTCCATTTTGATGTTCGTCTATAAATTCAAATACTTTATTGTCAGATATGGCTTTTTGAAAGAATTCTTTTCTGCGAACGGCAATTTCAAGATTTTTATTCTTTAATTTAAAGAAATCAAAATCATCCTTACCAATCATCCATTCCCTCAATGATTTGTCCTTAATGGCACTGGAGTTTAGGTAAATGTATTTTTGTGAACTATCTAAAACGGCTAAATCTGCAGGTATATTATCAAGGATATCGCTATAAAACTGTTTCTGTTTAATAACTTCTAATTCTGCTTTTTTCTTTTCTGTGATATCTGTATAGTTCCAAAAATGGCCTTTAAATTCACCATTATGATGAATAGAAGCATAAGATCTTTCTAAAAATTTACCATCTTTGGTTTCAAGGATCTCAGAAGCAATGTTTTTCCTATTACTCATGATTTGCTCAACCCTTTTTAAGAAGGTCTCTGGGTGTAAAAACAAATTGCTTATTTGAAGCAACTTAGGAATAAAATTATTTCCTTGTAATTTTTGCTTCTCTTGATCTAACCCAAACAAACTACTAAATTGATTATTACAATAAAGTACTTTTTGTTTTTCATTTTCAAGTAATATACCAGATTTAAGATTGTTGATAATGGATGAGAATACTGACTCAGCATTACTTCTCTTGATTAATTCATTTTTCACAAAATTGGAGAGCACCAAAATATCTTCTTCTTCAATTCTGTGATGAATGTCTTTGATAAGATGGATGGATTCCTTAAGATTGTCAATGGAAGCCTCCCTTTTACTAATTACCTCTTTCAAAATGGCATTTGCTTCTAAATTTTCCTTGTCAGAAACTTCAAAAGCCCGATTAGTAAGTTGATGTTCGTTTTCAAAACTGTAATAGGATTTATTGACCACGTCAATAAAAGACCGTATTTCCTTGTTTTCAAGGTAATTAGGGGGCAAAAATTTTTCAATCTGTATTTGCAGAAGCTGGTGCATGGGGGCAATTCAGTTCTAAAGTATCAATTATTCAAGCTTGGAAAATTAAGACATTAACATTGATGTTTTGACATTAAATTTTGCTCAAAAAGTTATATAAATGAATCTTAAAGTAGTTACGCTCAACGAAATCGTTTTCTTAAATATCGCTTCTTAGTTCACCGATTTTCTAGAGTAAATCAGCCAAAGCGTATCTAAAATTGTAAATTGTTTACGTAAAGCACTGCCATGAAGAAAAAAATCCTCCATTTTACAGGAACCCTTTTGTTAACCAGTTTGATGTCATTTTCACAGCAAACCAAACAACCAGATCTTGGAACAAAATCCGTTGGTCTAATAACATCAAATGAGCTAAAGTTTAAAGATTTAAATAAAAACGGAAAATTGGATGCCTATGAAGACTGGCGTCTTTCTAATGATCAACGCTCCAAAAACCTGCTTTCTCAAATGAGTTTGGAGGAAAAAGTAGGGTTTATGCTCATTAGTACTGCCAGAATGAAAAATGATAGGGGAACAGAACCTGGAGCTGCGCCTGCCCCAATTACCAGTGATTTCAATGAAGAAGATCAGGTACAAAAAAACAATATGTTTACGCGTAAACCACTGCCGGTAGAAATGATGATGTCTGCTGGATCAAGCAAGGGTGTTAAGGATTTTCATTTACGCCATTTTATTCTTAGGGCCAATGCGCCTGCAAAAACCATGGCAGAATGGGCCAATAAATTGCAAGCCCTTTGTGAATCAGAACCATTGGGAATTCCAGCCATCATAGCTTCTAATCCTAGAAACCATATTACCAAAGATGCTTCTGTAGGCTTGAGTGTTGGCAAAACAGTCTTTTCAACCTGGCCCGGGGAATTAGGTTTATCAGCCATGAATGACTTGTCCATTGTAAGAACCTTTGCAAATATTGCCCGCCAAGAATGGGCAGCGGTTGGTCTGCGCAAAGGCTATATGTATATGGCAGATTTAAGTACGGAACCACGTTGGCAAAGAATAGAAGGAACTTTTGGAGAAGATGCTAACTGGGTAGCTAAAATGATCACCGAAGTGGTATTGGGTTTTCAAGGAAACAAATTGTCCAATAGTTCTATAGCATTAACAACCAAACATTTTCCTGGAGGCGGTGCAGGTGTTGGTGGGCAAGATCCGCATTTTGACTGGGGAAAATATGAGCACTTTCCTGGAGGGATGTTCAAAAACAATTTAATTCCATTTCATGCAGCCATCAAAGCTGGAACATCGGCTATTATGCCCTACTATTCTATGCCCTTAGATACCAAGTATGAAAAAATTGCTTATGCCTATAATAAAGCAGTGATCAAAGACTTACTAAGAGACAGTCTTGGATTTAAAGGCATTATCAATTCTGATACTGGACCCATTGAAATGATGCCTTGGGGTGCAGAAAATCTAACCATTGTGGAAAGGTACAAACGCACATTGGAAGCCGGTGTAAATATTTACTCTGGCACAGCAGACCCTTCAAAACTCATGGAAGCAGTTAAGTCTGGGCCACAGTATCTGCAAATGGTTGATAGCTCAGTATACAAATTGCTCATGGAGAAATTTACTTTGGGTCTTTTTGAAAACCCCTATGTAGATGCAGACAAGGCAGAACAATTTGTGGGCAATAAAGAATTTCAGGCCAAGGCCGATATCGCCATGCGTAAATCTATTGTATTGCTTAGAAATGAATCAGAAGCACTTCCTTTAAAACCAAAGACCAAGGTTTATTTTGAAACCTATGTTCAAAAACGTGGTGGAAGCCCCAGTACGGTATACCAACCAGCTAACGCGGATCCTAATTTGGAATTTGTAAAAACACCAGAAGAAGCGGATCTGATTTTACTATGGTTACACCCCGGTGGAAAATCTTTGTTTGGATCAGATGGTTCACCCATTTATTTATCCCTTTCCAAAAATGCCATAGACGTGGAATATGTAAAAGGATTGATGGCTAAAAAACCAACAGTTCTTGCCATCAATTATACCAATCCTTGGGTCATTGATGAAATTTATAATAATGCCACCAAGCCCAATATCAAAGCGGTGCTTGCAAGTTTTGGCACTACCCCTGATGCCCTATTAGATATAGTGTCAGGTAGGTTTCATCCCACAGGAAAAATGCCTTTTACAACCCCAATTTCTGAGGCAGTGGTTGAAAAACAATTATCAGATGTTCCTGGAAATCTTAAGGGTCCTGGTTATGGATTATTTAAGTTTAAAGAAGGACTGGAATACAAAAAGAAAAAATAACCGCAAAAAAAGAACCCCCGCATTTTGCGGGGGTCCTTTTTTATAAGTAGCGGGGGAAAGTTTATCTAATTTGTCCTCGAACAATACCAGCAGGTTTAGCCGTGCTATGTGCATTCACATAAAGTGCGTCATTTTTTAATGAAGTCAGTGTTGCATCGTCTATTGACAAAATCTTAGTAGTACCAAATTCAGATCCTGCACCATAAATACCTACCATCACTGAACCATTTACACCAGCAGCTCCTTTGTGAATATGTGCAGCAGTAAGGGCATCACTGGTTTCTAGATTGGATACGGTTAACCTAGCATATAATTGTTTGTCTGAGGTAACTCTAATAATGGCCAATCCAGTAGCAGTACTAGTGCCAGCAGGTACTTCATTTGCTGGGCTCAATGCAACATCTGTAGCCAGTTCAATTACTTTATTTAATTGTCCTCTTACTATTCCTGCAGGAGCTTGACTGGAGTGTACGTTTAAGTAAAGTTCCTTACTGTCATCTTTTAAACTATCAATAAAAGTGGAACGCAATCCGCTAATGATGGCCGTAGCAGTACCGTTGCTAAAACTTGGTTTCAAGTCTAAAATCACACCACTGCTAGTAATTACATTACCCACGTGAATATGAGAATTGGTTAGTGCGTCTCCGCTAGCCAATCCGGTAACACTAATACTATACCTGAGAGAACCATCGGTTAACAGTTCTAGCATGGCAGATCCTGATTCATTTCTACCAGCAGGTGCTGGTACTTCGTTTTTAGCAGAAAGTGTTATCATCCAGTGTTTTACAACTGTAGGATCTGGAACGGTTTCATTCTTTTTGCAAGAAAATAAAGCAGTAGATACCATCAATAATAGTATCGCAATTTTGGTTGTTGGTTTCAACATAGTGGGTTTTATTTCCACTTCTTACGGGAAAACTATATATCAGGTTGCCATTTGCTAAAATATTATTTGTGGCTTTTTTGATAGTGTTCCAATAAAAGGTCTCCCCCAAAATCATTTTTCAGGTCTCGTAATACAGAATGAACATGGTTGGCCTTATTCTGTGTATTGTCATATTCAATGAGTATTCCCGGACCTTGAATACGATAATAAGTTCCTTTGCCTAAAGCTTCCGTGGTTGTCCCTGCCCAGGCAAAATATAAAAGATTTAAATTGTCTTTTTCATATAGGCCATTGAAGTAGTACTCAGTAATGTACTCATTTTCTAATTCTCTGCTAGAGTCTAATTCTGTACATTCAAGAAATTTTTGGCATGAAGACCGTCCTGATTTTGAGCATCCTTTTATGTTTTAATAGCGCAAATGCCCAGCTTAAAAAAGCAGACTTGATTTTACATGATATTACTATTGTAGATGTAGCCAATAATAAATTGATTACGCATCAAACAGTGGTGGTTGCAAAAGACCGGATCATAGAAGTAGGAGCAAATGCCATTGGGAAAAAATACCAAGCCCAACAGTTGATTCCATCTACGGGAAAATATATCATGCCATCACTTTGGGATATGCACGTGCATTTTGGTGGGGATACTTTAAAGGAAGAAAACAAATGGTTATTACCTCTTTATTTAGCAGCAGGTGTTACAGCTGTAAGGGATTGCGCGGGCGATATTAGTCTTGAATTATTGGCATGGAAAAAAGCCATCGCTGCAGGCAAATTAGAGGGACCTACCATCTTTACATCAGGCCCCAAATTAGAAGGCCCAAAATCAATTTGGCCTGGAGATTTAGAAATAGCCAATGAAACAGAAATGAACCTGGCTTTGGATTCTTTGAAAAAATTAGAAGTAGACTTTATCAAGATTACAGACAATGCCTTGGATCCAGCACTTTTTTTAGCCTCCATTAAAGCTTCCAGAAAAAGGGGTTGGAAGGTATCGGGGCACGCGCCTGTTCAGTATACATTGAATGAATTATCTGACGCAGGCCTGTCTACTGTGGAGCATTTGTCTTATTTATTAAGAGCTGCATCAAAAGAGGAAGAACGCATAACACTAGCCCGCAGACAAGGAACCATTAGTGCTAAAGATGCCAATGAACAACTGATGCAAACCATGGATTCTGCTACAGCCATTCGTAAATTCAAAATGCTAGCCGCCAATGGAACTGCGGTAGTGCCCACTATGAATGGATCACGTGTGGTAGCCTATCTTGATCAAGACAATCACCAACAAGATGACTATTTAAAATACCTAGGACCAGAACTAAAGAGAACCTATCATTGGAGAGTAGATAGGGCCTCCAAGGATAATGCTGCTGCCATTGCTGCAAGACATCAAAACTTTGAAACCGCTGCCCATTTAATTCCTTGGTTGCATCAAGCTGGTGTTCCCTTCTTGGCGGGTACCGATGCTGGTTATTTGAATTCTTATAATTATCCCGGCATTGGTTTGCACCATGAAATGGCCATGATGGTGCATTATGGTTTACCCATTCATGAAGCCCTCAAAGCATCGGTGATCAATGGTCCTGCATTTTTCAATTTGTCAAAAGACTTTGGGGCAGTGTCTACTAATAAAATGGCAGACCTTTTAATCCTTGACGCCAATCCACTAGCCAATATTGAGAACACCCAAAAAATCAATAGCCTGATTAGAAAAGGCGTTTACCTAGATAGAAAAGCATTAGACAAACTATTAGCTGATACAGAGCAAAAAGTAAAGACAAAAGAAACGGCTGAGAAAAAGGGCGCTAAAATTTAAAAAATATTTTCTTCTGGTATAACCAATAACAGATGCCCCACATGGCCAACCAAACGGAACAGCTTGTGAGTATCTTGGCACTGTATTCTCCACACCAAGCAAATAAGAGTTTGACAAAGGGCTCCAATATATGATGCAATATTTCAGCCCCACCAATTTTGAAAAACAAATAGATAAACAAACTATTGGACCCTACAATGATAAAGAATTTGGCGCCCTTGGTAAATTGAAGTTGTACATCTATTAACCAATAGGAAGAGGATAATACCAATATTGCCCATCCGCCACTGGCAAAAACAAAAGAACTTGTAGCTATTTTTTTAATGATGGGTGTAATGTCTAATAGGTCTAAACTATAACCGAATAGCATACAAAAAACGCCAGCTAGCACTAGGCTTTGAACTTTTTCCTGAACAGGTTTTTCTTGCATCAATAATTTGCCACAAAGCACGCCCCAAATAGTATGGGCCGTTGTAGAAACCGCATTTAAACTTGACCAGATAGAAGCTTTCTCTACTCCTTCAATGGTATTGTTAAACCATGCTCCCAAATTTTCATAAGGCACCCAAGGATGGTTAAATCCCTCAACTGGAAAATACCTGTAAGCAAGGTCAATCAATAAAAGCAGGATTAAAGAAAAACCCAGTTGAAATTTGAAGGATTTGTCTCTGATTAAAAATGCTACTAGATAAGTAACGGATAATTGTGCCAACACATTTTGAAACCTAAAAACCAAGTGACCTGCGTTTACAAAATACAAACCCCATCCAAAGAACAACAATAAACCTGCTCTCTTAAATGCGTGTTGGGTAATGGTTTTAACCGATTCGCCTGCTTTTTGCCTATTAGCCACAGCAAAGGGAATAGACACCCCCACTATAAACATAAAAAAGGGTTGAATCAAATCCCAAAAATAAAGTCCATGCCACTCATGATGATCCAATCTTTGACCAAGACCTTTTACCAAAACCCAATCAGATGCTCTTAAGTGTTCATACAAACCACTTGCTTCACCCGCTAAGAGGAACATGGTAATGCCTCTAAAAAAATCTACTGATTGGATTCTTGTTGATGGAGAATTTATTTGCATTTTGTAAGCATGAAATTTGAGTACTAAATAAATATAATAAAAATGATCATGTTATAACAATAAGGAATCAGGTATCTGAATTAAACTTAATTTCATATCCAATTGAAACTTATGGCATTGAAATTATACATGGTATTATTAGGGGGCAAACCCAAGGGTAGACATACGGAGCAACACGATATGTTTTTTGGGATTGCAGAATCTTTAAAGGAGTTGATTCCTCAGTTCAATCAGTTTTGGCCAGAGGCCAAGGGCAAAATGCATATTGATGGATTTAGAGAAGTAAATCAAGTAGATGGGCAGCAAATAAATATTGTTCCTAGAGGCAGTCAAACAACTGCAGCATCGCGCCAGCTATTTTTTATTAATCTGGGAGGATACAAAAAAGACGAGTTTGATGAGTTTCACTATAAAATGGTGGTGGCAGCAAAGGACAAAGCCGCGGCTATTCAACAAGCCAAACAAACAGCTTTTTTTAAACATACCCATTTTGAAGGTGCTAATTCTCATGTGGATGACAAATACGGAATAGACGTGGATGATCTGTATACCATTGATGAAGTGCTACCTAAATTGACCAAAGAGCAATACAGCATTGAATTGACCCCAATACAAGAAGCCATTCAGGACGAATTGCATTTGGGATATTTTAAATTTGATACCCTCTAGTGTAAACTGACTAGTATTCTAATTGATTGTTGTATTTTTCTTTAATAGGCCATTGTATGAAAAAAATATTACTGATTAGCTACTTGATTATTTATGGGATTGCAAATGCCCCATTTGCTCAGACCAACAAAACGGTTAAGAAATTTATTAATAGAGAGGAGGAAACCGTTTTTAACCAAGTGCAACAAGCCAGTTTTGAATACTTTAGAAAAGGCGCCGAGCCCAATAGTGGCATGGGAAGAGAGCGAATTCATATGGATGGGATTTACCCTGAAAATGACCAATCAACTGTTACCAGTGGTGGATCTGGTTTTGGTGTGATGGCTTTATTAGTGGGAATTGAGAGGAAGTATATTAGCAGAAAAGAAGGAGTGGAACGCTTAGACAAGATTTTACATTTTCTAGAAACTGCAGACAGATTCAAAGGGGCTTGGCCACATTGGTGGTATGGTGAAACTGGAAAAGTGAGACCATTTGGTACCAAAGACAATGGAGGTGATTTAGTAGAAACATCCTATATGCTTCAAGGTTTACTTTGTCTAAGACAATATTTTCAAAATGGCACTTCAGCTGAAAAAGCCTTGGCCGCTAGGGCCGATAAATTATGGAAGGAAGTAGATTTTGATTGGTATAGAAATGGTCAAAATGTATTGTATTGGCATTGGAGTCCTGACTATGCCTGGCAAATGAATTTTCCAGTTAGAGGTTATAATGAGTGTTTGATCATGTATGTGTTGGCAGCTTCTTCGCCCACCCATGGTGTTTCTTCAGAAGTGTATCATCAAGGATGGGCAAATAATGGTAATATAAAAGCAGATAGTGTACGGTATGCAGGGTTCTCACTGCAGTTACATCATCAAGGCAATGAAGTGAATGGAGGACCTTTGTTTTGGTCACAGTATTCTTATTTAGGTTTAGACCCCAGGGGATTAAGAGACACCTATGCCGATTATTGGAAAGAAAACACCAACCAGTCATTGATCAACTATCAATGGTGTGTAGATAACCCTGGCAAGTTTAAAGAGTATGGCCCCAATAATTGGGGTCTTACCGCTAGTTATTCAGTGAATGGCTATGCCGCACACAGACCATCAATGCAAGATGATTTGGGTGTAATCACTCCTACAGCTGCACTTTCCTCTTTCCCATATACACCCAAACAATCTATGGCGGCTATGAAGCATTGGTATACCACCAAAAAAGACAAACTATTTGGGGAATATGGATTTTACGATGCTTTTAGTGTAAAAGATAATTGGTATCTGCCACGATATCTAGCCATTGACCAGGGTCCCATTGTTGTCATGATGGAAAATTACCGTAGTGGATTGCTTTGGGATTTATTTATGAGTTGCCCAGAAATTAAAATTGGGTTGAAAAAATTAGGTTTTCAAAGTCCTAGAATAAAATAATGATTTCTGCAGAAAATAGTCCAACACTTGATGCACCTTTAATTCTCTTGCTGGTAAAATAAGGATTAAATAATTTTTTTGAGTCCCAGCCCAGGAAGTCCAATTGGATGTAGGTATCCATCTTTTAATTGGAACCCACCTTCCACCAAATCTTTGGCAATATCAAAGCTTCCATCCAAATCAAGCCACTTGGTATTATTGCAGGAATAGGCACAATGTAGAGCTGCCGTAATGCTGATGATACTTTCATCATTGCATCCCCAAAATAAATCAATACCTGCATTAGCTGCAATACCTGCCATGGCTTTGGCACCTTTGATGCCACCACTTTTCATGAGTTTGATATTAAAAGCCCCATAGGGTTGTGGTGCAGCGGATAAATTAATGGCAGATTTTAAATTAATCAGTGATTCATCAGCAACAATCATATTCTGTTCTGATGCTGTTAGTAATAACAGAGCGGCTTCTTCTCCTACTCCTAGTGGTTGTTCAATCAGTTCCAATTTCAAGTGCTGTGTAGCATGAATGAATTTGCGCAGGTTTTCTAAAGAGTAACCTTGGTTAGCGTCTACCCTAATCAACATTTTATTGCTAAAAAGTTCACTTATTTTAGTAACTCGTTCAATGTCTTCTTCAACATTCAAACCAGTTTTAATTTTTAGAATTTTGAATCCAAGTTGTTCATATCTCCTTGCTTCTTCTAACATTTCTGCTACTGGTTTAATGCCAATAGTAATTGAAGTTGGTAAAGCTTGTATGCATTTTCCGTAAAAATCTAAAACAGAGATTCCCTTGTACTTACAATAAAGGTCATGCAGCGCAATGTCAATGGCAGAAAGGGCTCCAGGTTTGTGGTCAAAATGACCAGCTGCTTGAGTGATTAAGTCTAAAAAATCTTCAATGTCTTTACCAATAAATCTGTCAAGATATCCAGATTGCAAAAGTGCAAAAGTTTGTTGGGGTGTTTCACAAACTACGTCTTCAAAAGGATTAGCAGCACCAAGCCCAATTAATCCATTTTCCAATTCTATTTCAAGTAATACAATCTCTGTATCTACCATAGTTTTGTAAGCAATGGTATAAGGTTTGGTTAGTGGAAGCTGGTGTAAACTAGTATGTAAAGATTTGATTCTCATGCTAGAAGTTAACAAGGGTTTTCAAAACTGGCATTAGTTTACTAACGCCCTCTTGTATTGGCAGCAATATAGGGATTCCAAATTCCTGTTCCAATAATTTTTGGTATTGAAAAGCTTCTTCAATGCTGCAATGTTCGGTGTTAATAGCAAGTGCAATTACCTTAGAGCCATACATGGCAATCAAAGCTATCTCAGAAGCAATGGATGGAATCTCTCCCCATTCAGGAAGTTCTTCATAATGTATCCTCTTAGGTGCAACAACCAATACTACTTGTTTGGCATTGCCAGAAACCAATAGTTCAGACCCACAGGGCCCACTGGGATTGCGTAAAGCAGACTGACCTTCTAATAAAATCAAATCAGGATTTGTTTCTTGATTACAAGTTAGAATTGCGTGCTCTAATTCACCTGGAATAAAATCGTTCAAAGTACTGTCAAATACAAATCCATATTTCCCCCCTTGCAACCAACCTGTTTGACCAGTATAGATCATTTGAGCATTCATCCCTTCTGACTCACATGCTTGTCTAATCAGTCTGCAAGTGGTTCGTTTGCCCATAGCACAATCCATACCAATTACTGCTATAATGGGTGTCTTGATCTTAAAAATTTCACCTGTCCAAAAATGTAAATCCTTTTTGGCTTTGGGTTTTCTAACATCAATTAATGATACATGGAATTCATTGGCCAATGCCTGTATCTTGGGAAAATCAGAGAGAAACTCATGCAAACCATTTACAATTGAAATGCCATTTCTGATACAGGTTTCTAAGACAGGTAAAAAGTCATCTGGTAATTTTCCTCCCACGGTGGCAATGCCAATGATGCAGTATTGAATTCCATCAATAACTTCCAATGCTTTTGAAACAGTTGCAAATACAGGTATATTTCTATTTTTGCCATCCAAAACTTCACCAGCATCCTTACCTGCTTCCAACGGATCAATCACGCCAACTACTTCAAATCTTTCTGAGCCACGAATTAATCCATGCGCAGTTTTGGCATCTGAGTGTGTGAGCAATCCATTGGTTAGTACAATGGCTTTGGGTAAATTTTTATTTTCCTTCATTTATAATAAAATCAAAATTCAAAAACTCAAAAGGTAAAAACATTAAAATTGTCACCAATCATCTTTACTTGCTAATAAAGACCCCTGGATATTTTTTGGTATGGGCTTGGTTCTCATAAACCAATACCCCATTTACCCATACCTTATGAATTCCTGTAGATAAGGCCTGTGGCGTTTTTACTGATGCATTATCTTTTACAGTAGCAGGATCAAACAATACCAAATCCGCAAAATATCCTGTTGCAATAATGCCCCTATTTTTAATCCCAGTTTGTTCTGCCGCTAAACCGGTCATTTTTTGAATGGCAGTTTCAAGGCTCATGATTTTCTGCTCTCGAACATAATGACCAAGAACCCTAGTAAATGAACCAAAGCCCCTGGGGTGACCACCATAAGAGCCATCGGAACAAATATTGGTATGTGACCAAGCTAGAATATTCACCACGTCTTCATCGGTCATGGACTTTCCCATAATGCCTTCCAATCCACTTGCTTCTGGGTGCGCTTTTCCATAAGCAGTTGATTCTGCAATCAAACCCATGATGGTTTGCGCTGCGCTTTCTTTGCGCATGGCCGCTATTTCTGTTACTGTTTTTCCAGCGTAGGCAGGATTGGCAGCAAACCTGGTAACAATAGATTTATCGGCATCAAATGTATGGTCCACCGCATACTGTGCACTCTGTGCATTGGTATAGTCTGTTTTTGGAAACAAGACTTTAATAGTGCTTGACCAAAAATCATAGGGATAACAGTCCGCTGTAATATCAATTCCTTCTTCTCTAGCTTTTTGTAGTTGAGCCAATATTTGAGGTGACTTTCCCCAATCATCTTTGAGTGCTAGTTTAAAATGCGAAATTTGAACAGGAAGTTTGGCCTGTCGGCCGATGTCTATGATTTCATCAAGTGCATCTGCCAGCGCCACGTCTTCACTACGCAAATGACTCATGTATCTGCCCTTAAAAGCTGCAGCCGTTTTGGCAAGTTCAATCACTTCTTTTCTGGAAGAGAAATAAGCGCCCGCATATTCCAAACCAGTGGATAGTCCTAATGAGCCTTTACGCATTTCTTGTTCCAACAATACTTGCATCTGTTTAATCTCTGCATCAGAAGCAGCCCTGCCTAAATTCTTTTCTCCCATCACAGCTTCACGCAAATCAGTATGCCCAGTATAAGTAGCCCAATTCACAGCAATTGGAATTTGTTTTATGCCAGACTGAATACTTTCAATACCATCGCCCGAGCCATCCTGACCTCCAATTATGGTGGTTACACCTTGGTTCAGGTCTGCTAAAGCATCTGGATGTTTTTTCAAGGAACCCCCAACATGGCTATGCGTATCAATAAAGCCCGGTGCTAATACCTGACCTTTGCCATCAATAATGGTTTCATCAGGCAAGACTTTCAATTTTCCTATGGCTTCTATTTGATTACCCTTGATTCTAACGTCGGCAAGTCTGGCAGGTAGACCCATACCATCTATCAACTGAACGTTTCGAATAAGAGTAGTTTTATTTTGAGCCTGTAAGCTCAAAATTCCAAATGCCAACATCGAGCTAAAAATGATTCTACGCATAACCCCTACAAGATAATTCATTGATTCCTAATTTCTAAAGGCTTCTTTAATAGATTTGCCAAATGTTACACCCATTGGACAATCCAGTTTGGTCTGCGTTGAGCGGAAGACAGAAAAGGTTTAATATTGGAGACGAACAACTCAAATATTTCCCGGCAAATGTGGCTTCTTTTGTAGGATTAGAAAACTGGGACGCTTTTGATCTGCGTATTTTGGAAGAGCGCTTGCCTAGTGGAAGAACCTTTTCCATTCCCATCTCAAGACCAGTAGTTATTCCAGATTGTTTTGAAGTGTTATTTGAAATTCCTTTGTATCAAATGGTTTGTTCTAGTTTGAATAGACAATCATTGCCTGTATTGCCGCTACAAAAACTAGGGAAGAAGCATTTACAACAAATGTTAGATTTAACAGCCCTAACCAAACCTGGACCGTTTTATGAACATACCATGGATTTTGGAAATTACTATGGCATCATGGAAGGCCCTAATTTATTAGCTATGACCGGAGAGCGCATGAAGGCAAAGGGTTTTACAGAAGTCAGCGCCATCTGTACCCAACCAGATCAAATGGGAAAGGGCTATGCCTCTATATTATTACAACATGCATGCGAACGCATTTTTGCCAAGGGGGAACAACCTTTCTTGCACGTGAAACAGGATAATCCATCGGCTTTACATGTGTATAGGAAATTTGGCTTTGAAGTAAGAACGGAGATATATTATGCTATCTTCAAAAGGAAATCATAAGCCATGTCATTTACCACTGCATCTTCCTTAGAAAGAGTAGCATTTAAACAAAACCGACTACTTCAAATACTTGCCCTAGTCTTTGTCTTTTTTTGGATTGGTACATATGTTTCTACTCCAAACATGGCTAATTGGTATACCGAGAATGTACTCACCTTTTTGTTTTTATTAGGTCTCATCCTCAGTCATGCCAAATTTAAGTTTAGTGACCTGAGTTATACCATGATCACTGTTTATCTCTTATTGCATATTTATGGAGCTGAATATACTTATGCGGAAAACCCTTTTGGTTATTGGCTTAAAGACGCATTAACATTGAATCGTAATTATTATGACCGCATTGTACACTTTAGTTTTGGTTTTCTATTAACCTATCCCATGCGGGATTATTTTAAAAATCATTTTGAATGGCCAAATTGGGTTTGTTGGATTTTGCCCATTGAAATCACCCTTTCTTTCTCTGCGCTCTATGAATTAATTGAATGGCTGGTAGCCGATATATTTTTCCCAGAAGAAGGGGTGGCTTATCTTGGCACCCAAGGTGATATCTGGGACGCACAAAAAGACATGGGGATTGCTTTTGTTGGTGCCGTCATAGCCATGGCCTTGATCAGTAGTATTAGAAAATTTAAATAAGATGGACTTTATCACCGTTTTCAGTTTCTCCCAGTGGTTGATGATTTTATTGGCATCCTTTATCATAGGTATGGGAAAAGCTGGATTGAAAGGGGTAGACATGCTAAGTGTAACCTTAATGGCATTTGTTTTTGGAAGTAAGTCTTCTACTGGAATAGTTTTACCACTTTTATGTTTGGCCGATATTGCTGCTGTAGCTTATTATAATCGCCACGCACAATGGAATCATTTCTGGAAAATTGTTCCATGGATGATTGTGGGAATTTTGCTTGGCGTTTACTTGGGTAAGGATATGGATGAAACAGTATTCCGTAAAATCATGGCGGTGATTATCATGATCACCATTGTGATTGTTTTATTCATGGAGTATAGAAAATCAGATAAAGTACCTAGTCACCCAATGTTTGCTGCATCTACTGGATTGGCTGCAGGATTTACCACCATGTTGGGTAATTTGGCAGGCGCTTTTTCCAATCTTTATTTTTTAGCCATGCGCTTATCAAAGAATGACTTTATAGGAACTGCTGCATGGATTTTTCTATTCATGAATTTATTCAAATTACCCTTTCAGGTTTTCTATTGGAAAAATATTACCGTAGACAGTTTAAAAATTGATGCAGTGCTCATACCCACATTGGCACTAGGTTTTTGGGAGGGTAAAGCTTTGGTAGGAAAAATCAAGGACCAACACTACAGAAAACTAGTAATGCTTCTCACATTGATTGGCTGTGTCATGATGTTGGTGAAACATTAAATGAAGATTTTAAAATAATACATATGAATACTAAGATTGGAATCCTTTTTACCAGCTTTTTTCTGATGTTAGTTAGTTTAGATATTGCTGCACAAGCAGATCAAGCCGAAGCGGGTATCAAAACCATCATGGAGCAATCCAAAGTAATGGGACTATCCGTTGCAGTGGTGAAGAATAATCAAATCATTTATACGCATTCTTTTGGCTATAAAAATGCTGAAACAAAAGAGCCACTTACAGATGATTGTCTGTTTAGAATTGCGTCTATTTCAAAATCATTTTCAGCCACTTCAGTAATGCAATTGATAGAACAGAAAAAACTATCCTTACAAACAGACTTAAGTGACTTAGTTGGTTTTAAGATTCGGAATCCAAAATATCCTGAAACAGTTATCAGTTTAGAAATGGCGCTTTCACATTTGTCCTCTATCAATGATAGCCAAGGATATTTCACACTAGATGCCATTAACCCAGCCAAGAATCCTAGTTGGGCTAGTTGTTACAATGCCTATGAACCTGGAACCAAATACCAGTATTGTAATTTGAATTTTAATATGGTGGGTACCATTATTGAAAAACAATCTGGCGAAAGATTTGACCAATATGTCAAACACCATGTATTGGATCCTTTAAATATCTATGGTGGCTATTGTGTAGACTCTTTAGATAAATCAAGGTTTGCAAGTATTTATGAATACAACAAAGACTCATCAAAATTTATTCCATCGCCCATGGCTTATGCGCCAAGGTCTGCTGAGATTGCCAATTATACCATGGGTTATACCACCCCCATTTTTTCTCCAACGGGCGGCATGAAAATCAGTGCTACAGACTTGGCTAATTATATGATCATGCATAGCCGGCAGGGAAAAGCAAATGGCGTAAGAATCATTTCAAAAAAATCAGCCGCAGCCATGCAAACAGCCAGGTCTGCAGAAGAAGGTTATGGTTTGGCCATTATGACCACAGATCAATTAATTCCTGGTAAAACCATGAAAGGACATACTGGTGTTGCTTATGGTTTGTATAGTGCCATGTTTTTTCAACCAAAAGAGAAATTTGGCATAGTGGTCATTAGCAATGGTTGTGATCCAAGTTATACAAACGGGTTTAATTCCGTAATTCGAAATACCGTGAACTGTTTATACAACGCTTTCCTTGTTAAATGACAATTTCTTGATTTTAGCCGAGACACATTGATGTATTTTTGCTGTTTCATTGCAATTACATTAAATCCATCATATGGAATCATTACAAGGTAAAAATGCCATTGTTACCGGAGCCGGTAAGGGCATAGGAAAAGCTATCGCCATAGCTTTAGCAAAAGAAGGCGTACAAGTAGGTTTAATAGCAAGAACTTCTAAAGATTTGGAAACCGTTGCTGCAGAAATAACTGCGCTTGGTGTTAAAGCAGCAATTGCTGTGGCCGATATTAGCAATATAACTGAAGTAAACAAAGCTGTTGAAAGCATCCAATCAGAATTGGGCAATACCGATATTTTAATCAACAACGCAGGCACTGGTACATTTGGAAAATTCTTAGAATTAAGCCCTGAGCAATGGGAGAACCAAATTAAAGTGAACTTATTTGGTGTTTACTATGCCACTAGGGCTGTTTTGCCACAGATGATTGAAAGACAAACAGGCGATATTGTCAATGTCTCTTCTACAGCCGGTCTTACAGGTGCAGCGGTTACCAGTGCCTATAGTGCTTCAAAATTTGGCGTGATGGGATTAACAGAATCTTTGATGCAAGAAGTGCGCAAACACAATATTCGTGTAACGGCTATGGCGCCAAGTACGGTAGTGACTGAATTAGCAATCTCTGCCAACCTTATCAACAATAATGAAGAGCGCATGATGCATCCTGAAGACTTTGCTGAATTAATTATTGCGCAATTAAAATTGAATAGAAGGGTATTTGTAAAAGCCTCTTCAATATGGTCTACTAATCCTTAAAATAAATATTATGAAAAAAGTTTGGTTTATTTCAGGTTGCTCAACCGGTTTTGGTAGAGCTCTTTCTTTAGAACTATTAGCTCAAGGATATCAAGTAGTGGTAACTGCACGTAAGGTTGCAGACATTGAAGATATTTTGGCAATTGATACAACCAATACTTTGGGATTGGCTTTAGACGTCACGGTTCCTGAACAAGTAACTGCTGCTGTAGAAGCAGCCATTGCACATTTTGGAAGGATTGATGTGTTGGTGAACAATGCCGGGATTGGCTATTTTGGTGCGGTAGAAGAAAGTGAAGAAGCAGAAGTGCGTAGGATGTTTGAGATCAATGTTTTTGGTCTAGCTAGACTAACACAAGAGGTATTGCCATTTATGCGCAAACAAAGAAGTGGGCATATTTTGAATGTGGCTTCTATTGGTGGTCTGCGTTCTTTCCCAGGCGTAGGTTTCTACAATGCTACCAAATATGCGGTGGATGGATTGAGTGAAGCTTTGTATAAAGAAGTATCGCCCTTGGGTATAAAAGTTACCGTGATTTGCCCTAGTGGATTCCGTACCGACTGGGCTGGCCGTTCTGCCAAAAACACGGCCATCAGTATTGCTGACTATGCAACCACCGCTCAAAAAAATATGGGTGATATCAGGGCTATTAGCGGCAATCAAGCCGGAGATCCGGTTAAAGCTGCCAAAGCTATGATCATGGTAACTGAAACAGAGAACCCTCCATTAAGGTTACTACTTGGTGCTGCTGCATTAAAAGGAGCCAGACTCAAATTAGAAGAGCTACGCAATGATTTTGAAACCTGGGCCGATGTAAGTGAAGGCGCTGATTTTAAATAAACAACAATACCAAAGTCAGTATCACACCAACAACCGTAAAGATGAGTCCCTTTCTAAATATGGAAGTTTGAGGCATAAACATCCAGAAAGAAGAGATTACAAAAAAGAATAGGGATAGTCCAAAAAAGATGTTCAAATAGAACAGTGGTTGCTTGGTGGTTGCTTTGTGAAAATTGGTCATCTTGCTTACAACAAAGGGCAGCTCTTTTACTTTGAACTCAGCTACACCAGTTACTTTGTTATAAGTACCTTGTTTGAAGCTAACAATATTGTTGGTATCACTCAAGACTTTCAGTTCTTTAATTTTAATGGCTTTGCCAAGGTCAACGGCATCAAGATTTGGAGCAACAGTTAGCGATTTTGATTTTTCGGATTTTAAAAAATCGGTTTCTCTAAAAATCAAAATGATACCACTGATGGAATAAACTGCCATAATACCGGCAAGAAAAAAACCTAGATATCGATGGTAGACGCGCATATTGGTGTTAAGGTTGCTCATAAAATTAAGTTGATGCTAATCATTTAATAGATAACAAGTTACGAAAAAGCTACTAAAAAAGGCTGTTCTCTTTTCAGGGAACAGCCTTTTTAAACTGGGGGGAGTTTATTTCTTGGTTTTGGGGACCTCTCTTTTTAATTCGTTGATAGCCACTTTAGGTATCAATACCTTATTTACTTTTTCAACAATCATCTCTTTAGAAAGTTTAAAGCTGGCAGTTGCAATGGTTTGCTGAGCATTGCCAATATTCACAGTATAATCACCTGCGTCTGCTACCCAAGCACCAGCAGTAGTATTAAAAGATGCTAACTCGGCTGCAGTCAAGCTAAAGCTGATTTCTTGAGATTCACCAGGTTGCAAAAGCTTTGTTTTGGCAAATGCTTTTAATTCAGACTTTGGTTTATCAATTTTAGAAACAGGCGCAGACAAATACAACTGAACCACTTCTTTGCCTGCAAGTTTACCATTATTGGTCACGGTAACAGTTGCTTGAATTTGATCAGTGAAAACTGGCGCGCTCAATTTCAGGTTATTGGTACTAAACTGTGTATAGGACAAACCATAGCCAAAGGGATAAGCTGTTGGAACATTAAAACTGTTGAAATACCTATATCCTACATAAACACCTTCTTCATAGATTACTTCAGCATCCACTTGTTTTTGACCAAATAAACCAGGTTTTTCAGAACCAGGAATTACACGACCAGGAAAGTTTTTAGCAGTAATATCATCGGCATATTTTGCAGGGAAAGTAGTAGCTAATTTGCCAGATGGATTCACTTTTCCAGAAACCACATCGGCCATGGCATTGCCACCTTCTAAGCCAGGTTGCCATGCTAATAAAATGGCGTCTACATCATCTCTCCATTGCATTAGATCAACCACACCACCAATATTAAGTGTAACCACCACTTTTTTATTTTTTGCATGGAACGCAGTAGATACTGACTTAATCAACGTTAATTCTTTTTGGGTTAGATTATAATCATCTACCTCTTTGCGGTCATTGCCTTCACCTGCGTTACGTCCAATAGCAATTACGGCCAGTTCAGATGTTGCAGCAGCGCTCTTTATTTGATCATCTGTTACACTCATTTCAACAATGGGCACAATGGGACTCATTAATTCTTCCATTAAACTGCGCTTAGGACGCTTGGCATTTTCTGCCGCCATGTATTGGCTATAAGCCCTGTACAAATTGGTGTTCAACGCATATCCCGCGCGGAATAAACCGTCTGCAAAAGGAACGCTATACATTTTATTAACGTCTCCACTACCTGTTCCACCAGCAACAAGATCTAATTGGTTATTACCAAATAAGGCAATGGAACTGCCTGCGGCGATGGGTAATGTCTTGCCTTCATTTTTCAACAAAACCATGCTTTCAGCAGCAGCAGAACGAGAGATCTGGGCATTCTCTTTTAGTGGTGGATTGTCACTGAATTTATAGCCCTTATAAGTTTGTGTCAACAAAATAATATTCAAGATTTCAGCAACGTTTTGATCCAAGACTTTTTCATCTAATTGACCTGCTTTTACTGCATCTAAGATTTCTTTTTTCTGATTAGGCATACCAGGCATGATCAAATGATTACCTGCTTTTTGTTGCGCCACAGCATTCTTTCCACCAAACCAATCCGTCATCACAAAACCTTTGAATCCAAATTCATCGCGCAAAATGGTACGCAATAATTCAGGATTTTCAGAAGTAAATGGTCCGTTCACCAAATTATATGAACTCATGATGGTCCAAGGTTGAGACTGTTTTACCATGATCTGCCATCCTCTTAAATAGATTTCACGCATAGCTCTTTCACTGATAATGGTATTCACAGAGCTTCTATTGGTTTCTTGGTTATTGGCAAAAAAGTGTTTGGCAGATGTACCCACACCAGTACTTTGAATCCCGTTAACCATGGCTGCTGCTATATTACCAGTTACAATGGGGTCCTCAGAATAGTATTCAAAGTTTCTAGCACCAAGCGGATTACGATGAATATTCATGCCAGGCCCAAGCAAAATATCAATCCCATATTCCTTGGCTTCAGCGCCCAATGCCTTACCTACTTTATTGACTAAAGCAGTATCCCAACTAGATGCTAGTAGGGTACCAATAGGCCAAGCTGTTGCATAATATAAACGGCTCTTACCACCATTAAATGCGTGAATTCCCGCTGGACCATCGCAAACTACCAAACCTGGAATCCCAAGTCTAGGCACACCACCGGTTGCACCCGCAGCGCCGGTTACTCTTTTTTGTGGTTCAGAAGGTGGTAGACCAGAGCCAGGCATGGGCATGCCGGGAACATACATACTTTGACCAACTAGTAGATTAACTTTTTCTTCCAGCGTCAAGGCTTTTACCACATCGGATACTGGATTTTTGCCCAATTGAGGAAGCCCTTGTTGGGCTAGTATATTGGATACTGAGAATAGAACCAATGGCAGTAATAACCATTTTGAAATAGAAGATTTCATGGCAGAATCGTTTTATTAAGTAAATCGTTTGTGTCTTACTGACACAATGATAAACAATTTCAAGGTCATTTCAAACAATTCTACCTTATTTCACTTTGGAAACCTATAAAGTATTGATCATGTCCACTTCTTCCTCTTCCACCAAAATGAGGTTGGCTTTCTTTACAATCAGCTTTTTGCCAAAGGAATAGATTAGTGAAGCGGTGAGTGAACAGAAGGCCATCACACCAGTCATGGCAAGGGGGCTATCGGTTTGCAAGATGCTTACAAAGGCGGAGAACAATGCGCCTATACTCATTTGAATAAAACCCATTAACGCAGAAGCGCTTCCGGCATTATGACCAAACTGCGCCATAGAGAGGGCAGAAGCGTTTGGGAAAAGAAAACCCTGACAACAGAGAAAGCAAAAGATTAATCCAATGCTGCTATAAATATTATTCCAACCCGTGATAATAGACAATACCAATAGAAGGCCAAACAAATTCTGAATGGTTAATGCTACTTTAAAAATTTGCTCAGAAGCAAATCGCTTTAGCAACATATTATTGACCTGGCTGGCGCCAATTAAACCAGCAGCTACCAAGGCAAAAATCCAACCATATTGTTGTTCACTTACATGATAATAGACCATGAACACAAAGGGTGATCCACTGATATAGGAATACAGACCTGCATAAGCAACAGCGCCAGTAAAAGTGTATACCGCAAACTGTGGTGTTTTTACAATTCCCAAGTAATTCTCAAAAATAGCAGCAGGCTTCAATGAAAAACTGGCATCCGGTTTTTTGGATTCGGGTAATAAGAAAAATACCGCCAAAATGATTAATACAATAATGGCCACCAAGACTGCAAAGATGGTTCTCCATCCAAAATGAGCCGTCATAAAACCACCAAGCGTTGGGGCAATGATTGGCGATACCGCCACAACCAACATGAGGGTAGAAAATACTTTGGCATTATCCTTTACTTCAAATAAGTCACGCACCATGGCCCGTGAAGCCACCATACCCACACAGCCACCTAGGGCTTGGAATAACCTATATAAAATGAGCATGTCTACTGATTGGGCCGTAGCACAACCAAAACTGGCAATGGCATAAATGGTTAATCCAAAATACAAAGGGGTCTTTCTCCCAAATCTCTCTAAGAGAGGGCCATAGATCAATTGCCCCACAGAAATGCCAATAAAGAAAGAAGAAAGGGATAACATAACGGAAGCTACCGTAGTGTTCAAGCTTTTAGCAATGTCAGGGAAAGCTGGCAGGTACATGTCTATGGACAAGGGTCCGATAGCCGTGAGAAAGCCCAGTATGAGAATGAGGTGTAATTTGTTTTCTGACTTATTTGTATTCATAATTTGGGCAAAGGTATTGTCATTGTCCCTATTCTACTGCAAGGATCAGAAAAGGGCCTACTTTAAATGTTTAAAAATCTTTACCAAAGAATTTGTAATCTGCTCATAACCCTTGTCTGATGGATGCAAACCATCAAAAGTAATATTCTGTGCTGCTTCAGGATAAGGGTATTCATCAACACCAGGATGAAATGGTTTGTCAATAAAATCGGGGTAAGGATAATTTACATAGTTACCTGTAGCGGAATCCTTTAGTCTTTTAAACTGAACCAGGTTTTTATGATCCATCCCCTTTTGGTGATAAAGATCTAGGACCGGAATTTTTTCATAAGCTGCAATGGCAACAATAGCATTTGCAAAATCTTCTAATTGCTGACCATTCTTTGATTTATAAGATCCATAGGCATTGTTCTTGGGATTATTGATATACACAAAGTCTACGCGTTGCATGGGTGTGATTAGTACAATTTTTGCTTCTTGGTTTAGGCTACGCAGTTTATTGATGATGACCCTAAAAGCACCATAGACCGTAGAAGGGCCTGCATTTTTTTCATAGTCTGCAAAACTTCCTAGTGGCTTAGAACCCCACCAGTCATTGGTTCCTAGGAAAATGGTATACAAATCCGCTTTTTGAATCCCCAGTTTTTCAATCTCTGTAGCTATTCTAATAGCAGTCCAGCCATTGTATCCTTTATTGACGTACTGAATCTGGGGCATTTTTTCTTGCACCCTAGTCAAATAGCCTTTTGTAACCCTATTACCCGTTTCATTTTGATGGTCATTCAAATAGGTAATACTATCGCCAATGGCCACCCAGCTAATGGGTTTTGGTGCAAAGGAACTCTGCGCAATAAATAATACTAGGAGGAGCAAGACTTGCTTCATGGATCAGCTTTGCTTTAAAGATAAGCAAAGCTTAAAAGCAAAAGAACATACTGCTACCATTCCATAAATCTAATACCAACCTGTTCATCCTTTATTGCAAATTCCTTTGCTCCCCAAGGTCTTAAAGTGATGGTATTTAAATTAGGGTGTAATAAATGTGGATGTGATGCTTGAACTTGTTTGAAAACCTCTGTAATATTTTTTGTCTCAATCCTTAATTCAGGATAATGTTCTTCAGCCAACACTTGATCTTGAAAGACCATTAAACTATTTCCGTCTTTTTCTAAAACACAATAGGGTGTAGAGATATTAAATTCAGCATGTTTTAAATTAAAATGAAGACAATCCACAAACAAAATCAAAGCTTGTTGTATGTCTTTGTAAAATACGCTTGGAACTATTTTTTCAAATTGCATAATCTTATATTAATTATCAGAATTTCAATTTTTCTGGATCTTCAGATCCCTAAAATATCCTATAGTTCCAATTTCTACCCATAGACCAATGCTGCCGTTTTTTGAACTGCCCAACATTTCATTGACTAGGAAAGCAGGTTGTTCTTGTTGATTAAGATATAAGCGAGCTTTCTTATCTTGAAATACTATGCGCATAGTAATCCATTCCTCCAATCCAATATTTGCATAAGTCTCATACAAACCGCTAGCTTCTTTTCTAAGTTTATTAAATCCATAATTGGGATAAGCAAAATATTGCACGGAGTGATTGCGTCTAAGTTGGTCATCGGCCCTGCCATTACTGGGTCTTAAATATATGGCGTCAAAATGTTTGTTGTCTTGATCAATTCTATAAGCCAAACCTATAAAGCCTCTAGCTGCAGGGAAAGGATTATTTTCCATAATCTTACTCAAGACTTTTACTTCAATGCTGCCGTTTTCTATATTAAGATTGCTCAGCTTTACAAAACTTGGTCCGTCTACTGTTGCATCCAGATTTTTTTCATCAAATGGAAACGCAACCAAATCTCTTTCAACTTTCAGCACATTGGTATAGTTTCCCAGAGTGACTATACTAGCTTTGGTATTCACCAGTTCAAACTCCTTTTTCTCCCAATTAATTTTTTGAGCATTAGCAAAAAACGAAGAAGCAATAAGGAAACTAGTTAAGACAGATTTTATTTGCATGGTTAATCTTTAATAAATGGAAGCATGGCTGTCCAGACAGCAGCAAAATTATCTAGAAAAGCTGGATGGCCAACATTGGGAATAATAGATAATTGGTGATTGGGAATTAACACTGCAGCATTCAATACCCTTTGAACCGGGTTGCCATCGTCTCTGTCTCCAGCCATCACTAGCACTGGGCATTTAATTGCGCCTAATAGTTCTTTTCCAACGGTTAGTTTGTTGTAACAATTAGCAATCTGTTGAAAGAGTTCTTCTATTCTTTCTGGTTGGGGCATGAGTAATAATTGTTGGTTCCAATAAACCTTGTCAAGTTCAAAAGCCTGTTTTGAAGTAAAACCAAAGGTTCTAACACCTGGATAGAGTTCTCCCGCACCAATCACAATCATCTTCTTGACCTTATCTGGAAACATTGCTCCAAATTGATATGCTGTATATCCACCATCACTAAAACCCAATAGGGTCAATTTTTCATTAGTAACACCCTTTACTACATTGAATACATCTGTGGCACGTTGTGGAAGTGTTAACGCTGTGGTTCCCAATTCTGATTTTCCATGACCCCTAGTAGAAATCACAATCACTTGATAGTTCTTTGAAAAGCTATCTATAAAACTTGCCATTTCTATACTAGAACCAAATAGTCCTCCGTGCAACAAGACAAAGGGCTGGCCCTTTCCATAAACTTCATAGTAAATGCGCGCATCACCTGACTGAGCATAGTGTCCCGCTTTTGGATTTGCTCCATAAGGAATTTGGTTTACCACGGAAGCAGGTTGTAAAAATCTTCTTAATGGTTGTTGTGCTTTTGGTTGACCTAAAAATATTAGAACCATCAACAAAGCCAAGGATATATATTGAGTATATTTATACATAAATATTATTTATAAAACAAACCTGCATTATATTTAGTTCCTAATGTTCCAGGCTTTAACTGAAGATAGTATCGGTTGGTTTGATCTTCTTCTATAGCTAGTTTTCCCTCTTTTTTTATTATGAAGTCAGATTGATAAATCAACTTTGATTTATTAGCAGGAATTCCAAAATCCTGAGGTCCACCACCTTTGTTTACAAATTGATTGAATCCTATCAACATTGAATTTGAAATTTTGTAAGCATATTTTTCTTCTTTGTCTAAAACCCAAAAAACATTTGCGCTATAAATGACATTATTATAAAAATTAAAATCGGATGTTGTAGACCATGTCCAAACTGCTGCTCCATAAATATTTAATACCAAATTGTGATGAAATGAAGAATTACTAGAAATGCTATTCCACATAACAACAGCATCTTTTACACCGTAAAAAACACAATGATCAACTTCTAATTTACTTCCATTTGCAAGAATTCCTAAATGATTTGGAAGAGCAAATCTATTGCCGAGAAATAAGCACTGAGTAATTTTCAAATCTGTTAAATTTTTTCCTTCCCAAACTATTGGGTAGTTTCTGACAAGAACACCTTCTTTTGGCTTTTCATGTACAGGCTCGCCAAGAATTCTTAGTCCTTGAATGGTCACAAAACTTGTATTAATTTCTATACCATAGTTAGAACCACCTGTTATATTCTTAGCTTTATCTAATTCCACTTTAAATGGCATTGTAGAAATTATAATAGACATTTTGCTTGGGTTCCAATCTGGATGATTAGGCGTAATTTCTGATCGAATAATCAGTCTCTTTTCATGTTCAAATTTCCAATTAGTAGGATTAAAAGTTGCTGTTTCATTTAATCCATATGTGCCTGATGACAAAATAACTTGAATTTCACCGCTACCAATCATTTTATTAATGCGCTTGGCAGCCTCTGGTAAAGTTTTCAACGGAAATTCTTTTGAACCAATATTTTGATCATTTCCTGTATTAGGATTCAAATAAATTGAAATACTATCTCCCAAATTTGTAGTACGTTCGGTATTTGCGTAACAACATACATTAATTAAAAATGTTGTAAAAATGAAAATCAGCTTATGCATTATTTTTTTTACAAAACTAGCTTCTTAAGTGTATTTTAGTAACCAGTTTCAACAAAACAAGTAACCAAATGGTAACTACTATTTCTCCCTCAAGATTTATTTCTAATCCATTAAATTGTCCAGTAACTAGAGCAATGAGTATTATTGGTGGTAAATGGAAACCTATTATACTGAATTGTATTGGTGATAGAACCATTCGATTTGGTAAGCTCAATCAAATTATACCAGCCATATCTAACAAAGTATTGGCTAATGAGCTAAAAGAATTGGAGGCTTTTGGTTTGGTGAAGCGTATGGTATATAAAGAGAATAATCCAAGGGTTGAATATGGTCTTAGTTCAACGGGGATGAGTCTAATTCCTATTCTCCATGAGTTAGCTAGTTGGGGAAATTCAGTTACCGCAAAGAAAATCATCAAAGACAATTTTTAAACTAAGTTTTTGAGGTAAATAGTCGTCATGTGTTGGATCAATTTATTAAATAATCAATCATTTCTAGCATTGAACCAATTGGATACTTAATTTCTTTAAACAGTTTGTCATTTTTACAATTAGAAAAACTAATTTACAAGAGCTAAGATTCCTTTTAGATAAGCTTAAATAATAGTCCATCATGCCAAAGTATACCCTTTTTGTGAATGGTCAATCCATGACTGTAGAAGCAGATGCAGACACCCCCTTATTATGGGTGCTGCGCGATAATTTGAATTTGGTTGGAACCAAATTTGGATGCGGTGTGGCCCAATGTGGTGCCTGCACAGTGCATATGAACGATGTGGCCATGCGTTCTTGCTCCCTGCCTGTTTCTGCAGTAGGGCTGAATAAAATTGTGACCATTGAGGCGCTGAGTCCTAAGGGAGACCATCCATTGCAAAAAGCTTGGGAGGAATTAGATGTGGCGCAGTGTGGTTATTGTCAAGCAGGCCAGATTATGGCTGCAGCAGCCTTACTTAAAAAAATTCCTAATCCAACAGACAAGGATATTGACGATAATATCAGCAATATCTGCCGCTGTGGTACACAAGTAAGAATAAGAAAAGCCATTCATTTAGCCGCTAAAAAACAAGTAAAATGAAGCAAGAATTAACCAGAAGAAATTTTCTGAGGGTATCTGCCATTACTGGTGGAGGAATGATGCTCAGTCTTTCTTTTTTAAATAATACCGCCAACGCGGAAACTGTTGCTGGTGCAGCATTTTCACCAAATGTTTATATTAAGATTGGTACCGATGGTAGCATTTTAATCCTGGCACCCAATCCAGAAATTGGTCAGGGTGTAAAAACATCTTTGCCCATGATTGTGGCTGAGGAGCTTTGTGTGGATTGGAAAAAAGTACATGTAGAATTAGCGCCCTTACAAGCTGGGTTTGGTAGACAAACAGCAGGAGGTAGCGGATCTGTAAGAGGTAGATTTACCGATTTGCGCAAAGCTGGCGCTACTGCCAGAGAAATGTTGGTTAGCGCTGCAGCGCAAACTTGGAGCGTGCCTGTTACAGAATGTGTAGCGGAAGATGGTATGGTAATTCACAAATCCAGTGGTAAAAAATTAGCCTACGGCGATTTGGCTGCAAAAGCAGCAACCCTAGAAGTTCCTAAAAATCCAACACTCAAAGACAGCAAGGATTTCAAATATCTTGGTACAAGGGTTAACGATGTGGATGCCCATAAAATAGTAACAGGACAACCCTTGTATGGTATAGATACCAGAAAAGAAGGCATGTTATACGCTATGGTGTCAAGACCACCAGCCTATGGTAAAACCCTAAGTAGCGTGGATGATACTGCTGCTTTAAAAGTAAATGGTGTAAAGCAAGTAGTCAAACTCAAAAATTCTGTAGCTGTTTTAGCAACTTCTACATGGGCTGCCAAAAAAGGAAGAGATGCCTTGGTGATTCAATGGGAGGCTAAAGAAAAACTAGAAAACTCTTCAGAGCAATTTGTGGCTTTTAAAGAAATGATTGAGAAAGGCGCTACTGCTCCAAACAGAAAAGATGGAGATTGGGAAGCCGCCAAAAAGCAAGCTAGCAAAACAATTGAAGCCATCTTTGAATTACCCACATTGTCACACGGACAAATGGAGCCGCTCAATTTTTATGCCGATGTGCGTGAAGACAAAGTAGAACTCTTTGGACCAACCCAAGTGCCAGATTCGGTAAGAAAGCAAGTTGCAGACTTATTAAAAATAGCGGAAGATAAAATCTCCATCAGTTCACCAAGACAGGGTGGTGGATTTGGTAGAAAACTCATGACGGATAATGGCGTGGAAGCTGCGCTGATATCGGCGGCAGCCAAATGCCCCGTGCAAGTGCAGTGGACTAGAGAAGACGATATGCAAAACGATTTTTATCGCCCAGCAGAAATGTATCGCTATCGCGCAGCTTTAACTGCTGATAAATTATTGGCTTGGCATCAATCCGGTGTAGGAATTGGCAGAGCCATTAGAGGTGATAGTTATGTAGCAGGCGCCGTTGAAAATTATCTTTCAGAAGGACAAGGACTCAAAAGCAATACCCCAACTGGTTGGTGGCGTGCTCCAGGTGCTAACACATTGGCTTTTGTAGCAGAAACTTTTATGGATGAAGTTTGTACAGAACTCAAAGTAGATCCCATTGCTTATAGATTACAAATGTTTGAAGCCGCCAAACAAAAGCCCGTGGGTAAACTAGATTACAATCCTGATAAATACAAAAGCGTTGTAGAACTGGTGGCTAAAATGTCTAGTTGGGGAACAAAGACTCCGGGCATTTTCCGTGGCTTTGCAACTTGGTTCTCTTTTAATACCTATGTAGCACAAGTAGTAGATATTAAATTGGAAAAAGGCAGACCTAAAGTAGTGAAAGTGTATTGTGCAGTGAACTGTGGAAGGGTGATTAACCTAAGTGGTGCAGAAAACCAAATTCAAGGTGCTGTGGTGGATGGGATTTGTCATGCCATGTTCCCTAAAGTAACATTTGTCAATGGCGCCGTAGTTGAAAAGAATTTCTATAGCTATTATATGCTAAAGATCAAAGACGCGCCACTAGATGTTGCCGTACAATTTGTAGCATCCGAAGAAGCGCCAACTGGTTTGGGAGAACCCGCGTTACCGCCAGTAGCAGCTGCTTTGTCAAGCGCTATTTTTGCAGCAACAGGAAAACGCATTAGGAAAATGCCTTTTGAGGAGCAGTTAGGTTAGACAACAAGCATTAAAAATAGAACAGGTACTGTATCTTTAAGATGAGTACCTGTTTTTTATTACAGTATAGGCTTTATGTCAACTATTTTCTATCATTTAACCCTATTCCCAATCCAAACAAAGCGGCTACAATAGCAATCTGAACAATCAAAATGGCTCTTTGCCAAATGGGTCTATCGTTCCATTTTTGTTCTGGGTTAAATGGGTCAAATGCCATAGAAATTCCCAAAGACGCAGCTGCTGACATATAATCCTTATTGATAATTGCTTGGTAGCAACCTATGAAGACAAATCCAATGTATAAAATTTTGTTGAAGGGAGTTTTCATTGTCAAACATTTCTACAATTTACCTGATTAACCAAATTTTTGATTTGCCAATATTTGAAAAGGTTATAAGAGCTGATAAATGGATACCCATCCAGTTTTCTGATACTTCTTTGTATCTGCCCCAAAATACACTGGCACGAATTTTACTTCCAACTTTTTGTATGGTTTATTAGTAAAAGGGGCATTTCCTTTATAGGTAAAAAGGGTTTTAAAAGCAGAAATGGGATAAACAGCGGGTAATCCTTGGTTACGCATCAAACTGTCGCAATAGATCTTATCTGTAAGCTGACAAGTAAGCCGGTTTTTGATGGTTAAAATATTCCGCCTTAAAAATGTCCACTGTTCCATTTCTGCCTCCGCAGGGCGGTTATTCATATCCCATTGCAAGGGAATGCATTTCACATGCAAACTATCTTTTGATTGTTTGTAATCAATAATTTTGGCGCGATTGCCAAAGGCATCGCCTACTTGAATGGGGTTCCATGCCCACGGTGACCAATTAGGTGATTGACCTTCTGCTTTTCTATCAAGGCTTTTACCAGCATAATAGGGTTGTTGAACATATCGGCCCTCGTCTGTAATATTTACCAAACTGGGTTGAGATCCTGAATAGGAAATCCAAGAAATAGCACAGCCCCTAGTAAGGTTAAATTTCACTGTCAGCTTATCATTGTCAGCAATTAATTCTTTTGGTGTTTGGGTATTTACTGCTTGAAAAGTGTTTCCTTAGGGGCTTCGTTTCAATACAGAACCGGAAGGTGAAAGAATTCATTTTGCTTCCGCAATGACCCTTACTGGCAATAGCCAAGACACCATTAAGGAACAACCTGGGAGTTAGCTAGGAATAGCAGAATCCATACAAAATTTAGGATCCAAAATAAGCCCAGACCTGGAACAAGTCTGGCGAAGGATTATCTTCAATATTGCTGTTTCCAATACAGATGATCACTTCCGGAATCATGGATTTATTGTAGTCAATCAAGCATTGCGCTTTCAGGGTTAAATTGAATATAAATGTCATTGATATTTAATAAAATATTCTTGATTTTGTCATTTAATTACTAATTTAATTTCATGAATGAGTTTATTAATGAGTCTTTGAATTTGATAAAAGCAAATAAAAAGAATTAATATCCACCTTCGCTCACTTTTAGCCATGTAAAACTATGATTGCTCCAAATAACCCCGAAAATGAAGTAGAAAGATTAAAAGCTTTAAGGAGTTATCGTGTTTTAGACACAGGGGAAGAGGAAAAATTTGATGATATTACTAGTTTAGCATCTTTCATTTGCCAAACACCAATCAGCTTAATTTCATTAGTTGATCATCAAAGGCAATATTTCAAATCACATTTGGGCTTGCAAATTTCTGAAACTAATAGGGAATATTCTTTTTGTGCACATGCCATCAATCATCCCCAAGAGTTATTTATAGTGCCGGATGCAAGATTGGATAACAGGTTTGATGATAATCCTTTAGTTACCGGATATCCAAATATTGTTTTTTATGCAGGGATCCCATTGGTAACTGACGAAGGTTTTGCGTTTGGTACCCTTTGCGTGGTAGACAATAAACCAAGAAGCCTTACAAAAGAGCAAAAAAATGCATTGAGTAAGTTAGCCAAACTGGTGATTCAAATTTTGGATGCAAGGCTTAAGAAAATTTTTGAAGAGGAGCTTAGATTATTTGATTTTACTTTCAGGAATTCTTCTATGGCTACTTATTATATTAAAAAGGATGCCAGTTTTTACGATTTTAATGATGCCGGCTGTAAACAATTGGGCTATTCAAGAGAAGAATTTAACTCCCTAACAGTTTTTAATATTTTCATGGAAGTAGATGAAAATTGTTTTAGTTCTCGTTGGGATATTATGAAAGATAAGGGGCAACATATTTTTGATACGCAGCATAAAAGAAAAGACGGCAGTTTTATAGATGTAAATGTAATTTGCAATTATGTAAAATTTGGGGAGATTGAACTGAATTGTAGTTATGTGTTGGATATCACAGAAAAAAAGCGGAAAGATGCTGAAATCAGATTTTTAGATCACGCCTTTAAAAATACTGATAATGCCATTTTTTTCTTGAAAAAAGATGGCACTATTTTGAACTGCAACAATGCCACAGCCAATGTATTAGGCTATGAACACGATGAGTTTTTTGGAAAAAATATCATGGACTTAAATCCATTGATAACAAATGAAAGCATAAACCAAGGATGGGAACTTCTAAAGAACAAACCTAATCAAACAATTGTTACAAAATCTAAGAAAAAAGATGGAACATTAATTGATGTAGAAAGTAAAATCAACTTAATAGATTTGGAGGGTGAACAGGTGGCTTTTTGTTTATATTCAGACATCACCGAAAAATTAAAGAAAGAAGTAGATATAAAACTTTCTGATTATACAATTTCAAATTCTTTATGGGGTATTGTTTATTTTCAAGAAGATGGCAGTATGTATAACTGCAATGATGCATTTGCAAAAATTTACGGTTACGATTCTATTGAAGATGCAATGAGATCAACAGTTTTTGATTTTGGAACTGCATCTACACAAGAAGAATGGAAAAATTATTGGAATGAGATAAAGATACTCAAGAATTATAAGTACAACAGCAAAAGAAGAAGAAAGGATGGTGCAATAATAGACGTAGAAATTAATCCTAGTTATATAAAATTTGGGGATTTAGAATTGGCTTGTGTCTTTATATATGATATTTCCGAAAAGATAAAGGCAGAGGAAAGTTTAAAAAATAGTATCGAACGTTTTGAATACGCACTACTTGCAACTTCTGATGTAATTTGGGAATATGATTTAATAAAGAGACAAGTTTTTATAAGTAAAAATTTCACCACAATTTTTGGCCACCAGTTTGATGATGAGTGGATGCCAATGGAAAATAACCTTTTCCTACAAAATCTTCATCCCAGTGAATTAGAAGACGTTTTAAATAAACAACAAGCTTTAGCAACTGATCCTAATATAAAACATTGGCAAGGCGAATACCAACTCAGAAAATCTGATGGAAGCTATGCAAATGTGTTAAATAGGGCTTTTGGAATTAAAGACAAGAATGGGATACTTATAAAAGTAGTTGGGGCAATACAGGATATTTCCAAACGAAAAGAAGAGGAAGAAAGATTAAAACTAATGGATGCGGTTATTATGAATGCAAATGATTCTGTATTGATTACAGAAGCAGAGCCCATGGATGGAACAGGTACAAAAATACTGTTTGTAAATCCGGCTTTTGAAAGAATGACTGGCTATACCAAAGAAGAAGTAATTGGGAAACCACCTAGAATATTTCAAAATGAAGAAACAGATAAAAAGGAATTGAATAGACTAGGTAAGGCCATGAGGAATTGGGAAACATGTGAAATAACTGTGTTAAACTCACGAAAAAATGGTGAAAAATTTTGGGTCAACTTTCAAATAGTACCTATTGCTAACCAAAAAGGCTGGTTTACACATTGGATTGCCGTAGAAAGAGACGTAACAAAACAAATAGAGTCAAATTTAGAAAAAGAAAAATTAGTAAAGGAATTAATAGAAAGCAACCTTGAATTAAAACAATTTAGTTATATCACATCTCATAATTTAAGGGCGCCATTAACTAATCTAGTTGCAGTTTGTGGTTTATTAAAAACAGATAAAATTGCAGATGCTAGAACACTAAAATTGATTGATAGTTTTAAAATCTCAACCCACCGATTAAACGAAACATTGAATGACTTAATTGAGATTTTGATCATTAAAGAAAATAGAAGTTTACAAACAAGTCAAATTGCATTTAGTGATGTCCTCAGAAAAACTAAAGATTCGCTTTCTATTTCACTTTTAGAAAATAAAGTGGAAGTTCAAGCAGACTTTTCTGAAGCGCCTAGTATAACTTTTACAAATGCTTACTTAGAAAGTATATTTATCAATCTCTTTACTAATGCAATAAAGTATCGTCATACTGAAAGAGCTCCAGTTATTACAATTAAGTCATTTCTGGATTTAAACGGTGATACAAAACTTGTTTTTAATGATAATGGGAGTGGTATCAATATGATACACGCTAAAGACAAGATATTTGGTTTGTATAAGAAATTTCATTCAAATGCTGATAGTAAGGGAATTGGATTGTACTTAATTCACTCACAAATTACAGCACTTGGTGGTACAATAGATGTGGAAAGTGAATTAAATATTGGAACCACATTTACAATAACTTTTAAATAAATTCCAATGATAAAAACTGTTCTATCAATTGAAGATGATGATGTAACTCAATATTTAAACACTGAATATTTAGAGACCTTTGGTTTTTGCGAAAAAACTATAATGGCCAAAAATGGCTTTGAAGCCCTTGAAATTTTTAGAAAATTGGAAAACGGGGAACTGCCCATGGAGCATTTTCCGGAAGTAATTTTTCTTGACTTGAATATGCCAATGATGGATGGTTGGGAATTCTATAAAGTTTTTCTAAAAGATTTTCCACAGTTTAAAGAAAAGACCAAGATCTTCATTCTTTCATCAAGTATCAATCCTGTTGATGTAGTAAAAGCAAATCAAGATAATGGCATTGTTTCCTTTTTATCAAAACCTTTAATTGATGAAAATTTAAGGGTAGTAAATAGTTTATTGGGTATTTAATTAGTTGTGGTTTAAAAAATTTGCCAAACATCAAATAAGATTACTTTAATAAGCAATACTGAAATATTTATATTTAGTAGGGTTAATTATTTAGCAATATACGCTGGAAAAAAGACAGAAAAACTGCTACCCACATCTAAAATACTTTCCACTTCAATTTTACCTTTCATTGCTTCTATTTGAATTTTAGTAATGTATAAACTAATGCCCTTTGTATCTTTATTTCTATGAAATGTTTTATACAAACCAAACAAAAGTTTCCTATTTTTCTGCATATCAATACCAATTCCATTATCAGTAACAGTTAATACCTTATAGTTTTCATTTATAGATAATCTTATAATGATTTCAGGTACCCTTAATTCTGACTTGTACTTAATGGCATTTGTTATTAGGTTTAACAATATGCTATCTAAATAAGCAGGGTTAGAATATATAATATCATCAGCACATTCTTGAACATAGCTAATTTTCACATTTGACTCCTTGATAATGCTACTTAGGCTATTTTCAAGCCATCTATTATACAAAAGCTGGTTTTCTTGCTTCATTAACTATAAGACTAGGCCATTATTTATTTTGGCATATTCTTCTAGGGATCTACGTTCAATATATTGAATTGGTCAAGTAGATAGATGCGTTTTAAAATGATGCAGATGTTTTATACGAATGATTCGTTAACCAATAAGAAATTACATTAATCATGCTTTTTTTGTACCCTTGCAACTAATGTAGCATCAATTAACTCTAAGGATAATACCATGTCCTTTACTGTTTCCTTGTATTTCTTAAAATGGGGCGTTACAATATGGGATTGATAGGCTTCAAGACTTGCGTACTCTTCTAATATAGTTATTTGTGTTGCATCCTTTTTGTCTGCAACTACATTATATGACAAGACCCCAGGTTCTAATTTTATGGCTGTATTCATCTGTTCTTTTAAGGCCAATGTATATTTAGCTAATTGAGCAGGGTCTATCTTAATTTTTGCAATTCTGTACATTTTATTGCCGTCTTGTGCATTTGAATTAAAACTATACAGGGTCAATAAACCTATAAATAACGTAGTGTGTAGGATTCGATTCATGTGTAAAATAAAAAAAGGTTACACTTTAAAAGTATAACCTTTTTTATTCTGTTGCTCCCCAATCAGGACTTGAACCTGAGACCCTCTGATTAACAGTCAGATGCTCTAACCAACTGAGCTATTGAGGAGTGTTCCATTTCCGATTTCTCGTTAATGGGCAGCAAAAATAGGGAAAAATGGTTAGCAACAAAATTTCCACTCAAAAAAATTACCAATTAAATAGACTGGATTCCGGAATTCCTATAAATAATCCCTCTTCACGCTGTTCCACGGGGTAGGTTTTTAGATAATAACCCTCGCCACTGGTGTTCCTTCCATTACGGGTATCAAACTTGAACCGGTGGAGGGGGCAGACAATCTTTCCTGTGGCGTCTAGGAAGCCCTCAGACATGATGCCACCAGAATGGGGGCACTTGTGTGCACAGGCGCTTATCTGACCCTCAAATAGGCTTAAAGTAATGGTCTTGCCAGCCACTTCTACCTGAGCTAACTGATTGGGTTTCCATGGAATAGCAGTTGCCGATAAGGCCAATAAATGCCATTGATAGCTTTTCTCAGCCATGCATTAATACAATTGGGTTCTATAGGGATAACGCACTTGGTACTGGTTACGTACTTTCTCCAAGATCTGACCACGTAGGGCTTCAATATTGTTCTTCTCCACCGCAGAAACAAATACGCAATTGTTATTGGTAATCTGGTCCCATTTGTCTTTCAAATCTTGTAGAATCTCTTCTTTTACGCCGTCTTCTAACCATTCGTCAAAAGTGCGCTCTGCATAGAGATCCATCTTATTGAAAATGGTGAGAATAGGCTTTTCAAAGGCTTTTAATTCCTGCAAAGTCTTGTTCACCACGCCAATCTGGTCTTCATACTGGGGGTGAGATACGTCTACAACGTGCAACAAAATATCGGCTTCTCTAACCTCATCAAGGGTGCTCTTAAAGCTCTCTACCAAGTGGTGAGGCAGTTTTCGGATAAACCCTACCGTATCGCTCAGCAAAAAAGGGGTGTTTTCAAATACTATTTTGCGTGTAGTGGTATCAAGGGTTGCAAAAAGTTTGTTCTCGGCAAACACATCGCTCTTGCTCAATAGATTCATAAGCGTGCTCTTGCCCACGTTGGTATAACCCACCAAGGCTACGCGAATAAACTCGCCTCTTTCCTTACGTTGAGTAAATGCCTGTTTGTCTATCTCGCCCAAGCGTTTGCGCAGGAGCGATATCTTGTCCTTTACAATCCTTCTATCTGTTTCAATCTCGGTTTCACCAGGACCTCTTGATCCAATTCCACCTCCCTGACGTTCCAAGTGAGTCCACATACCTTTTAATCGCGGCAGCAAATATTGGTATTGGGCCAACTCTACCTGTACCTTGGATTGCGCCGTGCGGGCGCGATTGGCAAAAATGTCAAGGATCAAATCACTCCGGTCAATGGTTTTAACCTTGAGTTCTTTTTCAATATTCAATAACTGGGAACCGGTGAGTTCATCGTCAAAAATGACCAGGGTAATATTGCGGCCATTCAAATAATCCTTGATTTCTTCTAGCTTACCCTTACCCACAAAAGTCCTACTATCGGGGTGGGGCAAACGTTGGGTAAATCGCTTTACGGTAGTGGCTCCGGCTGTTTCCGCTAGGAATTGCAACTCGTCTAAATATTCAGTAACCTGTTCTTGGGTATTTTCCTTTTGAATCAAACCCACCAGAACGGCATTCTGCTCTACTTTTAATCCTTGTTTTTTCTCAATCAACGCTAAAACTATTTTGACAAAGGTAGCCCTAGTGGGGGGATAAAAGAAAGCCCCCGTTATATTTTAACGGAGGCTCCAAATATTTGAAAAAACGGATTATAAACCGCTGATAGTCAATCCAAATGTGTAACGGTTCATGACTGGACCGGTACCATCTTTCAAAACACCTAGTATATAATAGCTAGCATCAAAAGAAACTATGCCATATCCAAAACGTCCGGTTACAGCCAAACTAGTACCATTTAAGAAGCGTTTATTGCTCTCTTTTTGTACATAAGTATTGCCATAAATGGTTTGACCATTTTTGTTTACATAGTTTTTAGCCTTGGTATAAGACTTTAGCAAAGTACCCACTTTCACGCCCAAAGCAGCTTTCCAAGAACTTCCTGGACGCTCTGGGTCAGAGAAATACCTTAGTTCTACAGGAGCTTCTAAATAAAGGGTGGTAAGTTTAAATTTATTAAAATGGTCTACGCTATCTACATTGGTAAATGGTAACCTTGCGCTATTGGCTTTCAAGTTCACATAGGTGTTACTGAAAAACATATTGCTACTTCCAATACCAGCTCCAAGTCCTAGACTATAGTGAGGGTTGGTTTTGAAAGGCTTATCCAACATGAAATAGAAGTTGAAATGTCTGCTAAAGCCGCTGGTATTAACACTATCCGGACGGCCTGACCAAGCATCCATGCCATACTGTATCATAAAATGGTCAGCTGGTCTGCTTGAAAGGTCAACTTTTGACCAGTCCTTCTTTGGTTTGGTTGGATTCAAGCTTTGAGCCTGAGACAAAAAGGCAACAGTTATTCCCAAAAGCAATAAAAAAGTCTGTTTCATGTATCTGAATTAATGACGCGTTTCCGCACTAAGTGCGCAAAAATAATAGAAAAGCCTGCAAGGACTGGTTAAAAATTAGGTAAATCGTATTCATTTGGCAATTTAATACACTATAAAGCCATAAATGAGCCGTAATTCTTTAATTTACAACCGAACTAATAGAAAAACCGGCGGAATGAAGAATGATTTTTTAAAGGGTAAGCGAATCTTGATAGCGGAGGATGATTTTGTAAACCAGAAATTGATCATGCATTCTATGCAGGCAACAGGTGCTCAATTCACCATTGCCGGAAATGGTGCGGAAGCCATTGAATGTTTATTAGAAAACGACTTTGACCTGATCTTGATGGACATTAATATGCCCGAGATGGATGGTTTTGAAGCAACAGAATACATAAGAAAGACTTTGAAAAGCAATATTCCCATTATTGCCATGACCGGATGGAGTAGTAAGGAAGATACCAACAAATTTGAGCGAGTGGGTATGAATGGCGCCCTTCCCAAACCATTTGGATTAGACGCTTTATACAAAACCTTGGACGATATTTTAATTGCACAAATTTCTGTTCCGGTAATTACGCCTGCAGAACCAGAGCCTAAACCTGTTGCTGTTCAAAATTTTGTACAAGATGAAGATGAGGATGACATGCCCTTGGTAGACCTGACCATGTTGAATGAATTATCTGAAAGCGACAACGAATACAAGAAGACCATTATCAATATGTTTTTGGAAACCATGCCAGAAACCATTCAACAAATTGACAGGGAATTTGCCAATGAAAACTGGGATGCATTTTCCAAAGCAGCCCACTATGCCAAATCATCTCTTTCCGTAATCAATGTAGAAAGTCTGCGTCTATTGGTTGGCAAAATGGAAATGTATGCCAAGAAATTGGAGCATCTTGACCAATTAGAAGGTATGGTAAAACAGATGAAAGAGCAATATGCTAAAGTAGTTACCATTCTAGAAGCTGAAATGAATAAATACTAATATTTGCTACTCCCAGAAATAATTCTGATTCAGTGTAGCGGTTTCTCAATTGTCTTTAATCCCTCTAAGGCAGCCCATGAAAAAACTGTTGATAGTAGAACAAGAAGCAGTGATTCTTGAAATTCTGAATCAACGTTTTTTGGCTGATGGCTGGAAAACTGCTTGTTGTTCAGATGGTAAAACGGCCATGGAATTAATGGACAGCTTTCAGCCAAACCTAATGCTTACCAATATCCTGATCCCATTTTACAGTGGTATTGAATTATTACAAGCAGCAAGGGCCAAGTCAAATCCTATTGAGGTAGTTATGCTGGCACTTTTGATAGACGATGCCGTTAAAAAACAGTGTTTTGAAATGGGTGGAGCAGCCTATTTGACCAAACCTTTTGACTTGGAAATATTGCTCCAAGAACTGAACAAAATTGCCCAAACCAAACAATCTGAGTTGTATTGATTCAGATCTTGTCAAATATAATTTCTGTAAATGGGTTATTGAATATAGCCGTATCCATTAAGTTCTTACAAAATGGAACGGTTGTGGCGTTGATCTCATGTTTCATAGTTTTATTGGTCATCCTTGGATTTGTTTTGGTAAGAAGAATTAGAAGACGCAAAAGAGTTAGATTTCAAAAATTGTTTAGACATTGGTTAGCAGATGCAATTACCAATAGGGTATTGGCTCCAGATAAAAACTTTATCATCAGCATTCAATTGGAAAAATTACTGTTGAAAAAGTATTACCGATTACTGGCATTGGATGAGTTGTTAATCTGCAAAAAATATTTGAAAGGCAATGCCATGAATGTGGTAGTGCAACTATATGAGCAATTGCAACTAAGAAAGGAAACGGACAAAAAACTCAACAGCCGAATTTGGAGCAGGGTTGTAAAGGGCATACAAGAGATTTATATTTTTGACCAGTATGATGCAATGGATCAGTTATTTGCATTTGCAGATAATGAAAACCCATTTATTAGATCAGAAGCCCAATTTGGGGTAGTGAACCTTCAAGGCTTTGAGGCTTTGAAATTTCTTAAACGCGTTCATAATAGCCTCAGTGATTGGGACCATATTAACTTATTACACCAATTAAACTTGTTTGAGCCAAAACCTTTGAATGAAATGCCGGAATGGTTGCTCTTGGAAAATGAATCTGTTGTTTTGTTTGCACTAAAATTATTAGAAGCTTATCCGGATGAACAATATTATCCCAACCTGATTGCCTGTTTGCATCATAATAATGAAACCATACGTAAACAAGTCATTCGTTGCTGTGGTATCATAGCACAATATGATACTGCCACTTTATTAGAGGAACAATTTTCAAAAGAGCATATCAACAACCAGATAAAGATAATAGAGACATTAAAAAAAATAGCTGCTACTCCAAGCAAGGAATTCTTATTAAATAACTTGGAGCATCCAGATGATAGAATCAAGCAATTGACTGCAGAATTGATTGCTTCAACATTCCCAATGGATGTTGAATCTATGCTTTTGTCAAATCAAGAGAATGCTCATCAGCGTCATCAATTAATTAAACACGTACAAGCCCTTGCATGAGTATCCACTGGGAAAATATGGTTAGTTCTTTTTTTGAGTATGGCTTGTTTTTCTACTCAGTAACACTGCTTTGTTGTTATATAGGGCTGTCTTTTTTCTCCATGCGAGAATTGAATTTTTATGAACGCAAAACCAAGGCATCAGATTTTAAAATTTTAGCGCCCTCTACACAATCGCCCAGTATTAGCATTTTGGCCCCTGCCTATAATGAGTCAGCCACCATTATTGAAAATATCAAATCACTGCTCACTATTTATTACAATGATTTGCAAATTGTGGTGATCAATGACGGCAGTAAGGATGATAGTATTGAAAAGATGGTAGCAGCCTATGACTTGGTTAAAACTGATTTGTTTGTTCCTGCATTGATTCAAACAAAACCAGTAAGGGCAGTTTATAAAAGTACCAATCCTGCATACCAACGCTTATTGGTAGTGGACAAAGAAAATGGTGGCAAGGCCGATAGTCTGAATGCGGGTATCAATATTGCTTCAGGTGAAATTATTGTTTGTGTAGACGTAGACTGTATTCTAGAGCAGGATGCATTATTCAAGATTGTCAAACCCTTCTTGGAAAATTCAGAAAAACGTGTCATTGCATCAGGAGGAGTAGTTAGAATTGCCAACTCCTGTGTGGTGGAACATGGCAAATTGGTGCAAGTAAATCTGCCTACCAATTTCTTGGCAAAAATGCAATCATTGGAATATATCCGTTCTTTTTTATTGGGAAGAATGGCTTGGAGCAGATTAAATGGGCTGCTTTTAATTTCAGGTGCATTTGGCGCATTTGATAAATCAATAGTTATTGCCTGCGGTGGCTATAATACCAATACAGTTGGAGAAGACATGGAATTAGTAGTGCGAATGCGTAGGTATATGCACGAACAAGGATTGCCCTATGCGGTGGTATATATTCCAGAACCCTTGTGCTGGACAGAAGCCCCAGTAACGGCTAAAGTATTGCAGAGACAAAGAAACAGATGGACCAGGGGAACCATTGAAACATTAAGAGACCACAGGCGATTGTTCTTTAATCCCAAATTTGGTTTACTGGGAATGTTGAGTTATCCCTATTGGTTCTTTTTTGAAATGATGGCTGCGCCGATAGAATTTTTTGGGATCCTCTTTTTTGGAATCATGGGTATTCTTGGAGAAATCAATTGGCCCGTATTTGGATGGTTTTTTGCTTTTATTTGGAGTTGTGCTTTTTTCTTTTCTGCCATTGCCATTTTAATGGAAGCATCAACTTTTAATCAGTATAAAAACAAAGGAGATTTGGCCAAGTTATTATTGATGGCCATGATTGAACCCTTTGTCTACCACCCCTTTGTAGTATGGTCTGCCATTAATGGATTTGCTGATTATTTTCAAGACGTAAAATCATGGGGGGTAATTACTAGGGCCGGATTTGCGCCACAACAAACAGCTACAGCAGCAATCATTCAAAATACAGATGCCTATAAAAGAAATGTCTATTTTCCTGTTCAGCAGTTTGCACAAATATTTCTAACAGGTATTCTATTGTTTATACTGTTTAGGGGATATGAATTTGGATATAGTTATTTGAAGTATGGGTTTGAAGGGAGTGTAAGTCATCTATTAGTCAATAGTATACTTGCCGATTTTATATTTCTTTTTTCAAGTGGCATTGCATTTTTTATTCCCTATACCGCTATTTATCAATTGCATCAAAAAGGGGCAGATTGGTTTTTAAAAGGCGCATTTTTTGTATTAATCCTAATGCAAATTTTTCTTTCTCAATATTTCTTAACCACCCTAGTTCCATTAGGCGCAGATATATGGGGCTATTCTCTTGCAGAAATAAAATTAACAGTAGGTGCTTCTGGCGTTTTGAATTTTTGGACCATAGCCTTGATCTTGGGAGTTATGGCATTATTGGTTTGGGTCTTTAAAAAATTACCAACCAAACTTAAAGTACATGTGAATATAGCCTGGCTACTGGTAGCAAGTTGCTTTATTGTAATACTTTCAAAAAAACCAATTCGCGGAAAAATCAGACCCATTGCGGTAGAATACAATCAAAACCTAAGCGTAAATAAGCCACAATATTTTTATGCTTCTAGTGTCAAATACTTTTTTCCAAAACAGCATTTTGTCAATATCTATGATGACCAATATAGTGGTGATTTTGGTGGAGAAATAGATAGTAGTTTAGTGGCATTTAATTATATAGCTTCAACCAACTTTCCTTTTCTGCACCCAATTGATAGTAGTGCGGATAAGTTGTCTCCCTTTTTTAACAAGGGTAAAAATCTACCAAATATTGTTTTGATTATGGTGGAAGGCTTGGGAAGGGCCTTTACCAATAAAGGAGCATACATGGGTAATTTTACCCCCTTTTTAGATTCCCTTTCTAAACAAAGTTTGTATTGGCCAAATTTCTTAAGTGAAGGTGGAAGAACTTTTACAGTATTACCATCTGTATTAGGTTCTTTGCCCTTTGGTAAAAACGGGTTTAGTGAAATGGGTACAGAAATGCCAGAACATATTTCACTAGCTTCTGTATTGGGCAGAAATGGATATCAAAGTTCTTTTTATTATGGGGGCGATGCGCATTTTGATTTTATGGATGATTATATGCGTAAAGCTGGTATTGGGAAAATTCAGGATATAAAATCTTTTGGGGTTGGGTATCAAAAAATGCCATCTAGTTCTTCTGGATTTAGTTGGGGATATGGTGACAGAGAACTGTTCCGAAGATATTTTGCTGAATTGAAAAAACAGCCTGCAGGTCCTTATGTAAATGCAATTTTAACCTTGTCCACCCATAGTCCTTTCTTAGTCAATGACCAGCAAAAATGGGTAGACAGGTTTGAAGCCCGTATGACGGAATTGGACATGAATGAAAATGCTAAAAAGAGTTTGAGACAATACAAACAACAATTGGCCAGTGTGCTTTTCTTAGATGCTGCTCTTCAGTATTTTTTCAATGAGTATAACAAACAGCCAGAATATACTAATACGGTTTTTCTAATAACTGGAGACCACCGTTTGCCTGAGATTCCTATGACTACCAAACTAGACCGTTACCATGTGCCATTGATCATTTATTCACCATTGCTGAAAAGACCGGCTCAAATACATGCCATTTCTACCCATTATGATATTACACCAAGCATTTTGCAGTGGCTTAAGCATAGTTATCAAATAAATATTCCAGCAAGCGCTACTTGGATGGGTGCAGGTTTAGACACCACCAAGGAATTTAATAGTACACGCGCTTATCCGCTCATGCAAACCAAGAATGAAGTCAATGGTTTTATTCTGGGTAAATTATTTCAAGAGGGCAATCAAGTATTTAAAATCAATGCAGAAATGAATCTTTCAGTTATGGAAGAGCCAGATGAGATTAACAAAATCAAAGTAGCTTTTGATCAATTTAAATTGCGCAACAGTAGTATTCAAAAAAACGCCAAAATACTTCCAGATAGTTTATTAGCTAAATATGGAAGGCTTCAAAAATAATTTACAGATTAGCCTTTTGGTAATCTTTAATGATTGTGCTAATCAAAGGGCGGTAGAAATTATAGAAAAAATAGGAACGCTCCATAGGGTCCTCTTTGTAATACAACATCCACTTAAAATAATCAGTGCCAGCAAAATGAACCGTTTTCATATTAATGGGATTGTCGCAAAAGTCACCCGTTAAATAAAAGAATGGTTGGTCTTGTTTTAAGGAATGGATGACTGCAGGAAATTTGGTAGGAATACCCAATGAGTCTAAAATATGCTTCCCTGTTTTACTTACTGATAATTCAAAATTGGCTAATACTTCATTGGCACTACTATCTACTTCCATAATCTCAAACCAATAATTATAATCCATTTTTGCTGGAACACCATAATGCTTTTGTGTAGCTACTGTGGACAGAATTTTTGGAAAATCAGCCACGCCAAGATGATGCTCTTTTTCTAGCACCACAACTTGATCATTTAAGTTTACAAAAGCAATTCCATCATTTTTAAAAGGCCAAGCACCACCGTGTTGTTGCATATGGTTTCTATACAACCATCTAGGTAGTTCTGGATTTTTTAAAGTGTCAAATGAGCTAAAATAGCGGCCATTCCAATGAGACCATTTAACCCCAAAACTATTTTCAAATTGATTCCTTACTAGTTGAGTAGTGGGAGAACCAATGGTATTGGTTTCAGTAATCACCAATTTGCCGGCGGCTTTCATGGCTTTTAGAAAATACAAATCCTGTTCACTTAGACCACCATAGATCAGGGAAGACCTATCGCCTAAAACAGCTAATTGCTTCCATTCTTGCGTATAGACCCCATAGGTATCCGTGATATAGACCATGTCACAGTCACTCACCAATTGGTTAATCTTAAGCTCATTAAATCTTTCCAATCCCTTGATGCGGTACTTGCCACTATCGCCAGGGAAAAACCCAAAATAGTCTTGTGAACCAATATAGAATTCTTTGTTTTTCTTGACCAGTTTTTCGTGTTGTAAAATCCAGATCAAGGATTTGTGTTCTTGGTTGCGATTATTCAAAACGGTCTTGTCAATTATAGCTACTGCAAAATCCTGTTTGGGCGTCAATAGCCAATACAACCACATCCAAAGTGGAAGTAGGGCAATTAGAAAGATCAGAAAACGAAGGTCTTTCCAAATCCGTTTTTTCTTTAAAACCTGAACAGCCATCCAACGCTAATTGTATATTGATTGCCCTTGGTACCGGGTAGATATTCTTGGTTAAACCAAGTAAAATCGGTTGTAAGAATATTGTGAATATTCAATTTCTTTTTATAGGCCGCACCCAATTTGTAAGTGTCTAAAGGTGTTCCATTCAACTGAATATTGTTGTAACGATCATCGGGAGACAATCCATATCCACCAACAAATCCAAAAAAGTCATCAGCACCTCCAAAATAATATCGCGCCAGCACATTATAAGTAACAGAAACCTGTTGCACATAGTTACTTGGTGTAATATAGGTTCGGGCACCAAATAACCAACTGCCAGTGTATTTACCCAAATAGGCGGTGTAAATCCAAGTGGGGTCACCGCTAAATTTCATATACCTAAAACCCAGTTCTGCTTCAAAGCTCTTGGGTAGATTGGCATACAAAGAAAAGCCAGCTCTGAATTTAGGGAAGATGCCAGAGTTGTCACCAAATCCTACGTTAGCATAACTATAAAAAGTCTTGCTAATTCTTGGATACGCTTCCAATTCAAACTGAGTAGCAGAGGAAGAGAACCTGTTGGCATAGTTGATGCGCCCTATGATGGATCCCAACTTAGTAGACCTACCATAGTCAACACTTACCAAATGCCATGGTGCGTCAAACTGTTTGTCAAAATAGGTATAATCATAAGTAATGCCAATCTTGTTCTTAGCAGCATCATCTTTGATGCTGGTTTCTAAAGATCGGGCAGCTGCATTGCTATTATCTGTTTTGAGTATTGCACTTGTAATAGCCATCGCGCCAGCATAATCCTTTAATGCAGCCAATGCTTTTGCCTTTCTGATCAACAAATCTTTTGATGTTGGATTGGATTTTAAGCCTTCATCACAAATGGCAATGGTTTCCTTGTAGTGGTCATTCCAATATTGTAAATCTGCATAAGCAATGGAAGCGTCTTCATAGTCGGGCTCACGTTGTAGCACGGTTTCAAAACAGGCTTTGGCACTGTCTACTTGATCTGTCCAAGTATACAAACGTCCCAGAAAGATTCTGATATCGGCATAATTGGGACTTTTTTCCAAAGCCTTGAGGCAATAACGTTTTGCCAAAGGATAGTTTTTCTGATCAAAAGCAGCTGTTCTTGCAGCTTGAAACAAACCATCTGAACTAGTGGTATCAATTTCAGGTTTTGGATCCCCTTCTTGCGCATGCAAGGTTCCAAAACAAAGACTCATTAAGATGAAAAGGACGTAGATTCTACTTGCTTGCTGCATAATGCTTGTTTATACGCTTTAAAGATACTGCTCCTCTGTAGAAAATCGTTTACTTTTACACATATACTTAAAACAGTAATTATTTTGAATTTTAGTGAATTTGGTTTAGACGAAAGATTAATGGATGGGATAGACGCCATGGGTTATACCACAGCAACCCCTGTGCAGGAACAAGTGATGCAGCCCATTTTGGATGGTAAAGATTTGATTGTTTCTGCACAAACAGGAACTGGCAAAACAGCCGCTTTTCTCCTGCCTTTGATGAATAAATTGATTACCACTCCGCATGAAGACCACCATATTAATGCTATGGTCATTGTTCCCACGCGTGAGTTGGCCGTGCAGATTGCACAAGCCATGGAGGGCATTTCTTATTTTACATCGGTTAGTTCTATTGCCGTTTATGGCGGTGGCGATGGTAATTCTTTTGCCATTGAAAAGAAAGCATTGAGCACCGGTGTAGACGTTGTGATCTGTACACCAGGCCGCATGATTGCCCACTTAAACATGGGCTATGTAAAACTGCAGGGTTTAAAATACTTGATCTTAGATGAGGCAGACCGGATGTTAGACATGGGTTTTAATGACGATATCATGAAGATCATTTCTTTCTTGCCCAAGCAAAGACAGAACCTACTCTTCTCAGCTACCATGCCCATGAAAATGCGTGAGATGGCCCGTAAGATTTTGGTTGATCCGCTTGAAATAAATATTTCCATTTCAAAGCCACCAGAGAAAATTGTACAGGAAGCATTTGTGGTATATGAGGGTCAGAAAATTCCATTGGTGAAACATGTATTGAGTCAAAAAGATTTTCAAAGTGTAATTGTGTTCTGTTCTAAAAAGCAGAATGTAAAAGCATTGAGCAATGAACTTAAGCGCGCTAGATTTTCTATTGAAGAAATTCATTCAGATCTGGAGCAAACCCAACGTGAGCAAGTATTACAAGACTTTAGAAATAAGAAACTCAAGATTTTGGTAGCCACCGATATCCTGAGCCGAGGCATAGATATTGAAGACATTGACCTGGTGATTAACTATGATGTTCCCAATGACGGAGAAGACTATGTTCACCGAATTGGAAGAACGGCCCGCGCATCTTCTGAGGGTACTGCCTACACTTTTATTAGTGAGCAGGAACAACAGAAATTTGCGCGTATTGAAGAACTTTTGGGCAAACCCGTAACCAAGTCACCCGTACCAGAGCAATTTGGTCCAGCACCGGAGTACAATCCACGTGCGCATCGCGGCAGCGGTGGAAGAAGTGGTGGCCGTGGTGGCAATGGTGGCGGACGTTCAGGTGGTGGAAGACCCGGTGGAAACGGAGGCAATGGCGGTAGATCCGGAGGCCCAAGGCCTAGCGGCGATGGTCAACGTTCAAGTGCGCCAAGACCAAGCGGCAATAGACCCAATGGTCCCAGACCAGAGGGAGGCGGTCCAAACAGACCCATTACGCCCAGTATACCCAGGGTAGAGCGTCCCCGACCAAGCGGATCCAGTGAACCCAACGGACAGAACGGATCCATCGGACCAGCACCCGAAGCGCCAAGAGAAACAAATTAGGATTAGTCCAAGATCGGGTTTGGAAAAACGCCCGAAATGGCTATTTTTGCCGCCCATCTACTCAGAAAAGGAACCGTTTAGACAGTTAAACGGGATTTGACATAGACAATTTTGAAAACAACCCCGTTGTTTTCGGGCCTATAGCTCAGTTGGTTAGAGCACCTGACTCATAATCAGGGGGTCGTAGGATCATGCCCTACTGGGCCCACTTGACAATCAAGCAGTTATGAACGAAAGTTTATAGCTGCTTTTTTATTTGCATACCATTTACAATCAAATCCACTTAAAACTTATAACTATATCCAAGTCTAACCACCTGGGTTTCTAAATAGTCGGTACTTCTTAAGGTGAATCCATTACCTATGATTTCTTTTTCCAAAACCAAGGTATTGAAGAGGTCAGTGGCATTCAAGTATAGCTCACCCTTGCCTTTTTGAATTTGTTTCTTGACTCCCAAATCAATGGAAAATCTTGATGCTATCTTTCCTTGTGGAATAATATC
>JBEAPC010000255.1:0-2658 GCA_041164585.1 Bacteroidota bacterium
AGTGCCATGGTTTTTCAAGAGGGCCCAGGTTTCGAAAAGGGCAATTTGCAAAACTAACAAAAACCAAATGGCTTTTGGCACAAAAATGAAAGGAATGTGGAAGATTTGTTGGTTAAATGCAAACTATTTGGCTACTAAGTCTCCATTTCTGTAAATAGGGAGGATATTGGCCTGATCAGGGGTAACGCAATACTCCAAATCCTTTTCCAAACCATAGTTGGCCAATCTATGCCAGTGCGTGGTTTTTCGGATAAAATTGGCCATATTGTCTTTTTGAGACTGATACAATTCAGATGCCATTAAAGAACTATCACAATGAATGGTAAAATGTTCCTGAATCCTTTGAATAACGGCACCCGCAAAAAGGCTGTCTTCTAGATTGAATCTATCTTTCCAAGCGGAACACCCCAGTATGACATTTTTTTTGGATGCTACTAAATGGTCACATACTGCAGAGAGATTGGGAAAACTTCCAGTAATAATTTCTGAAGCTCCATTATTCAAAGCCATATGTAACAATTTGGTGCCATTGGTAGTTGTTAATACCAAGGTTTTGCCCTGTATAAAAGAACGCGGATATTCTGCAGGGCTGTTACCATGTGACAAGCCCTCAATTACTTTTCCGTCCCTTTCTCCAGCAGTAATCCCACCCAATTTTTTACCAATTTCAATACATTGTTGCACTTCTGCTACAGGGATAATTCTGCTGGCGCCATTGTATAATGCAGTGGCAATAGTAGATGTGGCACGGAAAACATCAATGATAACAACAACGCTATTACTAATATCGTATAAACTTAATAGTTTGGGAGACAATACGGTGTGCAGGGCAGGTTTCTGTAACATGGGCGCAAAGATAATCAATCAAACATTACGCTTAATTGGCCGTAAAATATTGACTAAAATCCGGGTCTTCCTTTAACGCTATGATGTGTTTGGGTTCCAAAGGTTTGGAAATATATTTATATACTAGAGGATGCGTATTGGCCATTTCAACTTCATCAGGATGAATGGCAGAAGTGAGTACAATAATCTTTGTTTGTGGTTGCAAGCTGGAGAAATCCTTACCGTATTTGTCTAAAAAATCCCATCCATCAGAAATTGGCATACTGATGTCTAAAAAAACTAATTTTGGTATTTGTTGATTCTGGCTATCTAATTTTGATTGCTCGGAAAAATATTGAAGTGCGGTATAGCTATCTGGAGCTTTTACAACCTCTTTACAAAATTCATGGTCAGTGAAAATAATTTCACTTAACATTTGAACCATTGAATCATCATCAATGCACATCACTAAGGGGATCATGTCATTTTGGTTTAAAAACTATGCTAAAAATGGTACCAACATCAACTTGACTATTAACACTAATACTGCCACCCAAAGAGGTGATTTGAGCATGGATCAAATATAGGCCAATTCCCCTGCTTTCTGGATGATGGTGGAATTTTTGGTGTAACCCAAAAATCTTGTCTTTTACTAGTTCCATGTCAAATCCTAAGCCATTGTCTTTGAATACCAGGTGAATTTGCTGTTGATTTTTAAAGGTCTTAATTTGAACCCTAAGTTTCCTATCTGGGCTTTTGTATCGGATACTATTGGTCAATAAATTCTGGAAAATACTTTCTAAATAAGATTGATTAAAATTTACGTTAGGAGCACCGGAAAAGTCCATTTCTAATTCAATTCCTGAGGCCTCCATTACTGCGGCAATGGAATGTGCAACTTGATCAAAGACTGGCTCAAATGCCAGTGACTTGATTTCAATATTAGTGTTGTTTTTGACTAATAAAATATGTATTAAGTCATTCAATGTTTCATTTAATCTGGTAGTGGTTGTTTTGAATCCATTGATAAGTTTAAGACTTCTTTCAGTTGATATAGTATCCATATCTAATAAGTTAGTCATGGATATTAAATTAGTTAATGGACTTCTGAGATTATGCGAAACTATATAGGAGAACTGTTTAAGGTCTGCATTGTTTTTAGTGAGTTCTTGAATAAGTGATTGTTTTTCTGCTTCAGCTTTTTTTCTTGTAGAGACATCCCTAGAAGTAACTACAATGCCCGTTATGCTTGGATTATTTAATTGATTGGTAGCCTGAGCTTCAATATAAAAATATTGACCGTCTGTATTAAGAAGTCTAAATTCTATCAATTCAGAAACACCACCTTTTTGTATCAGATTTTGAAAAGTAAACATGACCAATTGAAGATCATCAGGATGTACTACTTCCATGATATTTCTTTTTCTTAACCCATTTTCTTCATATCCCATTATTTGTCTTGCCGATGCGCTTTGGTACATGATTTCCCCATTAGTACTAATAATGGTAATGATATCACTGATGTTGTGAACCAAAGACCTGAATTTTTCTTCACTTGCAATAATGATTTCTTCTGCCCTTTTTCTAAGGGTAATATCCCTAGAAATCATGATGATGGATTGCAATGCTGGATTGTGTAATTGCACATTACCAATGCCTTCAAAAGATACAAATGAGCCATCTTTGGCTCTTAATCTAAATTGTATTAATATTCCGGGTCCGGTAGTATTGATTTGGGATTGAAACCTTTCTGAAATTCGGATTTGGTCTTCTGGATGCACAAAGGTTAAGAAATGTTTTCCCAATAAATCTTCTGGCAGATATCCAAGAATG
>JBEAPC010000256.1:0-7760 GCA_041164585.1 Bacteroidota bacterium
CTGCAAGCAACAATCCGCAAACCACTCCCCCAACAGACAATCGTAAATTAATTTATGGTATCCTAATTACCGCATTGATTGCCACCTGGGGTTATATATTTTATGACAAGAGCCAAACCAAAGAAACGGTGGCACTCTTGCAAACCAAGATTACCAATGTAGACTCTGCTAGAAACGCGATACAACAAGAATTTATCTTGGTAAGCGCCAAAGCCGATTCTTTAACCCAAACCAATTTGCAATTGCAAGGAAGTTTGGCTGAAAAAAGCACCGAGATCCAAACATTGAAAGGCAATATTGGCACCATTTTGCGCAAGAAAAATGCAACTGCATCAGAATTGTCTGATGCTAAGAAAATGATTGCCGATTTGAATGGCAAGATCAATGGTCTATTTGTAGAATTAGAACAATTGAAAGGCGAGAACAAACAGTTAACCGCTAACAATCAGCAATTGACTACAGAGAAAACCCAGTTAAGTTCTGACAAGAAAAACTTGGAAGAAAACTTGAACAAGACCAATTCTGAAAAGCAACAATTGGCTGATAAAGTAGACGTGGCTTCTACCCTGCACGCTTCTAACGTAGGCATTGTAGCTATTAACTTAAAAAACAGTGGTAAGGAATCAGAAACCAATACCGCTAAACGTGCCGATTACATGCGTGTTAATTTTGTGCTGGATCCTAATCGCATTAGCCCTAATGGCACCAAAGATTTGTATGTAGTGATCAGTGGACCAGATGGCAAAGTGTTTAACGAGGGCGGTAATTTTACTACCCGTGAAGACGGTGAAAAAGGATTTACCAATAAAGTATCTGTGAACTATGAACAAAACAAAGTAGTTCCTGTAAGCTTTAACTGGAAAAAAACAGACAAGTTTGTAGAAGGCAATTATAAGATTGAAATCTACCACAATGGTTTCAAAATTGGTGAAAGTATCAAGACCTTGAAAAAAGGTGGTTTGTTTAGCTAGTATCCTATTTTAAGTTCCAATATCCAGGGGCCCCGCAATTCGGGGCCCCTTTTGTTTGTCATATTTGATTAATTTAGACCCATGGTGGCAACTTGGTTTAACTGGCGTACCCTCTTGGTGATTGTGGCGGTGCTGATTGTCAGCGGCACCATTGTTTATTCCCAATACCTTTCTGGCAAGATTGCCAAGGAGGAACGTAAGAATGTTGAAGCCTGGGTAGAAGCACAAAGAACCATTCTTTATTCTTCAGATACGGCCAGCATTAATTTGGCTACCAAGATCATTACAGAAAATGACCAGATTCCCATTATTGAAACCAATGAGAAAGATAGTATTACGGGGAATTTTTTAAATATGGATACAGCTTTGGTGAGACAAGACAGTAATTTCTTGAGAACCAAACTGCGTCAATTTAAACGCTATAACAACAAACCCATTGTCAGCGTTTTAAGAGAATCGCCCTATCAGGCAAATCAATATTACTACGGAGAAAGCCCCTTATTAAAAGAAACCAAACTCTATCCCATTATTCAATTAATGGTCATTGGTTTATTTATCCTGATTGCCATTTTATTACAACGCACCCATTATAGAAGTAGCCAAAACCAGCTCTGGGCTTCACTTGCCAAAGAAACGGCCCACCAATTGGGAACACCCGTAAGCAGTTTAGAAGGCTGGCTTGAAATTTTAAAAGAGCATCCAGAGAATGCAGGATATGTTCCTGAAATTGCCAAAGACGTGCAACGTCTACAATTGATTACGGATAGATTTGGTAAGATTGGAAGTCAGCCCAAATTGGAAGCCACCAATTTGAATCAGCAGATTGAATTGATTGTACAATACATGAAAAAAAGGGCTGGCGGTCAGGTGCAATTTGAATATGCAGTCAATGAATTGACTCCAATTCAGGCGCAAATTTCTCCACCCCTATTTGATTGGGTCATGGAAAACTTACTCAAGAATGCCCTTGATTCCATGGATGGTAAGGGCATGATTACCGTAGCACTTCAAGCCACATCTCATGAAATAGTGATTGACGTTACAGATACGGGCAAGGGCATTGCTTCCAAGCATTTGAAAAAAGTTTTCAAACCCGGCTTCACTACCAAGAAAAGAGGCTGGGGACTAGGTCTCTCACTCAGCAAAAGAATTGTTGAGCAGTACCACAAAGGCAAGCTATTTGTAAGGTTTAGCGAGCCTGGTAAGGGAACCAGTTTTAGGATTATCCTTCCATTGGCTCCAACAGATTTCCTTGGTTAGCGTTCTTGCCAAAGCAACTCATGGCTGTTTGCCATTGTTGTAATGACTGTGGTGTAGTGGTCTCTGTGTAAAGATCCGCTTCACTAAAGAGTTGAAACAACTCCCTTTTTTCTCGGTCAAGGATACTGTTTTGTTTTCCCAATCTATGCAAGTAATGTTGCATCTTGGATAATTTCTCGTCGGAGAGATGGTCAAATGCGTGCTGCTGCATTAACTGTCCGGTTGCATTTACCAAAAGCTCATAGGAATTCGTTTTCATAGTGCTTCATTTTGGGTTATCAGCCTGGATTACACTACAAAGAGACAACGAAATCTTGGATTATGTTGTTTACGTAATTGTTAAGACTTGGTAATGGTGCATAAGTTGGGGATATACTTGAAATTTTACTTTAAGACAATGGCCCCTAATGCAGGCAAATTCAGTTTGATTTGATAACACTGGGATGGTTTGTCTACCAACTTGGAACTGATGGTTGGATTAAACACATCACCTGTACCCCAATACTCCTTAGCATTGCTATTAAAGACTTCTTTCCACTTACCTTTTCCATGTACAAATATTTCCCAATCATGACGCACAACTGGTGTGACATTCAAGATGATCAGCAAATTATCCTTTGCTTTTTTACCCTTGCGCATATAGACCAATACAGACTCTGAACGGTGATTCAGGTCTACCCATTCAAATCCTCCAGGTTCAAATTGGTTTTCATACAATGCAGGTTCATTTCTATAGAGTGCATTCAATTGTTGCACACAGTATTTAAGTCCTCCATGACTTACATGCTCCAATAATTCCCATTGCAATTCTGATTTATAATTCCACTCATTGGTGGCCCCAAACTCATTACCCATAAAGAGTAATTTGGATCCCGGATGGGTGAACATATAGGTATAGAGAATTCTTAGGTTGGCAAATTTTTGCCACTCGTCTCCTGGCATTTTGTACAACATAGGACTCTTTCCGTGTACCACTTCATCGTGAGATAAAGGGAGCATGAAATTTTCGTCATAGAAATACATCATGCTAAAAGAAAACTTGTCTTGTTGGAACTGTCTAAAAATGGGATCAAGGTTAAAATAATCAAGGGTATCATGCATCCAACCCATCATCCATTTCATGCCAAAGCCAAGCCCCCCTTCAAAAGTTGGTTTACTAATCTTTGGCCAGTCTGTTGCTTCTTCAGCAATGGTTTGTATGTCTGGGAAATCGCGATAGAGCGTTTCATTTAAATCTGTAATAAATGCAATGGCTTCTATATTCCCATTCCCACCATATTCATTGGGTTCCCATTGTCCCGCATTACGGCTATAATCTAGACGTAGCATGGAACTCACAGCGTCTACCCTAATACCATCTGTATGAAATTTATCACACCAGAACCTAGCACTACTAATTAAGAAGGATTTGACTTCTCCCCTTTTATAATTAAAAATATAGGAGTTCCAGTCTGGGTGAAAACCTTTACGCATATCGGCATACTCATAGGTATGCGTACCATCAAACATGAATAGTCCGTGTGCGTCATATGGAAAATGTGAAGGCACCCAATCTAAGATGACCCCAATACCTGCTTGGTGAAAAGCGTCTACCATGGCGGCATAATCCTGTGGCGTTCCAAATCTAGAAGTGGGTGCAAAATAGCCAGTGCCTTGGTAACCCCAAGAGCCATCAAAAGGATGTTCCATTACGGGCATAAACTCCACGTGGGTGAATCCCATTTCTTTTACATAGGGCACTAACCGCTCTGTAATCTGTGCGTAGGTATTATAAGTCTCTTCGTCATTTTTGTCTGGTCGCATCCAACTGGCCAAATGCACTTCATACACTGAATAAGGCGCGTTGAGTGCATTGTGTTTTTTTCTGGTTTTCATCCAGTCCGCATCTTGCCAATCATAATCGGTTTGCCATGTGATAGATGCTGTATTGGGGCGCTTTTCCCAAAAATTGGCATATGGATCTCCCTTGTCTAATCTAATTCCTTTGAATCCGTGTATATGGTATTTATAAGCTTCTCCTTGTCCAAGATGCGGGATAAATCCTTCCCAAATTCCAGAAGAATCAAGACGCACTTTTAGTGGATGACTTTCTTTGTTCCATTCATTAAACTGGCCGGTCACTGCTACAAAACTGGCATTGGGAGCCCATACTGCAAAATAGGTACCTGGCGTTTCGTTTACGCTCAATTGTTTGTTACCAAACAATTCATACAACCTATAATGGGTTCCGTTCTGAAAATTGCGAACATCCTTCTCGGTAAATAAAGAATAGTTCCAAACGGGTTGTTTGGTATTAACAAAATGCAATTCCTCATACTTTTTCATAGGCTCGGTTCCAACTTTTTTGGGTTTCTGCACTCTTTTGTTGGTTGAAGCTACATCCTCTTTTTTGATATTGGTATTTGTCTTTGTTTTTCCAACTGGCATAGATCATTGATTATCAAATAAGGAAATTCTTTAACACAAGTTTACAACTAAACATTTAGTTAATGTTACACAATTTATGGATTTTGCGGCCAATTGCATCCAATACCTTAACAACTGCCTCCATGACCAGACAGCTCCTGCTATTTTTATGCCTTATCATAGGCTTTGGTAAACTTCATGCACAATCCTCTAGCATCAAGGGTACTATTACAGACACCCTGAACAAACAAAATTTATCTAATGCAGTGGTTTCCATTTTAAGACCAAAGGATTCTGTTTTGGTAAAATATGTGAGAACCAATGACAAGGGAAGCTTTGAATTAAAGCAAGTTCCTGCAGGCAAATACTTGCTCATGGTCTCCTACCCCAACTATGCAGAATATGTTGACCAAATTAGCTTGGAGGCTGGGGCCGATAAAACCCTTGGCATGATTCCACTGATTACTAGGGCTACGCTTTTACAAGAAGTGATTGTGAAACAACGTATTTCGGCTATTCGTGTAAAAGGTGATACCACCGAATACCGGGCCGATAGTTTTCACGTAGGTCCCAACGCAGACGTGCAAGAGCTTTTGAAAAAAATGCCAGGGATTCAAGTGAATAGTAAGGGAGAGATTAGCACACAGGGAGAGAAAGTAAGTAAGATCTTGGTAGACGGTGAAGAATTCTTTAGTGATGATCCTGCAGTTGTAACCAAGAACCTTAGAGCAGATGCTATTGACAAGGTTCAGGTCTTTGATAAAAAATCTGATCAAGCAGTCTTTACTGGAATTGACGATGGTCAAAAGCAAAAAACCATTAACCTGCAATTAAAAGAAGACAAGAAAAAGGGATTTTTTGGAAAGGTGGAAGCAGGCACCAATTTTGACAAATACCGCAGTGGCAAGGCTTTGGCCAATGCCTTTAAAGGCAAACGCAAGATTGCAGGTTATCTTAGTACCGATAATACCAAGTTTGAAACCTTGAGTTGGGATGAGAACCGTAACTATGCGGGCGACCCCAACACTACCACTGAAATCAGTGACGATGGTGGTATCAGTATTAATTGGAGTGGAGACGAATTTAGTTGGGGTCAAGGCTTACCCAATAGTACTACAGGAGGTTTGTTGTACAGCAATAAATGGAACAAAGACAAACACGCATTGAATAATGCTTTTCAATACAATAATTTAAAAGTAACGGGTAAGACTACCAGTGTTACTGAAAATATCTTACCTGATACTAGCTTTACCAATACTACCAATCAATCACAAGCCAACGAGCGTACCAGAAATAGATTAAGCAGTATTTATGACTGGAATATAGACAGTAGTAGCTCTTTAAAAGTGACCCTCAAAGCCAGTGATACTAAGAGTTCCGGACTTAGCAATTACTTGGGACAATCCATTAGTTCAGACAAAAAATTGATTAATGAAAGTGATAGAACTACCAATAATGTGGAAGACAATAAAAATTTAACTAGTTCTATTTTCTGGCGTAAAAAGTTTAAGAAAAAAGGGAGGACCATTTCTCTCAACACAGATTTAAGCTTTACAGATAGAGAAGAAAATGGATTTTTATTGGCCAAGAATAGTTTCTATGATCAGACCGGATTATTGATCAGGCTTGACAATATTGACCAACGAAAAGTAAATAAGCAAACTGGATCTAGTATCAACACAACTGCTTCTTATACTGAACCACTTTGGAAAAATACTTTCTTGATTTTGAACTACAAATTGAGTATTAACACCAATGATGCTGAACGTAATACTTTCAACAAATCTAGCAATGGCAAGTATGATGTATTGAGTGATAGTTTGAGCAACCATTTTATTTTCAATACCATTGGTCATACTGGGGCTTTTAATATTCGCTATAATGTTAAGAAATTCAATTTTGCCATTGGTACAGGATTGGGTACGGTTAACTATAGAATGACCGATGTACGTAAGGGTAACAATCAAGACATCAATTTCAATAATTTCCTACCTGCTGTTAGTTTAAACTTTACGCCTAAGCAACAAAGAAGATTTTCATTTTCTTATAACGGATCTACCAAGAATCCAACCTTAACGCAGATTCAACCCTTAATAGATAATACAGACCCCTTAAATATTACAGTTGGGAATCCCAATCTTCAACAAGCGTTTGTACATAATTTAAACCTAAGGGCTTCTGATTATAAAGTGCTGAAAAGCAGGAGCATCTTTTTTAACGTCAACTACACTTCTACAGATCAAGCCATTTCTAATAATAGTTTTGTGGATTCATTGGGCAGACGCGTTAACCAATCCATTAACGTTGATGGCAATTTTAATTTTAGAGGAAGTTTGGGTTATGGCTTTGACATTATCCCTTCACTGAACTTTAATATTGACGCGGGTCCTAGAATTAATAGATATGTGAACTATGTGAATGGCCAGCGCAATGAAACCAGGAATACCGCCACTAATATTAGCGTGAACATGGGTTATTGGGGGGATAAAAAAATCAATTTCTGGATGAATTTTGACGCCAATTACAACCATTCTGTTTCTTCTATTAGACCTGATGTAGCCACCAATTATTGGTCATATACTTATAATACAAATATTGAGTTTAGGTTTAAAAAACAGAAATTCTACTGGAGTTGGAATGCAGACTTTAACCTATACCAAAAGACAGCTGATTTTGCAGGCGTAAATAATGTGTACTTGGTTAATACTACTTTGCGCAAAGTAATTGGCAAGGATGATAAATGGGAAACCAAATTATACGTGAACGATATCTTTAATCAGAACCTAGGAATCAATAGAAATATCAGCAGCAACTTTATTACCGAGACCACGAGCCAAAATATTCAACGCTATTTTATGTTGTCTTTGGTATATAACTTTTCAAAAAACGGCAAGCCTTCTAACATGGGCTTCTAAATAATATATTATGAAACAAATATTGAGCATCCTTAGTCTATTCATTTGTTTAATGGCTAATGCACAGACCCAGTTTATTACTAAGGGCCGAATTGAATACGAGAGAAAATTAAATCAGTTCAAACCCTTTGAGGAAAATGAATCAGATAATGAATGGATGAAGGAATTGATGAAAACCATGCCTAGGTTGGTTACTGACGTGTATGAA
>JBEAPC010000257.1:0-6949 GCA_041164585.1 Bacteroidota bacterium
GTGTAACCGTGGCTTTGGCTAAGCAGTTGAAATGGCCTGATGACTATTTCTCTTTGACTACTGCCGTAAGCTTTACGCGATATAACTTAAATAACTATGCCATTGATCCTGTAAACCTACCTGGTTTTGACAACGGATATGCGCATAACGTGAACTTAAAACTGACTTTACAACGTTCTTCTGTGGACCAACCTTTGTTCCCTAGAAGCGGTTCTAACTTCTTAGCCAGTGTGCAGTTTACCCCACCGTATACCATGATTAGTGATAAAATTGCTAATTCAACCAACCCTTACGAATGGATTGAATACCATAAATGGCGTTTCAACGGGGAATGGTTTATTCCTTTGGGTAAGCCAGGTGGAGCTGAGAAAAACAAGCAGTTTGTAATCAGAACTTCAGTAAAATTGGGATTCTTGGGCAGGTATAACCAAGACTTACAAGTATCTCCTTTTGAAAGATTCCAAGTGGGTGACGCCGGTTTGAGTAACCAGTTTGCACTTTTGGGTTATGATATCATTGCCCACCGCGGATATCCTGTGTATAGCAGTTCTAATCCAAAGATTAACCCTGACCAACAAAGTACCCGTCAGTACTTTACCATATTCAACAAATACACCATGGAGTTGCGCTATCCATTGAGCTTGAACCCTAGCAGTACTATCTATGCTTTGGGCTTCTTTGAAGCAGCAAATGGTTGGTATTCTATGAAAGATTATAATCCTTTTCAGCTTAGAAGGTCCGTGGGTGTTGGGATGCGCTTCTTTTTACCCATGTTTGGTCTGCTTGGATTTGATTATGGCATAGGATTGGATAGGTTTACACCAAACAACGCGTTGAAAGATGCAGCAAGATTCACCTTCATGCTGGGCTTTGAACCGGAATAAACCTAAAAACAAGCAACATGAAAAAATTAGTACTCTCTTTGTTAATGGTTTGTGGCTTGGGCCTAGCCCTGCAAGCACAGCAACGTTATGCGGTAATTGACACCAAGTATATCTTGGACAAGGTTCCAGAATACAAAGACGCTGACAAGAAATTAGCAGCCGTTAGTCAGCAATGGCAAAAAGAAATTGATGACCGCCAGGGTGTTCTAGACAAAATGTACAAGAACTATGAGGCCGAACAGTTTATGTTAACGGACGAGCTCAAGAAAAAAAGGGAAGACGAGCTTTTTGTCAGGGAAAAAGAGGTAAGGGAATTACAAAAAAAGCGTTTTGGCTATGAGGGAGACCTATTCAAAGAGCGCCAAAGACTGGTAAAACCCATTCAAGACAAGATTTACAATGCCATTCAGAAACTAGCTACCGCTAGAAACTATGATTTTGTACTAGATAAAAGTGAAGGAATTACCGTTATATTTGCCGACCCAAAGCTGGATAAGAGCGATGACGTTCTAAAAGAATTGGGCATAAAATTTTAAACAACCAACAATTATAAATTCTCAAAGATGAAGAAAGTATTATTTGTGTGTGCGGCTGTGTTAGGAAGCCTTTTGTTCAGCAGCAACACCAATGCACAAACCAAAATAGGCACTTTTGACGAAGAAAGCGTTTTGGGTTTGATGCCAGATATTGACAAGGTTACTACTGCTTTGCAGAGCTACGCTAAAGATTCATTACAAGTAGATTATGAATACAAAGTGGGTGAGTTTCAGCGCAGAGATAGCATTTTCAAAAAAGACAGTGCTACTATGCCAGCTAGGGCTCGTGAACAAGCTTTAAAAGAAATCAATCAATTGAAATATCAGTTGGTGAATTGGCAGCAGTTCCAACAACAAGCAGTTCAACAAAAACAAGAAGAACTGTTGGTTCCTTACAAGCAAAAAATCTATGCTTCATTGGAAAAAATTATCCGTGAGCAGAAATACACCCATATCTTCCGTAGCGATGCTTTGTTAAAGTCTCCTATTGGCGATAACCTTTCTATTAAAGTAGCGTTAGACCTAAAACTAACCCTACCTAAAGAAGTCTTAGACGAGTTAAAAGCACAAGGTGCACCTGTACCAGCTGCAGCTCCGGTTAAGAAGTAATTGGATAAATTTTGACCAATTTTAATAATGGAACCCTGTCCTTGCGGCAGGGTTCTTATTTTTGGGTATGCAGCAAAACAAATTGGGTATACAAAACAAACCAATCGGTGTTTTTGACAGTGGTTACGGGGGCTTAACCGTACTCAAAGAAATTGTAGCACAATTGCCCCAATATGATTATCTCTATTTGGGAGACAATGCCCGTGCACCCTATGGTCCCAGGTCTTTTGATACTGTTTACCAATATACTTTGGAATGCGTTGAATGGTTTTTTAAACAGGGTTGTGAGTTGGTGATTCTGGCCTGCAACACCGCATCGGCCAAGGCCCTACGAAATATTCAGCAAAAGAATCTTCCTGGGATGGATCCTTTTAAAAGAGTACTTGGAGTGATCAGACCCAGTACAGAAGTCATCGGGTCCTATTCTTCTACTGGTCATCTGGGTATTTTAGGAACACAAGGAACCGTTCTTAGTAATAGTTATCCTATTGAGATCCATAAGTTTTTTCCAGGCATGCAAGTCTTTCAAGAAGCCTGCCCTATGTGGGTTCCCTTGGTAGAAAATGGGGCAGCCAATGAGCCAGGTGCAGATTATTTTGTTCAAAAACACCTGAACCAATTAATGCAACAGTCTTCAACTATAGACACCATTTTATTGGCTTGTACGCATTATCCCTTGTTAATGGCTAAGATTAAGCAGTTTGCCCCAACAGGACTGACCATTGTTTCGCAAGGAGAGATTGTAGCAAAAAGTTTGGTAGAATATTTGGCCAAACACCCCGCCATGGCGGAACAATGTTCCAAAAATGCAGTCATTCGCTTTTGTACCACGGATTCAGCAGCTGATTTTGACGCCCACGCAAGTCAATTTTTTGGCCAGCCAGTAATTTCACAACACGTTGATTTACAGGGGTAATTTGGCCTTTTGAGAATCATGGAGGAAGACAAAACAAGCTGATTTTTGGGCTGAAAACCGCCCTATGAAAGGCTTTCGGGATTTTTTTAGGGCTTTTTTTGATATTCCTTTGCAAGTTTCCCACACAACCATTACCTTTGCCGTCCTTTCACAAGCAGCAGTATGGTGACTGCAGGCATGAAACGTAACAATATTACCGGGTTAGTAAAAAATCGATAAAATGAAACGTACATTCCAACCACATAAACGTCGCAGAAAAACCGTTCACGGTTTCCGCAAACGTATGGAGTCTGCCAACGGCCGCAAAGTATTAGCTAGCCGTAGAGCGAAAGGTCGCAAGAAACTTTCTGTTTCTAGCGAAAAAGGATTGAAATAATTCCACAACAAAGTTGTAAAAATATTCAGCCCTGTTCCGTTCATTCGGAACGGGGCTTTTTTAATTTTGATGCATGAAACAAGGACCATTTACTTATCCTCGAAAACAAAAACTCAAGAGCCGCAAGCTCTTAGGGAAATTGTTTCAATCAGGTAAGTCCTTAAATGCTTTTCCAATAAAATTGATTTATCAGACCAATAGTCCCTTTGTTGGTGAAACCCTGATGGCGGGTGTAGGAGCCAGTTCTAGGAATTTTAAAAAAGCCGTGGACCGTAATAGGATCAAGCGCTTGTTGCGTGAATCTTTTAGATTGGAGCAAGCCATCTTGCAAAATGGATTGCCCCTAGACCGCCAATGGCAATTGTTTTTTATCTATACCGGAAAAGACCTGCCAGATGCAGGGCTTATTCAAAACAAGATGCAATTCTTAATGCAAAAATTGGTGGATCAATTTGGATCCAAAGAAACTGAGACTAGTACAAAAACTGATTGAACAATACAGCCCCAAAGACCTATTACTACCAACTAATACTTCTATCTTCAAACCTTAGTCATGAAGGAAATAGCCAAGCAAATATTAATCTTCCCCTTCATGGTATTGATTCGGTTCTATCAATGGGTGTTATCACCCGTAATGGGTCCTAAATGCCGATTTACGCCTACTTGTTCTCAGTATGCGGCAGATGCGCTTAAAAAGCACGGCATCTGGAAGGGTGGGGGCTTAGCACTCAAAAGAATCTCCAAGTGTCATCCCGGTGGTCCACACGGTTATGACCCGGTTCCTTAGTGCCGTAAGTTGCCTTCTTTTAAAAACTGCTATTCAAAGCAATGATGTAAAAGTTGGCAATCCCTGAATTTTTATCCAATTATTTTTTGTCTGCTTCAGTAGCAGTTGTAGGCTTGGTTAATTCTTCTAATTTGCCAATGGTTTCCCTGATTTCGCGGATGCTGTAAAAACGATAGACTTCTGGTGCTTGTCCGTCTACTTTTTCAGCAGAACGCATTTGGTGATAAGGGGTTACAATAATGGCTTCTAAATTGTCTGTGATCTTAACAGCTTGGTTAGGCAGGATAAAGAAATTCTTTTCTTTAGATACAATTTTTCCTGCTACCAATTGTTGTAAACTATCAATCTTAACTTTCAGGTCTTCTTGTGTCAATAAGTTCTGTTGCAACTTAGGTGCAGTATAATTTTGCAAAGCGCCAATAATGGTATCGTTCTTTACATTCAACACGTACAAGCCTTTATCGGTGAGGGTTACCGAGGTTTTGCCACCTGGGGCATCTAATTGAATAGTAGCAGTAGCATCAGTATAATTCACCACTTTTTCTTCATGACCGGTACCGTCTTTGGCACTAATGGTTTTAGTGGCTTCATCAATGGTAGCTGGTCCCTTACTCAGCACATACACACGTTTGATACTAGAAGAACAAGAAGCAAATAAGGTTAGTGCAAGAAGGCTGTAAGTCAATTGTTTCATGATGCTGATTTTAAAAAAAATAATCCCGCCGAAGCGGGATTAAAACTAAGCTATTTTCTCTTTGATTGGTCTGTTTAACTAACCACATTTCTAGATTAATGAACAGCTGTAAAACGCTCAGCTACCTTGGTCCAGTTTACTACATTCCAGAATGCAGCCAAATAGTCTGCTCTGCGGTTCTGATACTTTAGGTAATAAGCATGTTCCCAAACATCAGCACCCAAGATTGGTTGGCCTTTTACTTCAGCAACATCCATCAAAGGATTGTCTTGATTAGGCGTAGAAGAAACTTCTAATTTGCCGTCTTTTACAATCAACCAAGCCCAACCGCTACCAAAGCGAGTCATACCAGCTGCTGCAAATTTTTCTTTGAAAGCATCAAATGAGCCAAATGCTGCAGTAATAGCATCGCCTAGAGCGCCTGTTGGAACGCCACCTGCGTTTTGTGCCAAGCTTTCCCAGAAAAAAGTATGGTTCCAGTGACCACCGCCATTGTTTCTAACAGCAGGGCTAATGGTACCAGCTACGGCAACTAATTCAGCAATTGTCTTGCCTTCATTAGCAGTGCCAGCAACGGCTTTGTTCAAATTGTCTACATAAGCTTGGTGGTGCTTGCCATGGTGAATCTGCATGGTTAGCGTGTCAATATGTGGTTCCAGAGCTTCGTGTGCGTACGGTAAAGGTGCTAGTGTAAATGACATATAATAATGGTTTTTATAAAAGGTGAAAACAAATTTACTCCCTTAAAGTTGATTAATCCCCGAACATTTCAATTCTTTCCCATCTCGAAAACGCTCTATCGTTTGGCCCTAAAGAAACTCTGGATAATAAAACTACAGTCTGCTTCTAAGACCCCACCCAATAGTTCGGTTTTAACGTGAAAAGGAGACTTTTCCTTGGTAATATGTTGGTAGCCGTTTTTAATGTCATATGCCCCAAAAACTACACGGCCAATCTTGCTCCAGTAAAGGGCTCCCGCGCACATAAGACAGGGCTCAAGGGTTACATAAAGGGTAGCATCTGGTAAATACTTGGCTCCCATAAAGGCAAAAGCCGATGTAATAGCCAGGATTTCTGCATGAGCAGTGGCATCATTCAAGAGTTCTACTTGGTTATGACCACGTGCAATGATCTTGCCGTCTTGAACCACTACGGCACCAACTGGCACTTCGTCTGCATCATAGGCTTTCTGCGCCTCTTTGAGTGCCTGTTGCATATAGTATTCATCGCTCTGCATTTCCATGTTGCTAAGATAAAGGAAATGGATGGGCACAAAAAAGCCATCCCCTAGAGGATGGCAATTGTTGGTATTGGTTGTTGTTTGAGTGTTTTAGAGTTGCTTGATGCGAATATTGCGGAAATAGACGTCATTGCCATGGTCCTGCAAAGCAATATGTCCTTTAAATACCTTGCCAAAATCTGGTTTGGTTTTAAATTTACTTCCTGCAATTAGGTTCTTCCAGTTTTCATCGCCATAGGTGGTAGAAACCACTACTACACCGTTTAATAGCAATTCCAGTTTCCCTTTATTGCTGATGACTTCTGCTAAGTTCCATTCTCCAACAGGTTTTACTACACCTTCTTTGCCCTCTACCAAATCATAGAGGTTGCCTGCACGGTGTTTGATAATCTTACCATCGCTATGGCCGTCATTGTCTAGTACCTGCATTTCAGGACCTGTCCACCATGACTCCTTGTATTTGGCGGTGTCTTCCTGAGCATAAAAAATGATACCGCTATTTCCATTAGGAGAGATTTTCCATTCCATTTTCAAATGAAAATTCTCATAAGCGGCGTTGGTAATTAAGTCTCCACCACCATTGCCTTTATTAGCCTTTTTGTATGCAGCGTCTAAGTGTAGCACACCGTCATCCACTTTCCAGGCTTCTCCACCTGATTTATTGCCATATACATGCCATCCCTTGGTGGTTTTGCCATCAAAGAGAGACTTGAAACCTTTTTCTGTTTGAATGGGTTTTGTTGGTTTGTCAGGATTGCCCATAAGTAGGGAAAGGGAAACAAGACTGGCTAAAAGCAATGTTTGCATGTTGGTTTATTTGCGTAATAAGAAAATATATTTTACCATTTGTTTGGCGTCTTCTTCTGACAACGCTGGATGTGGTGTCATAGGCACTTGACCCCAAACA
>JBEAPC010000258.1:0-4739 GCA_041164585.1 Bacteroidota bacterium
CAATCAACATGACCAATCCAATTTGCGCAAATACGTTGTTTACATAAGTAGTTGCGTACAAGCCACCAATAAACAATCCCAGTAAAGCGCCCATTACCGCCCAAGGTGTTCCTAACAAAACACTAAATGGTAATTTCCAACTTTCATACTGAGCCGCTAGAATTAGGAATACAAATAAAAGTGCCATGATAAATACAGACGCTCCTTTACCTGCAGACTCTTTTTCCTGATAAGATGTATTACTCCAAGAATATCCAATATCATTAGGCAATACTTTTTTAGCTACTCCTTCTAATACCCTCAATGCCATATCAGAACTTACGCCAGGTGCCGGCACCCCGCTCAATTCTGCTGCGCGATAGATATTAAAGTGATTGGTAAAAGAAGGACCAGTAGTATCTTTTACTTTAGCCAATGTTCCAAGAGAAACCATGTTTCCATTTGGATCACGAACAAAGTATTGGTTAATATCGTCAGGCTTGGTTCTATATTCAGCTTCTGATTGAATATAGGCCCTATACTGTCTACCATAAGCATTGAAGTTATTGATGAACGCACCACCCAAATAAGCAGAAATAGCTCCATTTACTTCTTGTAATGGAATACCCATTTTTTGTACTTTCTCTTTGTCTACCTGAATAGATTTTTGAGGTACAAGAGGTCTAAACAAGGTATAGATTTTACCTATCTCTGGGCGTTTAGAAGCAATGGCAATAAAGCGTTGAGTTTGTTGTGCCAAATAAAGGGGAGACTTACCTGCTTTGTCTTGCAACATCATGGTAAAACCGGCTCCAGAACCTAGACCCTGAATAGGTGGTGGACCAAATACAATCACGGTTGCTTCCGTAATGTTTTTGGTTAATACAGCATTCATTTCATTGACTATCTGGGCTACCGTTTTATGCCTTTCATCCCATGGTTTTAAACTAATAAATGCCATTGCTGAATTGGGCGTAGCAGTACCAGATAAAATGTTGAATCCGTTAATAGCCGTGTAAGAACTAATTTCTTCCATGCCCTTAAAATAGGATTCCACTTTTTTAGAAATGACTTCCGTTCTATCCTTAGAAGCGGCATCTGGCAACTGAATAGCCAGCATAAAATAACCTTCATCTTCTTCAGGAACAAATCCTCCAGGAACTTTAAATGCTAGGTATCCAGTAGCTACACAAATTCCTAACAAAATCATGACAGTTAAGAATAATCTTCTTGCAGCAAAACTGGCCACTTTTACATAGCCATTGGTGAACTTGTCAAAGTACTTATTAAAGCCGTCAAAGAATCTTTGTAATAATCCTTTGCTTGGTTTTTTGGGTTTGAGTAAGATGGCTGCTAGTGCAGGACTTAAGGTTAAGGCATTGAATGCCGATAGTGCTACCGAGATAGCAATGGTAATGGCAAACTGTTGGTATAATCTACCTGTAATACCTCCAGACAATGCCACAGGAATAAATACCGCACAAAGAATTACAGCAATGGCCACAACTGGCCCTCCTACTTCTTTCATGGCTTTACTAGTAGCTTCTTTGGGATTGAGCCCGTGTTCCATTTCATGAATCACGGCTTCCACCACCACAATGGCATCATCTACTACTAGACCAATGGCCAATACCATTCCCAAAAGTGACAATTGGTTTACAGAGAATCCCAGTAATGGGAAAACTATAAACGTACCAATCAAAGAAACAGGTACGGTTAACAAAGGAATTAAAGTAGCTCTCCAGTCTTGTAAGAATAAGAACACTACCAAGATTACCAAGATTACCGCTTCAAATAAAGTATGTAATACTTCTTCAATACCTACGGTAATGGCTTGAGTTGTATCTAAGCTGGTAGTATAATCTAAGCCCTGTGGGAACCTAGACTTTAATTCATCCATTTTAGCTTTTGCTTTGTTGGCTACGTCTAAACCATTAGATCCAGGAATCTGATAAATAGCAATGGCCGCACAAGGGCTACCATTTAAGTTAGAGCTAAGATTATACATTTGTAATCCCAACTCAATCCTTGCTACATCTTTCAATCTTACTTGAGCACCATTTGCATTGGATTTAAGTAAGATATTTCCAAAATCTTCTTCCGAAACCAAGCGTTGTTGCAAAGTAGCAGTATAGGTATTTTGTACGCCTGGTTTGGAAGGCGCATCGCCAAAAGCACCACCTGGCACAATATTATTTTGTGCTTTAATGGCATTCATAACATCAGATGCAGTGATTTTTAATTTGGCTAAACGATCAGGTTTTACCCAAATACGCATGGCATATTCTGAACTACCCATCACAGACACATCACCTACCCCTTTAATCCTTTTCAACTCATCAATCAAGTTGATAAAGGCATAGTTGTTGATGAAGTCTGCGTTGTATGATTTTGATGGAGAATAAACAGAGAACATCATCAATGGAAAAGTCAATGATTTCTTTACGTTCACCCCTAAATTGATTACTTCTGGAGGCAGGAATGGATTGGCCCTGGATACCCTATTTTGGGTAAGCATATTGGCAACATCCAAATCAGTACCTACTTCAAAAGAAACCTGCAAAGTCATAGAACCATTGTAGTTCACAGACTTCATGTATAACATATTTTCAACTCCATTTACTTGTTGTTCAATGGGTGTAGCAACAGTTTGTTCCATGTCAACCGCATTGGCACCTGTATAAGAAGCCTGCACCTGCACCATGGGCGGAGTAATATCTGGATATTTTGCAACCGGAATTCCTTGTAGTGTCAATAACCCCATAATCACAATGAATATGGAAATGACCATGGCTACTATTGGCCGGCGTATAAAAAATTCACTCATATAAATCAGTTAGGGATAAGATTATTGTTTAGAAGTGGAATCATAATTCCAAGGAACTGGGTTTGCTTTAATCACCACATCTGGCTTAACCACCATACTTCCTAAAATGGCCACTTTGTCTCCAGGTTTCAACCCACTTGTAATAATCCAGTTACTACCTACACGTTTACCAGTTTGAATCACCGTTGGTTTGACCATACCACTATCATTGAGTACAAATGCTTGATATAGATTTTGAATCTGACTAACGGCTTGTTGTGGTATTAATACAGCGTCTTTGAACTCATCGGTTTGTAAACGCAGTTTTACATATTGACCGGGCTTGAGTAAATTTTGTGGATTGGGAAATTCTGCTTGCACCAATAATGATCCAGTTGCAGGATCAATTTGTCTATTAGACAAACTAATATTTCCTTTTTCACTATAAACAGAGCCATCACTCAAGAGCAATTGTGCAGACAGTTGATCTTGCAAAATCTTGTGAGAGTTTCCAGCTTTTCGTTTTGCAAACATCAAGTATTCATCTTCTGTAATAGAAAAGCGAACACGCATTTTACCAATAGAAGAGACCGTATTCAACGGACCTCCCGTATTTAATTTTCCAATATAGTCCCCCACTAACACTATTGAAATACCAATAACCCCAGTAATAGGAGAAGTGATTCTAGTGTATTCTAATTCAATTTTACTATTGCGCAATGCCGCAGATGCTGCATCTACCTGTGACAAAGAAGCTTCATAATTGGCTTTTGCAGCATCAAGGTCTCTTTGACTTAGGGCGTGCATGACTGTTAGGGGTTGTACCCTATCTAGTTCAGCCTTGTTTTTCACTTTGGCAGTATTAGCCTGTGCTAGATTGGCCTGTGCTTGGTCTATTTTATTTTTAATGGGCAGGTCATCAATGGTATACAACAATTGACCCTTTTGAACCATATCTCCTTCTTTAAAGTGGATGCCGGTGATCCAACCATCTACCCTTGATTGAATTTGAATGTCTTCTTGACCAAAGGTTTCTCCAACGTATTCAGAGAAAAAAGGGATGGTTTGTTGACCAACTGTTATCACATTCACTTCTGGGTTGAGTGCTGCAGGGGCTTCCGTTTTGTCCTTGCAGGATGGCAATAAAAATAAGGTCAGGCTTCCGGCCAAGAGGACCGATGGGAATGATTTCATATTTGACTGGTTGATAGGATTGGTTGAATAGTCACCCTTTAAAAATAACGTAAAACAGTGTATTCTGTAACTCTTGTATTGAAAGCTGCAAAAAAAACTTGTTCAGATTAAATAAATCTAAACAAAACCTAGGGCAAAGGCACAAAAAAACCGGTAAAAACTGCTTCACCGGTTTGTTTATAGTATGTCTTCTTTTTATGACTGTATATAGGTCTGTAATTGGGAGATGGTCTCTTGTTGATTGAGTATGGTTTCTGTGACTACGTCATTAATAGAAATAATCCCAATCAATTTGTCTGATTCGTAAACAGGCAAATAGCGAATATGCTTGGTGCTCATAAGTTGCATGCACTTTTCAACACTGTCTTGCGGCGCAACTGGCGGAAAATCGGTTGTCATGATTTCTCCAACAGGTGTTTCACTAGAATGTCTGCCTTTTAGAATTACCTTACGGGAATAGTCCCTTTCCGTAATAATGCCCAAAAATTTGTCTCCATCCATCACCACCAATGAACCAATATTTTGTTCTGCCATTAGTTCTAAGGCTTTTATCACGGTAAGATCTGGGGAAACAGCACTTACTTTATTTCCTTTTCTTTTTAGGATATCACTTACTTTTCTCATATAGACAATTTGAGTGTTTAATTTAATCAATCTTGGGCATTCTTGCAAGAATTCTTTAAAACGGCAGATGGGTAATCTGGCGCAATTTGGTTAGAATTAGGTATTCTAACTATAACTTTTATCATAATTTAAGGAA
>JBEAPC010000259.1:0-3976 GCA_041164585.1 Bacteroidota bacterium
TAGTACAAACCGATATTAATCAATGGAAAACTGAGCAGCGCTATCAATTGGTCTTTTCCAATCCCCCTTTTTATGAACATGACTTGGCTTCACCCAATGCAAAAAGAAATCTAGCCTTGCATAGTAGCGCTTTAACGCTAGAAGCCCTATTCCTGGCCATGAATAGGTTGGTTGAGCCATCTGGTCAAATGAGCATGATCCTGCCCTGGCATCGCCATGAGGCAGCTATTAAACATGCCCTTGCATTGGGATGGCATCTTAATGCGGAAGCAAGTGTTTGCCAAACTGAAAAACACAAAGCGTTTAGAAGCTTTTTGCTATTCTCTCAAACAGCAAAAACCCCGTTTGCTAATGAGATCATCATTAAACAAAACGGGGTTTATACTGAAGCATTTATTGCTTTATTAAAAGACTATTATCTGGCTTTCTAAATTAATAGCCAAGCCCCCAGTCTCTTCCTTTCATTACAGCTGGAACACCATCGGCAATCCATTTAGATGGCTTCTCTCCTTTTAATAAATAATCAAAGAATTGTTGTTCCCTAATTTGAATATCCTTGCGGTTCTTTCTTTCTATTAGGTTATGGGCTTCATTGTTATAATTCAACATCCAAACGGGTTTGCCCAAACGACGTAGACCAGTGAACATTTCAATTCCTTGGTACCAAGGCACTGCATCATCCGCGTCATTGTGCATAATCACCAATGGTGTTTTCACTTTTGGCAAAGAGAACAATGCTGAATTTTCTAAATATAAATTGGGTTTTTCCCAAAGGGTTGCACCAATACGGCTCTGAGTTTTTTCATATTGGAACTGTCTGTTAAGTCCAGTACCCCATCTAATGCCACCATAAGCAGAAGTCATATTGGCAACCGGTGCACCAGCCCAAGCAGCAGCATACAAATTGGTCTTGGTAATCAAGTAGACAATTTGGTATCCACCCCAACTCTGACCTTGTAAACCTATCTTGGTACTATCTACATAACCTTGTTTTACAACAGCCCTTGTTCCACTTAAAATATAGTCATACGCGCCTTGTCCAGGATAACCTGTTTTATACCAGATATCGGGTACAAATACAATATAACCGCGGCTTACAAAGAAAGGAATATTTAACCTAGACGGTGTAGGTGCAGGTGCTTGATAGCTGTATAAGCCATCGCTGCTGCGCTCATAGAAATACACAATCATGGGATATTTTTTCTTAGGATCAAAGTCTTCTGGTTTATAGACAATTCCTTCTGTTTCTTTACCAGTATAGGCTTTCCATTTAAATAACTCTGCAGTTCCCCAATTATAATTGGCTTGTTGTGCATTGGGTTGGAACAAAGATTTACCAGGAAGATTTTTTGCATCAGCAAACTGATCTGCGGTTGCAGGTACTACCCTAATATCACTTGCGTGTGCATAGGTCTCAGAACCAAAGCTCAATACAGCAGCATCTTTGGCTTTAATAGCACTGGATAATCTTACAGGATAAGTAGCTGCTGGTTGCAAAGCCGTTCCAAGTGTATGCCATTGTAAACCGCTACCCTTGGTTGTCTCATTAAATGTGCCATACAAAAATTGTTGTCCTACTTTGATAAATTTCTCTTCTCTATCCAGAACAATATTGCGATAGCTGATTTTGTTTTTTCTACCAAGTCCGCCGGTGATACAAACAGAAGGTTTTACTCCTGTTGGATCTACCTGCCAAATATCAAATTGGTCATAAATAAATACCGCTGCATCATTTTCTAACCAACCCATAATACCATAAGCATTGGGATCATCAGGTACGTCATTGTCCACATCGTATAAAGGAACAGTAATGTCCTTGGCAACACGAACCGTTGCTTTTTTCTCAGCATCATAAGCATTGTATTGCTTTTTGCGCTCATCGTATTGCAACAAGTATTTGCCCGTATAAGATGGATACACATTTCCTTTGAAATCTTTTTGAATCAGGCTAGTGGCACCAGAAATGGGATCAACCGCCATCAAGTCATTCAAAGTAAAACCCTGCCACTGTGCAGCAATTCTTTTGCCACCATCGGCAATGCCATAAGCTACTGCACCATCCCCTTCTTGAGTAAGGATCAGGTTTCTATAAGCTGGGTTGGCCAAAGAGACCAATTCCTTTTTGTCAAAATCATATCGCGCAGCAAAGCTTTTACGCAATTCAAATTCCAAGTTGCGCAATTGTTGTGGTTGTAAATAATCATCATTATAATGCCAAACGTCTACCGACACGCGCTCAAAATCAGGTAGCGTGGTATCTTTTACTGGCAAGATAGGTGCTGTACCAAAGAACAAATGTTTGCCAGATTTAGAAAAACTGATCTGCGCATTTTCGCTGATCCCTTGTTTTGCAGGCAATCCTTTAATGGAATTATCAGCAAGCAAAACAGCACTATCCATCCCGTCTTTGTAATAGTAGAGTTTATAGAATTTTTGCAATGCTTTAGCAGCACTATCTCTTTCAGCAACAAAGGCTAATTGTTTACCCATTTCATCCATTCTATAACCCTTAGCATCATTGAATGATTGGAAAATGGTTTTCTTAGACAGGTTATTGAGTTCTAGTTTTTGAACTGTAGCTTTAACAGTAGCGTCACCTGTTTTTTTGCTGGTTTCAATTAATAAGGAAGTTCCTTTGATATTGAAAAAATACTCAGACACCAGTTTGTAGGTTTCTTGCTTACCAGTCTCCATATTAATCAGCAAGAGATCAGTTCCTTCTTCAAAAGGATCCTCAGGCGTTTTTGGGGCAGCTGGTCTAGGATCTCTCTTTGGTTGCAACACAGACATGCCCTTCATCTTGGCTTCCATACCTTTTAAACGAATGCTATCCGCAATGCGTAAGATACTATCAGCTGTGGCAAATAATTGTTTAAGTCTAGCTGCTGAATCTAATTCTGCTTTTGGCCTAGGACTCATATCTGGCAAAGATTTCTCCAACAAACAAGCCAACCATATACCAGAATCATCCGGTAATTTAAAAGACTTGAGTCTTGGAATTTTCACCGTTTTCATACTATTCAATGCCACATAGCAAAGCGTGTCTTTGGGCATTTCATCCGGTCTTTTCTTTTTAACGCGGGCATCCCTGGTTTCTTTGAAACTGGGTTTAATCCTCAACACCAAGTATTGGCTATTGTCTGAAAACTGCGCTGTATAACCCCTTGGAATAGCCATTTTGGCATCACCCTGAACGGATTGAAGGTATAGAACCCCATCTCCTTCTTGAGGATTTACGGAATAAGCCAAGAATTTACCATCATTACTCAATTGTCTTTCGGTAATTGACTGCCATCCATCATAGACAGAATGATCCAGTGGTTTTTTCTGTGCTTGTAACATGCCTGCCCATAAAAGCAAACAAAATGCAGTGATTAGTTGTTTCATGCTAGTTGTTTTGGTAGAAATTGGGTTTAAATATAAGAAAGCGGCCCCATTTTACACAAGGGAATCCATCAACGGATGAACGGTTCAACATTCAACTAAAATCAAACGTAAATTTGCACACTCAAGCTCTACAAATGAAAATCAGGACTTTTTTAGTATTAGTTAGTTTATATGCCTTTACGGCGATGGCTCAAAATACAGGATCTATCTCAGGTGTTATCTTAAACAAACAAAATCAGCAACCCATTGCAGGTGCTAGTATTTCAATTGGTACTGCCCAACAAGGGGTCATAACGGATAGTTTGGGCAGGTTTAGAAAATCTGGCATCAAGAATGGTTCTGTGAATTTAAAAGTTACTGCCATTGGCTATAGCCCTTTGCAACTCTTCAATATACTGATCACTTCAGGAAATGAAAATAACCTGGTGCTAGAAATGGAGCCCATGGTCAATGAATTAAAAGCCATTACGGTAACCAGTGGAGGCAGAAAAACCGCCAAAGCAGCCACACTAGAAACACCTTTGAGTGTTCAAAGACTCACAACAGAAGAAATTAAACAGAACCCCGGCGGTAATTTTGATATCTCTAG
>JBEAPC010000260.1:0-10381 GCA_041164585.1 Bacteroidota bacterium
ATCAAAGAAAGTTTATTGGCCACAGAAGCTACAGCTACACTCATTTTCTGCGCGGTCAACCCTACAACATTAAAAATGGATATAAACATCAATCCCATTAAACAAGCCCATCTAAACCAAGGGGATTGGATAGTATTTCCATCAATTGGAAAAGCGCCATTGACAATAGAACCTGTAATCACACAAGTGATATAATTAAAAACAATGGCCTGAAAAATAGAAACACCATGCCGCTCACAATATTTGAAAGAGAGGGTCAGATAACTGGTTAATACAATGCTTCCTAATAAATAAATCATAGCCTATTTTAATCTTATATGCTCGGTTGAAAATAATGGATGGAATCTGTTTGTATTTGTTCTGAATGAAACTGCTCAGCTTGTTTCAAAACAGGAGCATCCAATCCAGCATCAATGCTTAACTGCTCATTACTAATCACCCTTGCTTCATCCCAATAACCTTTGTCAATAAAATCTTGGAGTAATGCCGCTCCACCTTCTACTATTACACTTTGAATCCCCATTTGATAAGAAGCTGTCAAAATTTGTTCAATGGTATCTTTCTCAGCATCTACAAGAACATGATTCAGATTGGGTGCTGTATGATGATTAACCTGATTCCAAACAATGGTTCTTATACTTCCATCCATTAAATGAAGATGAGAGGGTAAACTCAAATCTCTGTCTATAAACATGCGTATGGGAGCATTACCCTGCCAATAACGATTATCCAGTCTAGGATTGTCTTTTAAAGCCGTATTAAAACCAACCAGTATAGCAGCTTCCTCGCTGCGCCAACGATGCACCAAACGATTGGTCAATTCATTAGAAATCATTAATCGCTCATCACCCATCCCTGCTATTTTCCCATTAGCCGTTTGGGCCCATTTTAAAATAATAAAGGGTCTTTTATTTTGATGAAAACAGATAAATCGTTTGTTCAAAGCCAATGCAGCTTGCTCTAAAACACCTACTACTACTTCTACGCCTGCTTGTTTCAAGGCGTCTATACCACTGCCAGCTACTTTTGGAAAAGGATCCTGACAGCCAATGATAACTTTAGGAATCCCATATTTGATAATCAACATGCTACATGGTGGCGTTTTCCCAAAATGTGAACAGGGTTCTAAAGACACATACAAAGTAGATTGGCTAATAAATGGCTGATCCTCCTGTTTAACAGAATTTAGACAATTCACTTCTGCGTGGGCCTGTCCAAATACCTGGTGATAGCCTTCTCCAATAATCCTGTTTTCATACACCAATACAGCCCCCACCATGGGGTTGGGTGCCACAGATCCAGCACCTAAAAGGGCTAGGTCTAAACAGCGCTGCATATATGTTTCGTGCAAATTCATCATCGGGAACCTGCAAAAATAACCAAATGGTGCTAACATTGCAGCATGAGCATTGAATTAGCCTATCGCCAACTGGCCAATAACCTACAAAGCCTCTATGACCAAAGAGAAGCCAATGCTATTGCAAATCTGGTGATGGAGAAAATTACTGGGCTAAATAGAGTAGATAGATTAATGGTGCACCAACGCAGTCTTACGGAACAAGAAGCGGAGCTGTTAGTAAAAAATAGCCATTCATTATTAACAGGCCAACCCGTTCAATATGTGTTGGAAGAAGCATGGTTTGCCCACATGGCTTTTTATGTAAATCCATCTGTTTTAATCCCAAGACCAGAAACAGAAGAATTGGTAGAATGGATAAGGGTAGAAAATGGCAATATCATGGGTTTACGGGTACTGGACATTGGAACTGGATCTGGTTGTATTCCTATTGCTCTAAAAAAACAAATGCCCGGCGCTTCTATCATGTCTATTGACAAAAGCAAGGAAGCACTTGAAGTGGCCGCTAAAAATGCTTTAACATTAACCGCAGTGATAGAATTGAAAGTCCTAGATTTTTTGGACCAAGCACAATGGGATCAGTTAGGAGAAATAGACCTGATAGTGAGCAATCCCCCCTATATTATGCTGTCAGAAAAAACAAGCATGGAATCACATGTATTGGACCATGAACCAGCAATGGCATTATTTGTACCCAACGAAGACCCTTTACTGTTTTATAGAAATATTGCCCAATTTGGACAAACACATTTGAGCACCAACGGTACCGTCTACTTAGAAATTAATCAAGCACTGGGAAAAGAAGTTTGTGAACTTTTTGAAAACATGGGTTATTACACAGAACTCAAACAAGACTTACAAGGAAAAGACAGGATGGTAAAAGCCCAATTATTAGATAACTAATACAGAAAGAAAATTACTTAATCCCGTTATTATCAACGGCCATCACAGGTGTGGCACCAAGTTTTTTAATCACTTGCATAATCTTGATAGAAGTACCTAAATGAGAAGTACTATCTCCATTGATGACCACAGAAGGCTTCTCAGTTTCTTTTGCCAAGAACAATTTCAATTCCGGTTCTAATGCCTCAAATGCAATTTGTTTTGACCCCAAGAATATTTGTTGGTCTTTGTCAACCGTAATCACAACGGTTTGCTTGGCCTTGGTATCGGCCTTGGCCTTAGGATTAGAAACCTTGATGACATTGGGATTGGCCAGGGTAGAAACAATTAGAAAGAACAATAGCAAGATGAACAAAATATCGTTCAAAGCACCTGTATGCACTTCTGGATGACTTCTAAGACGTTTACGAATATTCATTTTCGGTTGGTTTCCCCTAGTGGGTTGGCTCTTGAAGAATGTCTATAAATTCGGCACTTGCCATTTCCATTTTATTGGCCGTTTTGTCAATTTGCGTGCTCAAAAAATTATGACCTACATAGGCAATCAAACCAATGATCAAACCAGTTGCAGAAGTAATCATCTTGGTATAAATGCCTCCGGCGATGGTATTCAAGGTATATTCTCCTGTAGACGCAATACCATAGAACAACTGCACCATACCAATAATGGTTCCCAAAAATCCAAACATAGGAGCAATTCCTGCAATCAGAGAAAGAATAGATAAATTTCTTTCCATCTGATACATTTCTAATTTGCCCACATTCTCCATACTCTTTTCAATGGCATCAATAGGTTTGCCAATTCTTTGCACCCCTTTGTCAATCATTCTGGCAACGGGATTATTGGTATTCTTGGTCAAACTTCTAGCGGCACTGATATTGCCGGTAACAATATTGTCCCTGATGATGCGCATAAAATTTTCATCAATCTTAGAAGCTTTTCGAATGGCAATCAAGCGCTCTACAAACACAAAAATGGCGGCTGCCAATAACAAATACAAAGGATACATGATGAAACCGCCTTTTTCCAAAAGCGACCACATGGAAATCTTTTCCGGAGCAGCAACTGCAGCAGCGGCTTTTTGCAAACTGTCTATTTGTAAGAGATGGTACATCCCGATTGATTTAAGGTGAATCTAAAATTAACCTGAATTACAAAAGAACAACCCTGCTGTGAATAAAAAGGTTTTGAGCCCCTTTTTTAGGAAAGCTTTTGCACATCACAAAAATGCACCATACGGCAGATCTTGCTATATGGTGCACCTGATTAGACTTATTTGGTCAATTATTTATCTTTATCTGTATTCATTTTCACCATCCCCATAATTTGGCGCATGGTACTTTGCATCCCTTCCGGACTTCCATCTAAAAAGAGCATATTGCCCTTGCCTAGTTCTGCAAAATTCTTAATGGCTTCTGTCCACATACTAAATAAGATCACGTTGGTATCTAGGTTGGCTTGCTTCATTTGCTCAGCAGCCTGGGTCATACCCTTGGCCACTTCTTCCCGGAACAAAGCCACACCCTGACCACGCAAACGAGCTGCTTCTCTTTCAGCAGTAGCCGCAATTTTAATGGCATTACCTTCTGCTTCAGCGGCTTTGGTTTTGGTGATTAATAAAGCTTGTCCTTCATTTTCAGCCGCCGCTTTCAAGTTATTAGAAGCAACCACCCTACTCATGCTTTCCATGATGGCTTGGTCAAAAGTGATATCATTGATTTGCAAATCCTGTAAATGATAACCCCAGCTTTCAAGAGACTGGTCAATTTGCTCTTTTACAAACTCCACAATTTCTTTGCGCTGTAACAAAATTTCAGCCTGCTTTTTAGTAGCCACAAAACCACGAATGCTACCTTCTACCGTTCTAATCAGGGCTTGCATCAAGTCTTTGTCACTGATGAATTTAAAAGCAACATTCTTGATGGTTTCCTCGTCCTGGTTAATCACAGAATAGAGTAACATGCTTTTAAAATATACATTGGCCTGATCCAGTGTTACCGCTTGGAATTCTAATTCCACTGAACGATTCTGAATACTCACTGTTTTAAACACTTGTTCTAAAATGGGAACTTTAAAGTTTAAACCAGGGCGTAATATGCGCCTATATTTTCCAAATAAAGTAATCACGGCAATAGTACCCTGATTCACAGTTACCAAACCAGTAAAAACAATAATGGCCAAAACCAGCACCCACCAAAAATTCAATAGGACACTCATATAAGTAATTTTTAGAAAGTTACAGAATTAAAAGATTAGTAGCCACATTCTTTTAAATATTACAAAGTGGATCCTTTTACTAATTGCCCCACTAGCGCCACTAACATTTCAACAGATTTTTCCATGTCTCTCACGCCTACCCATTCCTTTTTGCTATGAATGGCTTGCATGCCAGTAAACAAATTGGGGCAGGGTAAACCCATAAAACTCAAACGGCTACCATCGGTACCACCCCTTACAGGTTCCTTGATTACAGGAATCCCCACTTGCTCATAAGCTTTCATAGCATACTGCAAAATGTAGGGATGTTGATCCAACACTTCTTTCATATTACGGTACTGTTCCACCACTTCAAATTCCATGCTGGCGCCGGGGTATTGGGCAACTATATTTTCTGCTAGGGCTTTTAACTTGTTTTCATGCACCAGCAATTGAGCCGTATCAAAATCACGAATTAAAAATTCCAAACTGGCTTTTTCAGCAAGTCCATTCATTCCGTGTAAGTGCACAAAACCTTGTTTGCCAGAAGTAGCTTCTGGGCACCATTCCTGCAGAGGCAGTGCTTGCGCGATGGCTCCTGCAATCCGCAATGCATTCACCATTTTACCTTTTGCATAACCAGGATGCGCAATTACACCGTGGATAGTAATGTTAACGCCGTCAGCACTAAAAGTCTCGTCTTCTAAGGTTCCCAATTCTCCACCATCCAATGTAAAGGCAAAGTCTGCACCCAATTTTTCCAAGTCAAGCTTGGCCGTTCCCGCTCCTACTTCTTCATCAGGGGTAAAAAGGATTTTAATGGTTCCGTGCTCTATCTCCGGATGGGTAACCAAGTAATTGGCCATATCCATGATAATGGCAACACCGGCTTTATCATCGGCCCCTAATAAGGTTAAACCACTTGCAGTAATAATGTCTGAGCCAATATGTTCTTTTAAATAGGGATATCTCACATTAGTCAATACCTGTGTGGGATCATCTGGTAACACAATGGAATCACCCTGATAATTTTTATGCTGTATGGGTTTTACATGCGTACCACTACAATCAGGTGCGGTATCTACATGCGCACAAAAACAAACCACCGGCACAATAGCATTTGTATTAGATGGTATGCTGGCATATACATAGCCCCACTGATCCGAATGTGCATCTGTTAAACCCATGGCCAATAATTCTGCAGCCAATAATTGGGATAAGTCTTTTTGTTTTTCCGTGCTGGGATGCGCATCTGAATGCGGATCGCTTTGCGTATCTATTTGTACATAACGCTGAAACCTATTGGATACGGTATATGAATAGTCAGGGAGCATTTGCAGATTTTCTTGCAAGATACCGTTGGCACTTGATCAAACGCAAAAAAAAGCCTCCGATATTTCGGAGGCCAGAAAAGCATTATTGAAAATTTATGGCATGATAATCATGCTCTTGGCATCAATTTCTACCAATTCCAAATCAAAGATCAGGTCTTCACCTGCCAATGGATGGTTAGCATCTAAGATGACAACTTCATCTCTAACGTCTACAATTACTACTGGAAAATTCTGACCAGAGCCATTGCTCATGTTCAGCTGCATTCCAACTTCAGGAACCATATCCGCAGGAAAACGATCTTTAGGAAATTCCATGATCATTTCTTCTTGCTTAGGACCATAAGCTTCCAAAACTGGAATCTGAATGGTTTTCTTTTCTCCTATGACCATACCGGTAACACCAGCGTCAAAACCAGGAATCACCATTCCGCCACCTACTTCAAATTCCAGTGGTTCACGACCTTCAGAAGAATCAAAAGTAGTTCCATCAGTGAGCTTTCCGTGATAATGCACTTTTACAGTATCACCTTTTTTAACTTGTTGCATGTTTGAATTTTGTAATTGAACAATATGGAGCTCAGCTGGGTGTCCTAGATACATCATTTACCGATTTCCGGGGCAAAAGTACAATCCAAAAACAAATAAGGCCAAGTATTTTTGGTTAACTTCCCATCCTAAAATAACCTGCATGAAGTTTTTTATAGCCATAATGGTGTGTTTTTCCTTGTTTTTGGCCGGTCAAGCGCAACCCATACAACCAGCAGCTTATCGCACTGAAGTCTATTTACCCTTGCTCAAAGGCAAGCGAGTAGGTGTTTTTGCCAATCATACCGCTACAATTGGAAAAACACATTTGGTAGATAGTTTACAAAAAAGGGGCGTGAATATTACCATTGCTTTTGGACCAGAGCATGGTTTTAGAGGAACAGCTGACGCTGGTGAAAAAGTGGACAATTATATTGATGCAGCAACGGGCATTCCTGTGATTTCCTTGTATGGCAAAAAACGCCGTCCTTCTGCAGAAGACCTAAAAAATGTAGACGTTTTGTTATTTGACATTCAAGACGTAGGTACGCGTTATTATACGTTTATTTCTTCCTTACAAGAATATATGGAAGCGGCTTTTGAAAATAAAAAGCCCTTGATCTTACTTGACCGTCCCAATCCCAATGGATTTTTTATAGACGGCCCTGTGCTTGATACTGCTTACAAGAGCTTTATTGGTATGCAACCCATACCCATTGTTTATGGGATGACCATAGCAGAATATGCCATGATGATTGCAGGTGAGAAATGGCTAACAGCCAAAGCCAATGAACAATACGATTATTATAGAACTGCCAAAAATTCAACAGACACGGCTTTCCATTTTCAAGTAATCAAATGTGCCAATTATACGCACAAATCCAAATACGAACTTCCCCTGAAACCCTCACCCAACCTGCCAGACATGGCATCTATCTATTGGTACGGCAGTACCTGTTTTTTTGAGGGAACCATTTTAAGTGAAGGACGTGGAACCGAGCATCCCTTTGCCATCTTTGGACACCCATCCTTGCCAAAATCATTAAAGCCTTTTACACCCATTAGTAGAGATGGTGCAAAAGAACCCAAGTTAAAAGACCAATTATGTTATGGCTGGGATCTTTCTGGAGACGCAAAAAAAGTATTACAAACCATGGGCGGAAAAGTGCAGGTAAAATATTTGCTAGAAGCTTATCAATTATATCCTGACAAAGAAAAGTTTTTCCTAAAACCTGCTAGTGGCAAACCCACTGCTTATTTCTTTAATAAGTTAGCGGGCAATAGTGAATTAATGGCCCAAGTGATTGCGGATAAATCAGAAACAGAAATCCGAAAATCCTGGGAGCCCAAACTAGCTGCTTTTAAAGCCATCAGAAAAAAATACCTGCTCTATCCTGATTTTGAATAAAAAGGAAGATAGAACAAGGATTATCTTCGCAGCATGAGTGCACAGCCAAGATCAATGAAAGACCTAAGAATTGTATTCATGGGTACCCCAGAATTTGCCGTTGCGTCTTTGGATGCATTGGTGTGTGCTGGATGCCAAATAGTTGGTGTTGTAACCGCTCCAGACAAACCTGCTGGCAGGGGCATGAAACTGATGCAGAGTGATGTAAAAAAATACGCAGTAGAAAAAGGTCTGCAGGTATTACAACCAGAGAAACTCAAAAATCCGGAATTCTTGGCAGAACTAAAAGGCCTGCGGGCCGATGTTCAAGTAGTGGTAGCGTTTAGGATGTTACCTGAACTTGTCTGGAATATGCCACCCATGGGTACCATTAATTTACACGGATCCTTATTACCCGAATATAGAGGAGCAGCTCCCATTCATTGGGCCGTGATCAATGGTGAAGCCCAAACAGGTGTTACCACTTTTAAATTACAGCACGCTATTGATACGGGTGATATTCTATTACAAGAAAGTTTTCCAATTGGCCCAGATGAAACTACGGGCGATGTACACGACAGAATGAAAATAATAGGAGCTAACTTATTAGTTAAAACTATTGAGGGTCTTGCTGCTGGCAATATTCAAGAACAAGCACAAAGTTCATTGGCTGACCCATCAGTTCTTAAACACGCACCCAAACTCTTTACAGAAAACTGTCAAATCAATTGGAATAGACCTGTGGAGGATTTACACAATTTTATTAGAGGGCTCTCTCCTTTTCCTGGAGCATTGTCCAAATTAGATGGCAAAATCCTTAAAATTTATAGAAGTGCTAAAGAACAAAAATCACATGAACTATCCACAGGCACTGTGGTTAAAGATGGAAAAACGGTTTTAAAATTTGCAGTTACCAACGGCTTTATTCATGTTTTAGACCTTCAATTGGAAGGCAAAAAACGCATGTTGGTGGCCGATTTTCTAAGAGGATATAGACCCGAACAAGACCAATAAATAGAAAGCTTTTTAACCAACTATTTGGCCAATAAACTTTTCAATTCCGCTTGGTCTACCACACCCTGTTTGCGCCAAACTTCTTTTCCGTTTTTATAAATCACAAATACTGGAAGGGCTTCTACTTTTTGAGACTTCATGACATCTAAGTCATTACCACCATCCACCTTTACAAAGGAGAATTTCAAACTTGCATCGGCCAATAATGCGTTGAGCACGGGCTCCATTTTTTTGCAAGGAGGGCACCACTCTGCACCAAAATCTACCAATACCAATGGGTCTTTGGTAGTTGCGGAAGCATAAGCATCCAAACTCATTTGAGGTATATTGGCATTGGCATCAACTGCTTTGCCACTCATTTTCCAAGCCGTTAAACCGCCTTGCATATTTAAGACTTCTTTGTATCCTAATCCAAGTAGGTATTGAGCAGCATTGGCACTTCTTACCCCCGATGCACAATACACCAAAATGGGTTTTGATTTGTCTAGGTATTGGGTTCTGTCTTTAAATTGTTCTGGGTTATTCCAGTCTGCTTGTAAGGAATTCTTCAAATGTCCAGATTGGTATTCAGCAGCTGTTCTTACGTCTAATATTTGGTAAGTACCCGATTGCATTTTGGTTTCAAATTCTGCAACAGATACACTTGCTTTCTGTGCTTGAGTATTGCAGGCTGCCAGACCTAAAAACAAGAGCATACAAACAAGTAATTTTTTCATGAAATTATTTTGAAATTAATATTCTACATAAGTGATACTCACCAAGAAACGCTGATCATCCATACCCAATGCGGATGCCGCTGCATTGCTCAAACGAATCATCAAACCAGCTGCCCCCTTGGTTTCTGGCAAGGGGCCCAGAACCTTGGCACAAATACTTTTCTTATTGGGGGCAGTAACACGCACAATAGTTCCTGGTATAATCTCATTGATCAACACATAAAACTTGCGATCATTCCACCCATTAATGGTTTTGAAAATAGATGCGTCTCCTGTTAGGTATTGGTAAGCCCTGTCTTTAATGCGTTGGTTATAAGTATAGGCAAAATATCCCTCGTCATTTGACCTTGGTCTATAACTAAAATCTCCTTCTGTTTGAACCAGTGTTGGGGCTACCAAGGCTGGTTTTCTATCAAAAACTGGGTTATTGATAGCTGCACCTGGATTTTTGTTTTGGGTAGCCGAATTAGTTGGATTGGTAGTTGCTGGATCCGTGGTTGGTGCGGCTTTTACCAATACAGGTAATTCTGCTGGAGGTTCTGGTAAAGGAATCTTGGTTGGTTTAATCTCTCCGGTTAATGTCTTAGCCCCAAATTTTGCTGCATCAAATACATTGGGATTAGGTAGACTATCATAAGCAATAGATTGATAGGCCGCCGTAACATTTAAAGACTGATTATTGCTAATAAATCCTACCACCAAAAACTTGCCATCAGGCACTACGTCTTCTGCAACCAAATTCCATCGCTTTAGCGTATCAATATTTAACTTGTTATAACGTTGACTAATCCTTGAAAGATTGTCTCCAGTTTTTACTTGGTGATACACTGGCTGGTATTTTCCAACAATATTTCTTTGAATAAAATTTTCTCTGGTAAGTGGAACGCGGATTTCCTCACCTTTTCTTAGGTGAACATCTTGATTCATGGTATTGTACTTGGCCAAAAC
>JBEAPC010000261.1:0-32786 GCA_041164585.1 Bacteroidota bacterium
ATTAAACACTGGCCAAAGCCATGGAATCCAAATGCTTTTCATGCCATACACAAAACAAAGCGCTACCATCCACATAGTACCGCTAATATCAAACATATCTGAGGCGTCACTCATGCCCAACATATACCAAGGCAATGATTTACCCCCCATGAGATAATGCTGTTGGTTAAGCCTTGCTTTTTTTCTAAGAAACCAACCAATGAGTATCATTGTTATTAAATAAGCAACAATGATGGCAATATCAAGGAGTGCTAACTTCATAAGGTTGTTTAATATTAGATGTTAGAATTATTTATCGTAGAGTTTTAACGCCGCTGCCCCCTTTTGAAATAAGAACTTACCCGTGAAGTACATTTTCAAAAAATCGGGTTCAGAAGAATGAGCAGGCACAGGTAAAAAATGCGTATCAGAAGGAGCAAATTCTCTAGGGGCTTTACCCGTTACCAAACCTCCATCTCGCCATACTAATACATAAGACAATCTATGCTGACCAATGGCTTTTAGCAGGCATTCTGTCCACCATTTTGAATAGGGTATTTTTTCATACCCAGTTTCAGCCCAAGCTGGAATTTTGTTGTTTTCTTCAGACATTGATTCTAAAAGCCCAAGTTGCAAATCAATGTTTTTGACAAAACTATTCTCTTTTGAAGCATCCCCATATTGATAATCATCAAAGCTCAAAATATCTATTAGATCGTTTCCTGGATACCTTTCCATAAATGCTTCTTTAGACTTAAATCCTGAAGTATTATAGGCATATAACAAATGGTGCAATTGCTTAGTATCTCGCAAATAAGTGATAGTCATGCGCATTAATTGCTTGTATTCTTCAGCGGTGCATCTGTCTTGCCCCCACCAAAACCAATTACCTGTTAACTCATGAAATGGTCTAAATATAACAGGAACCAATTCTCCTGATGGAGTCTTTAAACTATTCAAAAAAACAGCCACTTTATCAACCCAAGAGAGATATAAATTATGTTTGGATCCACCTGGTAAAATCTCTTTGACCACACCCTTAGCATCATCCCAAGCCGATTTGCCATTCACTGGATTCCTCAAATGCCAACTAATGGTAATGACACCTCCTTTTTGGTATCCTTCTAGAATATATTCCCGCATTCTAGTAAAAGGAACACTATCAAGATTATATGCCGCATCTAATTCAAGATGCCCCAATTCCCATCCATATACTGCAGGGTATTCACCAACAAGGTCATTCAAATTGCTCCTACCCTTATCTCCAAACCAGTGAATCCCATAGGCTAGGTCATCCTGATGCCCAAAAAGAACGCCTTTGTCTAGGTGCTTTTTGAGGTTTTTATACAGGTTTACTGTTGAGGGACTAGCTTTCTTATCGGCGGGCAAATCATTTTGTGCCATAAGAATGGAATAGTAAGGACAAATCAACAAGCATAGTGAAAAAACAAGCTGTTTCATGCATTGCAATTGATAACGATTCATTTAACCAAGTGCAGCTAAGCTTCTCTTGGCAAACATTCGTTGGTAATCAAATATCCAAAGAAGCGGAATGTAGTTTTAATACTTTTTTATCTGTTTAAAATAGTATTTTAATCTAACTGTCTTATTTACGCTTGGCTTTTTCCCATAACACGGATTGATTGGAAAACAGGTATCGTTTAATCCCGGCCAAAACGGCAAAATTCATCATGCAAAAATAGTAGGGTATAAAGAAAACCTTGATCTTAATAGACCTTGACTGCATGGCCCATCCTAATATTGCAAAACCATAAAACAAAGTTTGCAATGCTACTAAAATTTGGTACTTCCAATCCCCTTCTGCATAAAGCACTATTACCCAATTCAGTATAAAAGATAGCACCATCAAAAATGGCGTAATGGTCCAACGCAAAACTCGGTGGCTTAAATATTGAAAGGTTAATATGGGTATATTAAATGGATTCAATAAACTGGTTAGCCTAACAATAGACTGAATTCCACCAGCCGCAATCCTGATTTTCCTTTTAAGCTCTTCTTTTGTATTGGCAGAAGCTGATTCTGTTGCATAAGCATCTGGCTCATAAATAATCCGATACCCTTTTTCAGCAATACGCATAGAAATCATAAAATCATCAACTATAGAATCTGGCTCAACTGGAACATATAAATCAGTTCTTACACTAAACAATTCTCCTGCAGCTCCCACTACAGAATACAATTCAGAATCCCAGGCTTTTAATGTAGATTCATATTTCCAGTAAAAACCTTCACCTGCGGTTGCGTCTCCGCTATTATCTATTTGTACCCTTTTTTCTCCAGCAATGGCACCAACTTGAGAAAACTGATAGTGTCTACAAATATTTATCAATGCTAAACTATTCAACATAGTATTGGCATCAGTAAAAACTGCTACCTGGGTATCCACTTCTTTCATTGCCCTATGCACCGCAACAATCTTACCGCTTCTTCCCTCTTTGTGCATTAATTGAATACCTGGGTATTTAGCTATAATAGCTGGGGTTTCATCTGTGGACCCATCTGTTACAAAAATGTATTTTACTTTGCCAGCTGGGTATTCCAAAGACAAAGTGTTTTTTATTTTATCATCAATACAATAAGCCTCATTATAAGCTGCTACAATTACAGTAACGGTAGGAAAATCGTAATTAGGATTCATCACTGGCTTCTTTTTAAAAAGCCTCAAGAGTTTGACCAATACAAACAATACAATTCCATATCCAGCATAGGTATAAAATACAATGAATAAGCTTATCCAAAAAATTGTTTGCATCATAGCATCCGTTTTAAATAATCAATGTGCAAGTTAAGAAAGACGATACCCCAAATCTGTACTATCAACCCCATTTGTAAGATTCCACCAAATGGCTTTAAACAAAATGGGGATGAACTTATACTGTCCTTCTTTCAAATAAGAAATGATATTTCTTGGGGTAACTAAAAATAGAAAATGAAAATAGAATACAAGCCTTTGAAATAAGTTAGCATTTCTCCTAATAAAGAGAATTCGATTTCTGTTCATAAAAAATTCTTTTAAAGCACTTTTTTGACCAACAGAAACAGATTCTTTATGATAAATCAAAGCGCCCATTTCTAACCTAATTTCAAATCCAGTTTTTTTGATTCTTGCCCCCCAATCTAATTCCTCGTAATACAAGAAATAATTTTCTGCCATTAACCCTGCTTTGTTAATGGCTTCTCTAGTAATCATCATGGCGGCCCCATGTCCAAATCCTGTGACTCCGCTTAAATGATCAAACTGCCCAAGATCTTTTTCAAATTGCCCAATACAAGCATTTCTAGCAGTGAAATAATTCATTTCTGTATATCCTGCATACTGCAATGTATCAGGCTCTTGAAAATACCTAATTTTAGGAGAAATCATACCGGTAAGAGGATGAAGGGCAATGGTATCCACTAAGGTTTGAATTAATCCAACAGTAAACTCGGTATCATTATTTACAAAAAAAAGCAATTCACCATTTGCATGTTTTACGCCAAGATTGTTACCTCCTGCAAAACCTAAATTGATATTGGAGCGAATAAATTGTACGTCAGGATATTTAATTGTCCAAGCAGGAATAGGATTTTCTTTACTCCCATTATCTACAACAATAATCTCAAAATTTGGATATTGATTGGTTCTATAAAAAGCATCCAAAAATTCATCCGTTACATGGCTATGATTGAAATTAACGGTAATAATGGAAACAAGTTTCATAACTTTTAATTGAGTGTTCATACTGGCTTCCAACCCAATAACTCTTGATCAATCCAATCTAAAATGCTGGCATCTGTATTTTGGTCAAACTTTCTAGCAAATAGCATTCCCGAGTTTGCCATTGGATTCTTATCGTCAATGGTAAGTGTTTTAGGGCTTGCCCCCCCTCCTGTCCAATCAATATATCTCATATTTTCATTAATCATCTGAGATTTAAATGGAGAATCAAATAATATGGTTTGAAAAACTATTTCATCTGGCGCCCATGTTAAATTGAAAAATCTAACAAACTCTGGATGTTCATCCATATATTTCAGTATGTAAGACAAATGTTCCATGGTAATACTAAACCATTGAGAACGCCCAACTGCAATCAAATTACCGGGCATTTTCCTTTTGGGCAGCAGTTTACGGAAAAATTTTTCTAACCTAAATTTTCCTGCAAAAGAGAAATTAGTAAAATGGTAGTATTCTACTCTAGGAATTGCTTCCTGCCATTCTGTAGCAACGTCCAATGTATGCATAAATGCCTTATCCTTATTAGCAGCAAAAAAATCTTGGATTTCTTGATTTGTTTTAAGAGGATAATCTTGCCCACTTATTAAATGAACTATGTTATACGAAATACCGGTAGATTCAATTTGTTTTAAACCATTTACGGTGGCTTGAACAATACTGTAAGCACCCCAAGCCACTTTCACTCTTTCTTTTACAAAAAAAAGATACGGCCTTTGTTTAAGAAATTCAAAATGGGAAAAATTGGCTTTTTTATCAATATGAATATAGATATCTACCCCAGGAAAAACCAAGCGGTCTACCAACCTCTCCAATTGTTTTGGATTTGCATGGGCTAATATTAAATAGGCTGTTTTCAATTATGTTGTCCCTTTTCCTTTTTTTGAATTGCTTCATCAATTAATGCTACACTGTTTTCCCAAGTATGTCCTGCAGCAAATGCCCTACGTTGATTTGCTAGTTCAGGACTATTGTTTGCCAAAGCTTTTGAAATGCAATCTATATATGAAAGCGAGTCCTCAGCAAGGTAACAATGTTCCATAAATATACGCATTGCTTCTGTTTTTGTTGCTACAACTGGTTTGCCAACTGCCAAATATTCATCTATTTTTCTAGGATAGTTGCCTATGGTAACTTGGTTCACAATCTGTGGATTAATGCAAACATCAAAAGCATGAATATATTGTGGAAGTTCCGATGGATCTTTTGAACCAATAAAAAACACATTTTTACAATTATGAAGGGAACTATTCCTAAACACTTCATCCTCAGGACCCACCAACACCAAATTCCATTCAGGCTTGGATTCGGATATATGCATTAAAACTTCAATATCTAAACGTATACTTTGCAGTGCCCCAACATAACCAATAATGGGTGATGGAATTGCTAACATATCAGCTGGTTTTGGCAATCCTTCCGTTTTCATAAACAAATCAAGTTCACAACCTTGTCCAACGTAATATGAATGGGGATTATATTGTTTGCAATAATCTGCCAAATAGGTAGAATTAGCAACACAGAGATCAGATTTTGCTATCAATTCGGGCTCTAATTTTGTGCCATGTTTTTTCCAATAGTCCACTGCCAACATAAAATCTCTTGAATAATAGATGCTGGTGAAAGGATGCAACATTTCTTTTAAATGAAAAGATCGGAACATATCATTGTCATTAAACAAGATAATATCCTTAAAACCCAATTTTAAAATAGCTTTTTGAATACTTTTTGCAAATAAGCTGTTATTCCGTTTGTTCATCCATTCAAATAAACCTTGAATTGGTAGCCAATTGATGGATTCAATCATGACATCTGGATACAAATTCCACAAATTATCTTGTATTTGAATCAAGCCATTCCTTGATCCGCTAATCACCTCCATTCTGATTTGAATTTTGGGATCAGTTTTAGATTGATAAAGGGTTTTTCTGTCAAGTGGGGCATTTACATAGAGTACCCGATTATACTTACTCCATTCTAATGCAATATTTTTACAATTGCTTCCAATAGAAACATCCCATGGTTGTTGACCTACCACAACAATATCTCGTCCTTTTATCCTATCATTTTGTTGCATCCGCTATTCTATTTTGCTCATCATCAAGCCTTTTAGTAATCACCACTAACGCTACCGTAAGGAAAAATAAGACATTAGAAGGATATTGCACAAAAGCTTCTTGGGGAAAATTTCCAATATTCCATGCAAATATGACCAACAATAGTGCAAGTGTTAGTGCTTTTAGTTTAGGATCTCTTATGCTATAATAATTATTTATCCCAGTTTTAAGAATGACAAATATCATTGTACAGAAAATGGCTAACCCTATTGGGCCCAGTTCTACTGTCACTCTTACATAACCGCTATCTGGTGGAAAATGCGCCAAATATGAACCTGGTGCATATTTTTGACCAAAATATTCGGTAGCCCCAAGTCCTCCTCCAATGGGGTGAGCATAAATAAAGGGTTTAATTCTAGCTTGATTTCTTTTGCGCACCATATAAGATGCGTCTTCATTTGGCCTGAAGGCCGATTGAAAACGCAAAATATTTTGGTTAGAAGAAGGCATAAAAATTAAGAAAACTACAAAAAGCAATCCCAATCCAGTGAAAATCATCACTTGTTTGTTAAACTTTAAAATGGCATAAAGCATTAAGGCAATAGGCACCAGTGGAAATGCTCCTCTAGTACCAGAAAACAGCATAGCATTTAAAAAAAACAGTGCCATAAAGCCCAAAATCAATTTTTTATAGAACTTAATTGGGCCTGATATTAAACCCATGCATAATAAACTAGCCATTGCCATATTGTAAGCAAAGGTTACAGGATCAGACATCATTGAAAACTTTCTCCAATGTCCCGCTAAAAATAATAATTGTGCAATATTGGGATCAGAATCTAAATAGCGTTGTTCAAATTCAAAAAAGCCTATGTACTCTTGCTTGAAGGCATAACAAGCATTAAACAGAGAAGCAAACAGCCACCACTTAACAATAATAAAAAGAAATTTTCTTGTTCTAACATGTAGGAGAAATACAAAAAAATAAAGTGCTACTAATGCAACTGTTCTTAATGCACCCAACCATGATAACCTAGATGCAGATGCAGGGTTAACAACTTCGAATATATTATACCCAACCCATACTAAAATAACCGTGCTGATGGGATTTCTCAAAACCTCCCACTCCTTTTTCTTTTTCATATGAATGAAAATGCCCAAGATGAAAAGTCCCATAAATCCATCCATCACAGTACCCAATGGGGCATTGATTCCATAACGAATTAAGAGCATCATGATGTAGGCATAATTTAAATAGACCATAATACCAAACTGAGGTACCACAATCAAAAAATAAACTATAGGAACACCAACCATTAAAGCAATGGCCATAATACCAGGTGTCATCCCTCCATTTGCCACCATTATTGCTATAGCAGTAGCTGCTATTGATAAGAAAAAAAAGCCCTGCCAACCATTTAATTTTTGAATAACTAATTTCTGTTTCAGTTGATTCAGAAACAATTTGAATCCACTGGCAGGAACATTTGTATTAATATGTAATTTAAAGTCTTCCAAATTTAAGGAGCAAGCATCTTATAAAAAATAGCCAACTCAACAGCAAGTGATAAAGTAATTGCAGCTTTTCTGGTTAAATCAACCATTCTAGCATCTCGTTGTGCTTTCAAATCAGCATCATAGTTTTCAGTTGGATCTATTCTCATAATGTCTATTTGATTTCATTTATATCTTTGTCATGATAATGTTGGGTGGCAACAGATAACTCATTGGCCTTTCTGACCTTCATTAATGATAAAACTTGATAAAAAACAAACTTAGGAATTCCCCAAAGGGATTTATATATACGCTTATCAGTTTTAGACATCAACAAAGCAAATAAAAAGCCTGCAACAAAAAGACTGAATCCCAATAACCAAAACAATGTTTGAATTGGATCTATCAATAAATCAATAAATGCAAATAATAATGAAAGAATCAAAAATATAAATAATGGAGGTCTCAAAAGCACCAACCCAAACAGTAATCGATTCCAGTCTAAATGCAATAATCCATTTCCTATCATACCAAATCCAAATGAAAAATACTTAAACCATGTATTGATCCATCGAGCTCTTTGCTTAACCAATTGATCAGATTTAGAAGTTTTTTCATCATAAACAATTGCGAGTTCTGAAAAAGCAATTCGTTCTCCCATATTCACTATTTCCTTTTGCAAAATTTTATCAAACCCTGCACCAGTAATATCTTGGTGTTCTAGACAATTCCTGTATAATTCGGTAGTAAAAGCCATACCTGATCCAGCCAAAGTAGCCGAAGATCCTGCTTGAAACAAAATTTTACCATCATAGAAATGATAATAGATATCCCTAGCTGCATCTAGGCAAGCATACATAGTATCCATATTTTTGGCATTTCTAACACCTTGTACAGCCTTAAATCCTGCATCAAAATAAGGATTTAATTGATCTAGATAATCTGGTTCAACTAAATTATCACTGTCAATTATAGTTAATCTATCATGGGATCTTTTAAAACGGTGAATTGCATAAAAATGAGACCTAGTATTACTAGACAAGGTCTCTTCCGGTCTTAAAATAACAACTCTCTCATCTTCAAAGTGAAGCTGGCTAATATCACATTTATCAGCTACTATATAAACTAAGAATTTTTTGTAGTTTAATTGCAGAATTGAAGCTACTACAGGTCCAAGTGTATGGGTTTGTTCATACGCCGTAACAATGATTGCGTAATCAGGATTTGATAAAGCTTGATGCTTAACTAATTCCTTCTTTTTAAATAATGATATAAAATATATCACTAAGGGTAACACTAGATTATAGCCAACCAATAGTTGAATGGCTATCCAACATCCGCTGATCAAATCTAAGCCCATTGCATTTCAATATTTTTTGAGAAAATGGTTTTAGGAACTTTAGTGGGTTTAGTTGGTTTTTCATTTTCGTCTTTATTTAAAATCCAACCAATGAATTTATTGTCCAAACTTTTTAAATAAAGTACGTCTTGTTTATTTTTGAAACTGATAGTTCTACCAGATTCATACACTGTGACAATTTTTTCCGAAAACTGAACCCACTCTTTTGACTTATTATACTTAGAAAGACCAGGAGCATCAATAATAATTACGTCAAAAGCTTCTTTTAAAAGATCTATTTTTGATTGAATATTTTCAGCAAGACTTATTTCTAATAAGCTGGTATCACCACCACTATTTCCCATGACCATAATTTCACCTTGCGGTCTAAAATTGGGCAGCAATTGTTCCCCATTAAAAAAGGCTTCCATGTTTAATTGAGGCTCTACCATTCTAGAAATAGAATTATTTTCAAAATTTCCATCTATTATTAAAACCCTTTTTCTAACCATCATAAATGCAAATGCAAGGCTCATTGAAATAAGGGTTTTACCCTCACTTGACCCAAGACTATTTAACATCAAAACTTTTGTACCAGACATTTCATTTTCAATCTCAAATCTGGTAGACCTAAGCATTTCTTTGAAATTCCTCAATTTGAAATTGTCATCAAATTGATTATTCCATAATTTCTTTAACTCAATAACAGAACCACTTAATAAGGGAATCAGCCCCAATACCGGTAAATTGGTTTGATTAGCCAATTCCTTTGTGGCTATTATAGATTCATCTAAATAGAAGAGTATAAATAAAACCAACAAAATCAAAACTTCTGTTGCCATTCCAGCAACAGCTACCAATATTAATTTTTTAGAAGGGCTAGGAGCTCCAGGTACGCCATTTTCAATTTGTCTTAATGAAATGGACAAACTTGATTCCATGCTTGACTTATTATACCTAGACTGAGCATCTAAGTATTCCTTACTTGCAACATCAATAGCACTTTCGTAATTTTGAATTACCGCTTCATGTGGTACTAGTAAGTCAAATTTTTGATTTAATCTTTCTAATTCAATTTTAAGACTATTCAAACTGAATTTGGCAATGTCTAAATCCAATTCTAGTCTGGCTTTTTGATTTACCAAATTTTCCTTTGCAGCTAATGGATTGGTAATATATTTATCTGTAGATATTTGAATTTGTTGAGAAACCACTTTTCGGGCGGAATCTAGTTTTAATTTAATTTTATCATCATAATTGCTTTTAATATAGTCATCTGAAAGATTAATGATGTATTGTTTGGTTGAAGCAATTTGTTGATTTATTGACACCATGGTGCTTTCCACATACTTCCGTTCTACTGGACTAAACTTATCGTTAATTCCTTGTAAAGCCCCTGAAAAAGCAATTACATCCTTTTCAGCTACTTGTCTTCTGGTTTCAAAATCTGCTAATTGACCATAAAGACTTTTAGCTTGTTCTGCTAGATTTAAAACCCGATTTTGTATTTTATAATTTTTCAATAATATTTTCAATCTTTGCATTTCCGCCTCTTTCTGTTTCATCACAGTATCAAGAAAATTGACGGATTTCAACTTATTATTTTTGACAAAATCTGCATAATAATTGATGAACTCTTGTGCTAAACCATTTACAACAAAGGCACTAAGATTCGCATTTTCAGATTCAAAGTAAATGTCAATAAAATCGCTATTATTGGGTCTATAGCTACGTAGGTTTTTATCTAAACCGTCGTAATCATAACCCATAGAGCCAATCAACTTTATCATTCCTGCCTCATCATTATTGAAAGGAGACAATGGCTCCCTCATTGCATAATGCTTTCTAATGACCTTGATGGCATTTCTTTTTGCCTCAGGAGGCACCTCCTTCATTAATTTACTTGGTTCTCTAAATGGTACTGAATCTTCTAGATCATGAAGGATTAACTTGAAAGAAACCTGATCATACACTTTTTTGAGCTTTGTCATCTCCAACAAATTGCTAAAATCCAGATTTACTTTACTTTCCTGAAAAGCTTCTATTGTAAGAACTTGTTGAGACTGATCAACCAAACCTGTTGCCATCCTTGCATGAGACGCATAGGTATTGGGCAAATTTCGTACAAGGAAATAAGTTAGAATAAAAACGAAAATGGGCACTCCTATGAGAATCCATTTACGCTTGACCAATAATTTTATAAATCTTGCAAGCTCCATTATTGTATTTCCGATAGTTTTTTTCCAACAATTGTTTCTAAACTGCTTTTAGCCATTAGAAAATTGGCTTCAGCATCAATGACTCCCTTTCTATTATCTGATTCATAAATAACCCCCTTTGTAAAGGTTTCAAAATTGACTTCGCCTTTTTCAAACTTATATCTGGTTTCTTTTACAATACTTTCAGCTTCCAATGCAATTCTATTTTGAATTTTTAATTGCATTCCTGATTGAAGGTATTTGATATACCTAGATTTCACATCAGCTGCCATCATCATGTCATAATCTATTTGACTGAGTTTGGCAATCTCATATTCTACTTTTGTTGATTTGATAATATAAGGTTTTTGTAGCAATGCCGCAATATTTACAAAAAAACCTACTTGAAAACCTGCTAGTGTTGGTTGGTTTAAAGAAGCTGCACCACCACTAGGGCTATAGTTAAGTGTTACAGAGAAAAAATTGAACCATTCCAACTGTGATTTCTTAACAGCAATTTTGGCAATTTCTAATTTCTTTTGGGCAATTTTCACTTGAGGATAATACTTTCTTGCAGTGTCTATCAGTTTTTCTAAATAGGAATAATTGACTTCTGGCATCATAGATTCTTGAGCAGCTACTTGCTTAGAAAAACAAATTGCAAAAACAAAGACAAATAATGCAATCCATTTGAATGGCATATTTTTCTCTTTCCTCCTGTTAATCATCCCCATAATCTTCTCTTATTTGATAACGATTTTAGCTTTCCTATTTCTCAGAATACAAACGCTTAATCCCTCCATTTTTAAAGGATGGATTTTCCGCAACCTAAAGGTACCATTTAAGAGCTTCTGTTTTCCTATTAGCATCCCCCTTTTATCAACATCAAATCCCCTAAGAAACAATTAGTTATCAATTAAGTGGATATTATTTTTATGGCAATCCCTAAAAAATTAACTTTAGAGTTGAATAGCACTACATGTCATTAAAAGATACCATCAAGAACAACCCTACTTTAAAAAACCTAGTACATTGGATGCTTGTTCCTTCAGGGGAGGCAAGACCGAGAATCTGGGTCAAGTTATTGGTCAATCCTTTTATACACAAAAGAGGTTCTGGATCAACCATCCGTTGGAGCACCAGAATGGATGTTCTGCCTTTTAACCAATTCCAATTAGGAAACAAAAGTACAATTGAAGACTTTAGTACCGTTAACAATGGCGTTGGGGATGTGATTATTGGAAACAATTCCTTAATTGGAATGGGAAACACTATCATTGGACCAATTAAAATTGGAAACAATGTAATCTTTGCCCAAAACATTGTAGCTAGTGCTTTAAATCATGAGTATAGAGATCCAGACCAACCCATCCAATCCCAACCTATATTAAAGTCGCAGATAATCATAGAAGATGACTGTTGGATTGCAGCAAATGCGGTTATAACTGCAGGAGTTAGAGTTGGGAAACACAGTGTTATTGCAGCTGGCGCTGTTGTAACAAAAGACATTCCCCCATACAGTGTAGCCGTTGGTAACCCTGCAAAAGTCTTAAAACAGTATAATTTTGATTCAAAAAACTGGGAAAGGGTTTAAGCAAGGCTATACATTTTCCTTTTGAAACAGTGCGGGTATGGTTCTAAGAATCAACATAATATCATTAAAGAAACTATGGTTCTTAGCATAAATATTATCCAATAATAACCTTTCCTCTTCAGACATTTTACCATGCCCCCGCTTCTCTACCTGCCATAACCCCGTGATTCCAGCTGGGGCCATAAATCGCAAAGCGTATTTGTCAGTTGTCAACTTTTCAGCTTCATATAAAGGCAATGGTCTGTTACCAACAATACTCATATCTCCAATAATTACATTCCATAGTTGGGGTAATTCATCAATGGAGGTTTTTCTGATAAATTTTCCAATCCTAGTCATTCTAGGATCGTTCTTAATTTTAATAAAAGTAGACTCTCCACTGTTTTTGCGCATAGAAACATATTCTTTCTCGCACATATGCAAAGTATCTGAATAAATAGGATACTGACATTTGGTACCCGCATTCTTGCAATCTTCACATAAAAATTCATAACTGAATGCTTGTTTGCCAGTTTTGGTACTGAGCTTACCTGCATTATATTGGTTTAGATGTTTCAAGTCTTTTAAGCGCTTGTCCGCGTCAAAATACATGGAACGGAACTTATAGAACTTGAAAATATGATACCCTGTTCCCACCCTAAGTGCATAATAAAAGATTGGGCCACTAGATTCCAACCTTATTAAAATCATAATCAACAATAAAAAGGGTGATAGTAATAACAAGGCTAAGCCAGCAAAAAATATGTCAAATACCCTTTTAACCAAGGGCGTTTTATAAGTTAAATGCTCGGATGCAGACCTTTGACCTGACTTGTGAAGCACTTCCCAATTAGTCATCACAAAATTCACCCTTGTTTCTAGCTTTTCTAGTTTAAAAGGCATTCTAAACACTTCTGCAACGCCACCTTGCAAGGCAATTTTTGCAATCTTTTCATTTAGATTATTACAAACAATAAAAAAAGGAATCTTAATATGCTTCTTTTGAACCAAGGTTTCCAACAGGGAAATTCCAGATGGAGCCATCACTTCACTCTGTGAAATAATGGCATCTAGACTCCAATCACTTTCTTCCCAACGATCAATTAAATCAATTCCATTTTTAAATGAAATCAATTTACGCCCACCTAATTGGCAATGCTGCAACATGCTTGTCACTTCTGCATCACAATTGATCAGTGCTATAATAGGTTGACCAGGTATTAGCGGATCGGGGGAATAAGACATAGGATATTAGAATAGGTTTCCAGTTCTTCTTAAAATAACACGAATACGAGCTTCTAATTCTTTTGGATTAAAGGGTTTAACTACAAAATCATCAGCACCAGCGTCCAAACATTTGACAATCATTTCAGAGCTTTCTTCACCAGAAACCACCATAATAGGTATTGAATTGAAAAAATCGCTTGCTTTAATTTGTTTAATGAGTTCCAGACCGCCCAATTTAGGGGTGTTCAAATCCGTTACAATTAAATCGGGAACATTGCCGTCTTGTAAAAAGGATAACGCTTCTATCCCATCACTGAAAACATTGACAGAAAAATAATTGCTGAAATATTTTTTAAGTATGGATTGCATGAATTTGTCATCTTCCACAATGACCATCTTCAGGGGGTTGGTTTCAGATGCTGCCATATAGATATTAGCTCCGGTTTTTGTTGCCTTTCATAGAAACTTCCCCTTTAAAAGGCATTCGGGGGGGGTATTCAATAGATAACGCTACAATATAAACCTGAAAATTGAAAAACTCCTCATTTCATATAAACATTAATATCCATTTAATGAGAAAAGTCCTATTTACAACGAATCATGGATAAAAATAATAAAGAAATATCAATTAATTAAATCAAATTGGTTGTTAACCAGCCCAATTTTACCCTCATTTTTTTCTAACTTCGTTAACATGGCTATCTGAATAATCCGCCATTTTCAAAATCAGCTGTATGAGACCCATTGCAATTCCAACATATATTTCTTCTAAATACTATCTTACTGAAACACCTGAAAAAACTTGTGCTGATATAAAAGCTTCATATCAGCATTTACAAAAAGGGCCCATACAGGTATCCGTGGTCATTCCCGCATATAATGAAGAAAATAATATTTTAAGAACTTTAAGTTCCTTGGCCTGTAATCAGTCAAAATGGTCAGTAGAAATTGTTGTAGTTAATAACAATTCAAAAGATAGGACTAAAGAGTTAGTTGAAGCTGCTGGTGTAACTTGTATATTAGAAACTGTTCAAAGAATTTCCGCTGCAAGAAACGCGGGCTTGAGTGCGGCAAATGGAAAATATATTCTTACTGCAGATGCTGATACTATTTATCCAGAAAACTGGATAGACCTAATGATTGCACCAATGGAATCGCAGGATGGCATTGCCATTTGCTATGGTAGATTTGCCCATATTCCAACAGCAAATACACCTAGAATAGTTTATTTCATCTATGAATACATTGCAGATTTAAGTAGGTGGTTTAACAAAACTTTCCGGGAAGAAGCTGTAAATGTTTATGGTTTTAATTCTTGTTTTAGAAAAGCTGATGGATTAGCAGTTGATGGATTTAATTTTCCGGCCGGAGCAGGTGAGGACGGATGGTTTGCGCTCAAATTGAGGGAAAAAGGTTTTGGAAAATTATATCAAGTAACTAACCCATTGGCACTAGTTTGGACAACTGATAGAAGAATGCAAAAAGATGGGGGGTTGTTTGTAGGAATCATAAAGAGGATGAAAAAGATGTTAGGATTCTCTCAAGAATTAAGAACAGACCTTTAATTGGAATCACTAAATTGTAGCTAATACAGTAAAGCTGTGCGTTAGTCTATGAAAGCGGTAATCTGCGAACAATTTGGTTTTCCAGAGTCTCTACAACTGAAAGAGATTCCCTCTCCTATTATTACATCCAAACAAGTATTAATTCAGGTAATTACTTCTGCGGTCAATTTTCCTGATTCTCTAATTATCCAGAATAAATATCAATTTAAACCTGCACTTCCTTTTGCACCAGGCGGAGAAGTGGCAGGCCTCATCATAGATCTAGGCAAAGAAGTAACTCACTTTAAAATTGGAGATAGGGTTGTTGCACTGTGTGGATGGGGCGGTTTTGCAGAACAGGTAGCTGTAGACGCAAATAGGGTATTTAAAATCCCTAATACCATCAATTGGCAAACTGCAGCTGCTACATTATATAACTATGGTACATCTTATCATGCATTAAAAGACAGAGGCCAGCTTCAACCTGGTCAAACCATACTTATTCTTGGAGCAGCAGGTGGCGTTGGATTGGCAGCCGTTGAGCTAGCAAAAAAAATGGGAGGAATAGTTATTGCCGCTGCTTCAAGTCAGGAGAAACTAGATGCTTGTCAAAAAAAAGGAGCCGACTTTACTATTAATTATTCAACAGAAGACCTTAGAGAATCCGTTAAAAAAATTACTGGGGAGAAAGGTGTTGATCTAGTCTATGATCCCGTTGGAGGTGCGTTGGCCGAACAAGCATTAAGATCAATGTCATGGAAAGGAAGATACCTAGTTGTGGGATTTGCATCAGGAACCATCCCTTCCCTCCCATTCAATCTAGCCTTATTAAAAGGATGCGCTGTTTTGGGAGTATTTTGGGGTGCTTTTACCGAGAAAGAGCCAACACAAAGTTTACAGAATTTAGGAGAATTGGTTCAAATGATTTCGCGGGGCGATATTCAACAAGAGATTTACAAAATTTATGCACTAAAAGACGCTCCTCAAGCAATAAGAGACTTGATAGATAGAAAAGTAATTGGAAAAGCCATCATTCAAGTAAGTGAAGAAATTGAAATAGAAAAAAACATTCCAACAGACAATACAAAAGACAAAGAAATACAGAACCAACAAGTATCTGCAAAAGAATTACCTGTTAGGTTTTTAAATAAAAACGCATTAACACAGGCAATTGGCAGCTCACTTGGTACTAGTAATTGGCTCAGCGTAGGTCAAGAAATGATTACCAATTTTGCCAATGCAACACTTGATCAACAATGGGTACATATTGATCCTAAAAAAGCTGCTATACTCTTACCAGATGGAAAAACCATTGCGCATGGTTATTTAAGTATGTCATTGGTTTCACAGTTTTTATACCAGATGATTCATATTGAAGGTGTCAATTCATTTTTTAATTATGGCATCAATAAAGCCAGATTTATAAGCCCTGTTCAATGTGGAGATCAAATTAGATTACAAGCAACTATTTCTCAGGCAGAATTACAAGACAATGGCTCACTAAAATTATTCATCAATTGCAACATGGAAATCAAAGGAAAATCCAAACCCGCTTATGTTGCAGAAATCATCAGTTTGATATTATAATAATAAGACTATGGCTAACTACACCAACATGGAGCTGCTCCGTTTTTTATTGTTTGAAGTGCATCCCGTTCAAACCCTATTCAAATATGAAAGATATGCCCATTTAGACGCAGAACAAGCTTGGATGATTGTTGAATCTGCAAAACTATTGGCAGACCAAGAAATGTTCCCATATTTAAAAGCCATGGACGAAAGCCCTGCCAAATATGATGGGAATGGAGCTGTTATGACTCACCCCCAAATAAAAAGGATCATTCGTCTTGCTGCAGACCAAAGTTGGATTGGTGGAGCTGCCAAATTTGAACATGGAGGAATGCAATTGCCAGAAATGATATTTAATGCGGGGCAACATATTTTCCAAGCAGCCAACAATAGTGTTCAAGGATACCTCGGCCTTTCTACTGGCTCAGCTGACCTAATTACAAGTTTTGGAAGTGCTGAACAAATTGCTACTTATGTTCCTAAAATATACCAAGGTGAATGGCAAGGCACCATGGCCCTAACAGAGCCACAAGCAGGAAGTTCGCTCTCAGATATTGTAACCAGTGCAAAGCCAATAAATGAGGAATATTATTTAGTAAAAGGTCAAAAAATATTTATTTCTGGAGGGCAACATGAGGGGGTAGATAATTTTGTACACTTAACACTCGCCCGGATTGAAGGAGCTCCAGCAGGTGTGAAAGGAATATCACTATTTATCATTCCAAAATTCAGACCTGAACCAGATGGTAGTTTTGATTACAATGATGTGTATTGCGCGGGTGATTTTCAAAAAATGGGACAAAAGGGGTACTCAACAACCCATCTTAGTTTTGGTGACAATGATAACTGTAGGGGGTATTTAGTTGGAGAACCACATCAAGGACTCAAGTATATGTTTCAAATGATGAATGGAGCCAGAATTAGTGTGGGACAATGTGCAGCATCAGTAGCCATGGCCGCATACCAAGCCTCTTTGCAATACTGTAAAGAGCGGCCCCAAGGTAGGGTTCCAAGTGAGAAAGACCCTTTGAAGTCTCCAACCTTGATTATCAACCACGCCGATGTGCAAAGAATGCTGTTAACCCAAAAAGCCATTACTGAGGGATCTTTATCCTTGGCAATGGAATGTAACCGTTTATATGATTTAGTTCATGCAACCCATGGAGAAGAAAAAGCAACTGCACTTTTACTATTAGAAATTTTGACTCCCATTGTAAAAACTTATGCATCAGAACAAGGCAGCCGCTCTGCAGCTTTGGCCATACAAACATTAGGTGGTTATGGATTCACTACAGACTTTCCAGTTCAACAACTATACCGTGATTTAAAAATCATGTCACTTTATGAGGGTACAACTGGTATACAATCATTAGACTTATTGGGTAGAAAAGCAACTATGCAAAACGGCAAGGCACTTTCCTTATTACTCTCACAAATACAAGAAACAATTGCATTATCCAACCAAGATCCAGATTTAAAACCTTATGGTATTCAATTAAATAAAGACTGCAATTCTTTTGGCAAAGTTCTACAACATTTATTAGGATATCTTCAAAATTCCAACCCAGATCGCTATTTAGCAGATGCAACTGTTTTTATGGAAATGGCAGGATTAATTGTCATTGGATGGCAGTGGTTAAAAATGGCAGTAAAAGCAAAAGCATTACAACAAACACAAAATCCAAACAAATTAACGCAAGACTTTTATAACGGAAAAATCCATACTATGGAATTCTATTTCAAATATGAAATGCCCCATGTTGAAGCATGTGCACAAACATTAATGAATGAAAAGACCCTTACCAATGTAAAAGATTTTGACTGTTTTTAGCATTGCCTATTGGGGAAACTCTATTCTAAGTTGAACCAATACTTTTTCCATGGTTCTACAAGTAAAAGACACAAGCTTTTTCATTTCTGTATCACTAATGGATTCGTTATTTCGTGACCTAGTTTCCAATTCTCTGATGATGGTCTTTAGTGAATGAATGCCCATTCCTTCAATGGATGGCTTCATTCTATGTGCCAATTTGGACAAAGTTTCCCATTCTGCTTTATCGGAATGCTCCTTTAATTTTTCAATATCATTGGGTAATTGGTCAAGAAAAAGAGTTACCATTTTTCCAATAAAATCGGGGTTCCCTTTTCCAATCTGTCTTACCATAGTAAGATCATACAAGAGTGCATCATCTGTTTGATGTAATAATAATCCATCATCTTCTTCAACCAATATTCTTGAAGCGGGTTTAATTACATCCGGAATTGGAACTGTAGACAAAGGGTTAGTTGGTAAAAACTTACTAAGTACAGAATATAATTTCTCTTCTGAATAAGGCTTGGTAATATAATCGTTCATGCCTGCTTGAAAATAAAGATGATTATCTCCTTTCAAGGCGTTAGCGGTTAAAGCAATAATGGGTATATTAGCTACACGTGAATCATCAAGCTTACGAATAAATTCTGTTGCTTCAATACCATCCATTTCTGGCATTTGAATATCCATTAGAATTAAATCAAAATGTTGCTTCTGGACCATATCAACTGCAATCTTACCATTTGCAGCTACGGCTACTTCCATACCCCATGACTCTAAAATTTGCCTGGCAATAAACTGGTTTAATTCTACATCCTCTGCTATTAAAATTCGTTTTTCACCTATAAGACTATAGTCTACAGGTGCTAAATCTTCTTGAGCCAACATTTCAGTTGATCCAATTTTGAAAGGAAGTTTAAAATGAAAAACAGTTCCTTCCCCATATTTACTTTCTACTTTAATAGACCCACCTTGCATTTCAATGAGGTTCTTACAAATTGACAAGCCTAAGCCTGTGCCTCCAAATTTACGAGTGGTATCAGATGATGCCTGAACAAATGGTTCGAAAATAGAGTCTAATTTTGATACATCAATACCTATACCTGTATCTTGAACTGTAAAGTCAACTATTAAATTATCAGCATCTCGGAAAGAACTAAAAATATTTACAGTTACTTTACCTCTTGCAGTAAATTTAATGGCATTGTTTAATAGATTATTTAAGATTTGAATAAGTCTATATGGATCTCCAATCAATATCAAGGGCTCTTCCAATTGAGAAAAATAATTTAATTGTATCCCCTTTTCCTCGGCTTTATACTGGAAAGATTGTAAAGAAGAATTGAGTTTGTCAGCAAATCGGAATGGTATTTGTTCAAATTCAAATTTACCAGATGTAACTTTTTCAATATCTAATACATCATTAACAATAACCAATAAATTATTTGCAGATTCTTTGATTAATTTAAGATAATTTTTTTGAGCCTCACCCAATTCTGTTTTAGCTAGTAGATTAGCTACACCAAGGATGCCATTCATAGGCGTCCTTATTTCATGACTCATATTTGCCAAGAAAATTTCTTTAGCCTTTGATACATTCTCTGTTATTTGCTTTGCAAGAAGTAATTCATTCTCAGCATGAATTCTCTCAGTAATATCTTGTGAAAAACCAATGACATATGTCTCGGCCCCATCTTCTTCAACTAAATAATTTTGATATAACAAAAACAGTTTTTTTCCGTTTTTATGCAATGCCCTAAATACACCTTTTGATTTCCCTTCTTTCATCACAATGTCAAGGTAATATGAACGGAAATTATCATTTTCTCTTTCTGGAATAAAAGACATTAGAGGCCTACCAATCAACTCCTCGGCAGTATATCCTAATGTTTCACAAATGGAAGGATTAACACTTAGTAAAACACCATTTTGATCATGAGTACAAATTAAGGCTTGACTATAGTTAAATAAGTCCCTGTATCGTTTTTCATTAATTCTAACCTGATCTTCAATTCTTTTTCTATCAGTGATATTTACACCATATCCAATAACCATTTCAACTTCACCAGTTGAATTAATAACAGGATACATATTTCTGAAATGGAATTCTTTTGAACCATTAGCAGCAGTTAGCGTTTCTTCCCAAGCAACTAATTTTTTGGACTGAATAACCTGATTAAATATTTTCCTCCTTCCCTCAAAAATTGAGAACGGCTTATTTTTATACTTACAATAATCCTCATCCTTCTTACCAATCATCCAATGCCTTAATTCATTGTCTTTAATTGCAATAGGATTGATAAATAAATACCTATGTTCATGATCAAAAACTGCAATATCAGAAGGAATACTATTCAATACTTGCTCATAAAACATACGTTGCTTTTCTAACCGTTCTTGAGCTAGCTTTTTTTCCGTAATATCTATCATCAAACCTGTAAAAACCCTAGCCCCATTACCATCTTCATAGGAGAAGGACGAAGACGATGAATACCAAACCACTCCTCTTTCTGGTACAACTAATCGTCCTTCAAAATTAAATGGCTCATTGGTTAATTTTGAGTGCTCAACTGCCTTTAATAACCTAGCTTGATCATCTGAATTAACAGTTTTCCTAAAATTCAGAAAACCTTCTGCAGTTAAGCCTAATACTTTTTCAATTGTTTTACCAATAAATTTAAAACCACTTTCCCCATTTTGATAAAATATATACTCATATAAGACTCCAGGCATATTATCAGAAAGTGATCTTAATTGCTTTTCACTTTGCTCTAAAGAAAGTTCTACTAGTTTCAAATCAGTAATATCAGTATGGGTACCTATAATTGTTTTAGGCAATCCTTGAGATGTTTTGGAAATCAACATCCCCCTATCCAATACCCAAATATAAGTATCATCCTTTTTCTTAATTCTGTATTCAGTCTTATGTTGGACTATTAAGCCTTTTTCATATTGATGGTCATACTCTTTGATTATATGATAATCATCTGGATGTAATAATACCTTCCAGACATCATCTATTTGTTCCAATTCCAATTTGGTAAACCCTAATAACTTTTCGTATAGTTCTGAAAAATATGATTTTGATGTTTGAAAATCATGTTCCCACACCCCAGCACCAGCTCCTTCTAATGCAAATCTCCAACGGTCTTCGGCCATCCTGATTTTTTCAACTGCATTTTTTTTATCGGTAATGTCTTCTTGAACAATAAAATAATGCAGTACTTCTCCAGTTTCATTCAAAATAGGTTGACCATTCACCTTTGCCCAATAAGAATTTCCATTTTGTCTGTAGTTAAGAATTTCACATTCAAAAAAACTATTGTCATTTAATTTTGACTCAATAAACTGAAGGGTCTGTTGATTGGTTTCAGCACCTGTTAATAAGGCATTAATAGAATTTCCTATACAAGTATCAAAATCATAGCCATTCATTTGCTGAAATGCTCTGTTCACCCATTGTATTTTTCCTTCTTTATCTAATAGAATACCCGCATTAAGTGTCTCTTCTGCTATGATGGCAAAATGCTTAAAATCATTTCTTTCTTTACTAATTTGTTGTAATAAAGCAATATTATCATCTTCTGCTATTTGTTTGGCATGCAATACATGTAATAAATCAATTGATGCATCATGTTTTGCAAAATCATTTAGGACTATTTCTTGAACTGCAACATCTTCTAACTTTGTAAACCAAGGCGAACCAACAAAAATCAATTGCTGTTCCTCTTCTAAAAATTCAAACTGTCCTCTTAAAATTACCTGCCCTTTTTCTACTTTCATTTCTAAAAAGAACATTTCGTCCATAGAAGATTTCAATTCCTCAAATTCCAGCTTTGAAAATTTAGGTCTACTTACTAAAAAAACTTGATTAAACTTTGCACCTAATTCAAATTTTTTCAATTTTTTCAGCGATTCACCCATTGCAATTATTTGCATGTCTTCATTAAGAAGAAAAAAGAATGGGAATAACCTATTCCACTGTTTAATATTTAAATGAATATTTTGCAAAAAATAAATTTATTATTTCCAATCAATTTCAAAAATTTCAAATTCATATCCCTCATCACGGCTTTGGACTAGATGCACAGTAGCTTCCACCTTAAAATAAATAGCAAGTCCATATAACAAACCCCTCATGAATTCTTGTAATGAAGGTCTTGTTGAATAATAATTTAATCTAAAATGCTTATCTGCTAATTTTTCAACCTTAAATTCAGGTGGAGATAATTTGGGATACATTAGTTGAACTCTGTCATGAAAGCTTGGTAGTCCTATTAAAAAATCAGCCATATCACTTCCTCCTGTTTTCAACATTGAACCATATCTGTGCTGACATGTGTGCAGAATCCACCACTTACCAAATTCCAAAAGAACATCGCCAATGGTAATACCCACAACATCTGCAGTTGTTGCGGCCAATTGATAAGTAATTGCATCATCATATGCTTCATTACTTAAAAAAATCTGCTTTCCAATTCCACTCTGTAAAAGAATTTTTTCCCAAACAGTTACGCCAAATTTATCAATAACTAATTCTTCTATAGATTTATTAATGATACCGTACATAGTTAGATTTAATTTTGTTTTAGTTCACCATTTTGAATCATCCTATAAATAGTAGACTTGCCAACGTCTAATTTTTTAGCAACCATCAACACATCATTATCATATTTTTCCATAAAATGCTTGATAATTTTTAGTTCATACTCTCGTAGCGTATTCTCTTCTGCCAATAGGGAGGAAACGCCACCCATGATTTCCACATTCAAGTCTTTCTCTTCAATGGAAATACCGTCAGACATAACTGCAGCAAGCTCAATTAATGATTTCAACTCCCTTACATTTCCAGGAAATGAATAAGACCTTAGTTTTTGGAAGGCTTCAGGACTAATTTGTTTTACTTCTATTTTATTATCTGTACAAAACTCTTTTAGAAAATGCTTGGCCAATACTAAAATATCATTTCCTCTATCTCTTAATGGCGGCATTTCAATGGGCAATCCCAACAACCTATAATAGAGATCCTCTCTGAATTTCTTTTCCTTTACATCTTCTAGTAAATTTCTGTGAGTTGCTACAATAACTCTTACATCAATTGGTATAATAGCATTACCCCCAATTCTAGTGATTTCTCTTTCTTGTAATACACGTAACAGTTTAGCCTGTAACATGGCATCCATCTCACCTATTTCATCCAAAAAGATAGTTCCCTTATTGGCTTCTTCAAATTTTCCTATCCGTTTTTCTACCGCGCCAGTAAACGCTCCCTTTTCGTGTCCAAACAATTCTGTCTCTAATAAATCACGTGGTATTGCTGCCACATTGATAGCAACAAATGGTTGTTTTTGTCTATTAGAATGATAATGAATAGCTTTTGCTACCATTTCCTTACCGGTACCAGTTTCACCGGTAATAGATATGGTAATATTGGTTAATGTAGCTTTTTGAATAAGTCCAAATACTTTTTTAATGGGGTCACTTTGACCAATAATGGAATTGGAAAAATCGTAGCTTTTTTTCAGCTCGCTTTTTAGTATTGCCACCTCCTTTCTAAGATCCTTAATTTCTCGTAAACGGACCAATAGATTCCACAACCTATCATTAGTATCCTCGTCTTTTACTATATAATCAAATGCCCCAGTTTTCAATAAATTAACTGCCGTAGCAATGTCTTCTTGGCCAGATATAATAATCACTTCTGTTTCTGGACTTATTTCTTTAATCTTTTTAAGCACTTGATTTCCGTCCATTTCAGAAAGAGAATAGTCAAGTGTCACCACATCTGGAGAATCATACATGGCTTTCAAAAAATCTTTCTCATTCTCAAATTTGCTTACTTGATAATCTGGATTCAAGGAAAGATGGTGCTCAAGCATAGCACCATACCAACGATCATCCTCTAGAATAAATATTTTCAAACCATTCACAGGTTTCATAATAATTCATTTAAAAATCCAAGTAGACAGAAATACCGTCAATACAATAGGCTAATTTACAAACTGTTTCATTATTGGAAAATTTTTATTTTTTAGACATTTGATTCATTTTTCCATATTTGGGAATTTTATTTCAATTTGAATACATCCACCTATTCTACTAATTTCAATCATTTGATTTTCAATATTTTAAAATCATATTTCAAATTGGTATAAAATTTGAACTTTGCATCTTTTTAAGATAAAAAACTTATCAAAGTTTCCACATCTTCACAACAGTGAATCCTAACAGCAATTCTAATAACTACCTTTACCCCTAACGCAAACGAACTATTTATGTTAAAAGTGGGTGTTTTTGGAGTGGGTCATTTGGGAAAATTCCATTTAAACAATTGGAAAGAAATTGAGGGAGTTAAATTGGTTGGATTTTTTGACCCCAATAATGAAAATGCCAATCAAGTAATTGAACAATATGGCCTAAAACGTTATATGGATGAAGAGAAATTGATGGATGCCTGTGATATCATTGATGTAATTACACCCACAGACCATCATTTTAATATTTGCATGCAAGCCATTAGAAAAGGTAAACATGTATTTGTTGAAAAACCACTGGCACATACCATCCAAGAAGGAAGAGACATTGTAAATATGGTTAGAGAAGCCAATGTAAAAATGCAGGTTGGCCACGTAGAAAGATTTAATCCAGCATTTTTAGCTTTGAAAGACATGACGCTAAACCCCATGTTTATTGAAGTACATAGATTGGCCCAATTCAACCCAAGGGGCACAGAAGTTAGTGTCATTTTAGACCTGATGATTCATGATATTGATATCATTTTGAGTCTAGTCAAGAGCGATGTAAAGCATATATCTGCAAGTGGCGTAGCTGTTATGACAGACACTCCAGATATTGCCAATGTTCGAATAGAATTCAATAATGGATGTGTTGCTAATTTGACAAGTAGCAGAATTAGTATGAAAAAAATGCGGAAAATCAGACTCTTCCAACCAAATTCTTATATAGGCATTGACTTTCTGGAAAAGAAAGCAGAAATCATAAAACTCAAACAACCAGAAGATACCAATGTGTTTTCTTTTGACATTGAAACACATAATGGCAAGAAGACTATCGCAATAGCAAATCCCGTGATAGAACCACAAAATGCCATTAAACTAGAATTAGAATCTTTTGTAAACGCCATTTTAACCAATAGTCCTACAGTTGTAAGTGAATTAGACGGATTCCTTGCTATGGAAGTAGCCCATCAGATTTTGGAAAAAATCAATAGCACCAGCATCCTGGTATAAATACATGCAAGTACAGATTAAAAACAGTTTGCTTTATGCATTCTCTGATTTGCTATTTAGTGCTATTGCTTTCACAGTATTTTCATCTATAATAGTTGTCAACTCATCTCACTCTGGGTTGACTTGGTTATTGATTAACCCCTCTCCATTAGCTATTTCAATCATCTCTTTGACTTGGATGTTTTTTTTTCTGCTGATGGGCAGTTATCAAACTTCTATCTACAGAAAATCCAGACTCAATGAATTAACAACAACCCTGATTCAATCAGCAATTGGAGTATCTTTTATGGTGGCACTAAAGCTGATTGATACAGATCCTCAGGTTTGGCTAGGGTATATTTTGATACAGTTTTCTTCCGTTTTTGTAGGAAGGGCCATATTATTGGCAAAAGCCAAACAAGACATTGTTCAGCATAAATTTTTTTTCAACACATTAATCATTGGCAATAACCAAACAGCCATGAGCTGTTACAAAGAGTTAATAAAGAATTTTCATTATCTGGGGCTTAAACCTATTGGGTATCTGCAAACGCCAGAAGAATCCAAAAATGGCCTAGGAAAATATATAGAATGCCTTGGCAATACCAATGAGTTGCTTAGTGTAATTGATGTTAAAAAAATTGATCAAGTAATAATTGCTTTGGATAAAAATCAGTATCAATTGGCAGAATCGCTGATTAACCTCTTGATAGAAAAACCGGTTGATATTAAACTAGCGCCTAGCATGATTGATATCCTATCTGGATCTGTTAAAACAAATAATGTATTTGGCGCTACATTGATAGACTTACAAACGAATCTTTTACCATTTTGGCAACAAAATATTAAAAGGCTTTTTGACCTACTATTTGCATTGCTAAACTTATTACTTCTTAGCCCCTTACTGCTATTAATTGCCCTAGTAACTAAAATAACATCTAAAGGACCCATTATATATTCACAAGAGAGGGTTGGGTTAAAGGGAAAGCCCTTTATCATCTTTAAGTTTAGAAGCATGGAAACTGAAGCTGAAAAAAACGGCCCGGCACTTTCTACAGACTTTGACATAAGAATTACAAAATGGGGTAAGTTTTTACGAAAATGGCGACTAGATGAACTACCACAACTTTGGAATATTCTGAAAGGAGATATGAGTTTTATTGGACCAAGACCCGAAAGAAGAATTTATATTGACCAAATTCTACAAACGGCTCCTTATTACAGATATTTACTCAAAGTAAAGCCTGGTCTTAGTTCCTGGGGGATGGTACAATTTGGATATGCTTCTTCTGTTCCAGAAATGATTGAAAGAATGAAGTATGACCTTGTATATATTGAAAACCTTTCTTTATTACTTGACTTTAAAATTATGATGCACACTTTACGCATCATTTTGTCTGGCAAGGGGAAATAGGAATTTTGAGTTATTTTAGTGTACTATGCAAACAGATATCAAATTATATGCTAGTCATGAAATTGACCCTGTAAAATGGAATAGCTGCATTGCCAATAATACTAACGGTCTAATTTATTCCCAATACCAATATCTAACCCTATTAACAAAAAAATGGTCTGCTATTGTCATTGATGATTATGCAGCAATACTACCCCTTCCATGGAATCAGAAATGGGGTATCCGTTACTATCAAGCCATTCCATTTATACAACAATTGGGATTAATTGGTAACATAGACAAAAATCAAATTCCCATAGTGCTAGAATTGATTAAAAAATTCGCAAAATATGGTGATTTATTTTTCAATTACAGCAATGAAGATTTAGCAATGACTGTACCAACTTTGACTAAAACCAATTTGGTATTGGACTTAAGACAAGATTATATTTCCACTGCAAAGAACTATAAAAAAGACTTGACTCAAAATGTAGAAAAGGCAAAAAAACACCACTCCATTTATCAAACCAATAACCAGTTTTCTAACACATTAGAGATTTACCAACAACAGTATGGGAATCGATTTAATTGGGTAAGCCAATCTGACTTTCAAAAATTGACAGAGGTTCTAACATTTTATGCTTCAACTGATCAATGCCTAATAAGGGAATTAATTGATCAGACTACAGAAGAATTATTGGCATCTGCAATCTTACTCAAAGACAATAAGCGACTATACCTTTTAATCAATGCTACTACACCAAAAGGTAGGCAGCAATCCTCCAATCATTTATTAATAGATAGTATCATTCATGAATTTTCAGGAACACCTTTGTTTCTGGATTTTGAGGGTTCCGAAATTCAAGGAGTACAAGATTTTTATAGCAACTTCCATCCACAAAATCAACCTTATTTCCATTTTCACCATAATCGTTTGGTGTGGCCCTTAAAACTGCTTAAAAAATAAAGCTATTTGTGCTGTCCATACATCCATTCAATCATTGGCTGATCTACATAAGCACCCAGCCAAGAAAAATGCCCCACTGTTGGGTACATTGTCAAACCCGGATTAGCCCCTGCTTTAAATAAAGCTGTAGCCATATTCATAGATAATTGTGGATTCACCGCCCCATCTTGCGCACCATGAAACATCCAAATAGGAATTTTGGAAAAGCTATTTACCATACTAGTATCACCACCACCACAAACAGGAACAGCTGCTGCAAAAAGCTCAGGCGCCCTTGTAATGGCATCAAACACACCAAAACCACCCATGGACAACCCAGTAATATAAACCCTATTCGGATCTACTGGTAGTTTTTGAATAGCATTCCTAATCAGCCCAAGCAAGAGTTCCATAGGCTTAGTTGGATTAGGAAGTAATTGAATATCAGTACTATTGGCTGTTCGCTTAAAATTTGACCATTGCTGGCCCTCTGGACATTGTGGAGCAATGACAATGGAAGGATGTTGAAACATAAACTGATCAGTAGCAAACTGTAATGCGCCCCATTTTAACTGCGCCTCGTTATCCTTTCCTCTTTCGCCTGAACCATGTAAAAAGATAACCAAAGGATATTTAGCCTTGGGATTGGCGTCTGGAAACAATTGACGATACAACAAAGTATCACCATTGGCATTACCAAATTTTCCGGTACCAAACCTATTGGATTGTGCAGATAAATTGCAAATGCAAGATCCAAATATCAAAATGCTTAAAAGGAATAAAAAGTAGGATTTTCTCATGGCGCAGTGTATAAAAAAAGGTTTCATGAAAATTACATGAAACCTTTTAATAAAGCAAAAATCAATTCCTATCGCATCATTTCAAAAACCTGTTTTTGAATAAGCAAGAACTCTTTTTCTAAAAGACCAATTGCACCTTCTTTGGCAGGTGACATAGGCTCAAAAGAAGTGGCAATTTCCATGTATAAATCACTCACTTTTCTTCTGTATTTTAATTCATCATAAAAAATGGTTTGGCGTTTTAATTCCAAAATTTCATGACGCATACTATCCAATTTTGCTGTCTTTTTAACCTGATCAGCAGAAGGATTGGCTATTTTTTGCCAGCCTACCAAAGTTTTATCTAGGCTATCAACTAATACAGCCAGATTCTCATGTAATTGAAACATTCTTGTACTTTGGTTATACAATCTTGCCACATTGGCTGCTGAAAAACCTTTGGCGTCATTAGGTAAAATATTGATCATTTGATCATATGATTTACCATCTACTTTCATCACAACTTTATATTTACCAGTAGGTACTTTAGGACCATATACACCAGAATAAAACACCATTGATTGAGCAATAAAACCACCCTTTGCTACTTTTGGTGGATTGCTTGTTAATGGCCAATATACTTTGTTTAAGCCTTTGTTATTGGAACCATTTAGGTCTTTGATTTTTTTGCCTGTTGCATCGTAAATTTCAAATTTGACTATATCATTACTTTTCTGTTTTAAGTAATAGTTAAAAGAAGGCAGCAAAGCTTTACCTGCTTCTGTCCATCCTGCAATATTACTACCGGTAGATGGCAGCTGAGGAGCAAAATCATAGTGAAAATCAGCTGGCTTAAAAAACAAATGTTCTTTCTCTGTATCATTTTTAGCCAAATCTCTTAATGGTTGCAAATCATCTATCACATAAATTCCTCTGCCATGTGATGCAATAACCAAATCACCTGTTTTAGGATGAATTTTAAGATCTCTCACCAAATTATACCAAGGCATTCCTTGGTATTTGCTACGCATAAAAGTTTTTCCAGCATCCAGAGAAATAAACAATCCGGTTTCTGTTCCTACAAACAAAAGGTTTTCATTTTGCAAATCTTCCCTAACCACGTGCGCAAATCCACTAAACTCAGTGGAAACAATTCTTTTCCAAGTGTTACCTCCGTCCAAACTCATGGCTATATATGTTTGGTGATCGCCATACATATGGTTATCAAAACTTGCATAAATCCTTTTTGGATTTAGCTTAGAAATTTCAATACTACTTACCCAAGTACCTTTGGGTATGCCTGTTTTCCAAACTTCTGGGGCTTTGTTGGTCCAAGTTTTTCCTCCATCATTGGTAATCTGTAAATTTCCATCATCTGTTCCCACCCAAATCTGCATTTCATTATTGGGGTTTTGTGTTACAGTAAAAATGGTGCAATGGTTCTCAGCGCTGGTATTATCTCCTGTTATACCGCCACTCTCTTCTGTTTTTTGTTTGGCTTTGTCATTGGTAGTCAGGTCTGGAGAAATTTTTGTCCAACTCCTACCCTCATCTTTTGACTGGTAGAGGTATTGATTGGCCATATACAAATTGAAAACTGGTTTACCATTTGCTAGTTTCTTAGTTGAATTTCCAATAACAATTGGCGTATTCCAATTGAAACGGTGTTCTTCATCACCAGCTTGCTTCTGTGGTTTAATAGAACTTGCCAATCCTGTTGTTAAATCAATTCTATTGGCATTTCCACCTTGAGATTCAGCAAACACAATTTTAGCATTCAAAGGACTTGGTTGTACCCAGAACCCATCGCCTCCGTTCAAATCAAACCAATCAGCACTGCTTACGCCTCCTGCTGAGGAGTTAGCAGCCATCCAAGACCCATTGTCCTGCAATCCACCATAAACGTGATAGGTAGGTTCATTATCGGTACTTACATGATAAAATTGACCAACGGGAAGGTTGTTGAGAAACTGCCAAGAAACACCCTTATTTTGACTAATATAAACGCCCCCATCTGTTCCCAAATACATTTGCTCTGTATTGGCAGGATTAATCCAAAGTGCATGATGATCAGCGTGTGGTGCAACACCCCCAATAATGGTATTGGACCAAGAATATCCACCGTCTTTGGAATAGGCAAAATCAAAAGCTGGTCTATAGACGCGTTTGGGATCTTTTGGATCAAATACCAAAGTGCTAAAATAAAATGGTCTAGCCGTAATGTTTTCAGTAGCGGCTAATTTTTCCCAACTATTTGCTTCGTCTTTAGACAGGTACAATCCTGGAATTTTTGCTTCTACAATGGCTAAAACTTCAGCGGGTTTAGAAGGATTAATACTCAAAACAATTCTTCCCAAATTACCCTCTGGTAAGCCTTTAGAAATTTTGGTCCAAGTTTCACCACCATCTGTTGATTTAAACATAGCACTACCAGGACCACCAGATTCAAAAGCAAATGGTTTTCTTCTAAATTGCCAAAAACTGGCAATGATTATTTTGGGATTGGTAGGATGAATAGCAATATCGGCACAGCCTGTTTCATCATTCACATACAAGGCTTTTTTCCATGACTTTCCAGCATCAGTAGATTTATATAACCCACGGTGTGTACTTGCACTCCATAAGGGCCCAGGAGCAGCAACATAAATAGTTTTACTATCATTAGGGTCAATGATAATCTTACTAATATGTTCGGTACTATCTAACCCAACTTTCTGCCAATTTGCTCCCCCATCTGTTGTTTTAAACAAACCATCACCAATAGAAACACTATTGCGCATATTACTCTCCCCAGTTCCTGCATAAACGGTTCTAGGATTGGTTTTATCAATTGCAATAGCACCAATGCTTTGGTTGTATTTGTCAAATACGGGTGAAAAAGAGACACCTCCATTTTGGCTTTTCCAAATGCCACCTCCTGCAGTTCCTACATAAAGGTTCAGCTGATCACTTGTCACTATTCCTTCAATAGCGGTAATTCTTCCACTCATGGTAGATGGACCTAGTGCTCTGGCCGTTAAGGTCTGGAAATAGGAAGAATTTAAATTGGTTTGCCCAAAAGATGTTAACACAAACAAGAAAGTACTATAGCCTACGGCGATTAATTTTTTCATCTGTATGATATTAAAAAAGCTTACCCATCCATGGACGGGTAAGCCTTACAAAAAAAATGAGATTAATTATTGGTAAACAACTTCTCGTCTACAGTTGGATTTACTGTTACTTTTTTAGTTGCCATGATCATTTGTCCTTGGTCAACTTTAAATGGAACTTTGATACCCCCATCTACTGTTTGATAATCTAAACTTTTAACTGCCATTTTAATTTCTTGACCTTGCTGCTTTATCACAGTTTCTTGCTTATACACCAAGAAGGTATTGGTATCAAAAAAATAAGTAGACTCATTCTTATTCTTGGTTGTCAGCTTTATTTTAAAATACTCATTACCATCTTCTTCATCCTTACCCAAAGATTCAATGGTAGAACCTTTCTCTTTGTAATCAATAAAAGGGCTTTGGATATCCAAATCATCTACCTTGGTTTTCAACTCATCATCTGTTAAAGGTTGAAGGGTTGCTTTGCCAGCCATAGGATTCTGGCTCCATCCTTTAGTAGGTGTAGTAATTTCAATAAACACATTTCCTTGGAATTCACCTTGAAAACGACTGCCCTTCATATGAACGGCATTCACAGTATAAGGAATTTCAAGACCCTGTACTTGAATGGCTCCATCAACCTTCATAGACTGTACTTTTTTCCAGTTGTCTTTACCACCAATGGCGGCAATGTATTTGTCTACAATTTCGTCAGCCGTTTGAGCTTTAGCACTGATGGATGAACCAATCAAAGAGGCCACCATTAGAATAGGGATAAATAGTTTTTTCATAAGTTTTTGTTTAAAGTCAATTTC
>JBEAPC010000262.1:0-2519 GCA_041164585.1 Bacteroidota bacterium
GAAGGATTTCCAGAGGCCCAGTTATTGGCAGGGGTTGCCACTGCGGGTATTCCTTGGGGAGCCATGGCGTCGGACCAATTGAAAATGCCCTATATCTATGTAAGACCAAAACCAAAGGAGCATGGATTGGGTAACCAAATTGAAGGCAGTTTTGAATCAGGCCAAAAAGTATTGGTCATAGAAGACCTGATTTCAACAGGTAAAAGCTCTTTAGACGTGGTTAAAGTGCTGCGCGATGCCGGCTTAGAAGTCATTGGCATGGTCTCTATTTTTACTTATGGATTCAAACAGGCAACCCAAGCTTTTGAAACAGCATCTGTACCCTATAAAAGCCTAACCAATTATAGCACATTGATTAGTATGGCTGTTGAAAAAGGGACGGTATCTTCTGAAACGGAAGCTTTATTATTAGAGTGGAGAGAAGATCCAGCTAACTGGAAAGGCATTTAAACCAAAAAATAAGACATGAAAAAGGCCCTTTTAATTAGTGTTTTTACTTTATTAATTAGTAATTATCTATTTGCACAAGCCGATAAAGCATTATGGATTACCATTAAATCGGCCAATTTAAAGTGTTGGGAATGCAGAGAGTCACTAGACAAGTACCTGATTGTTGAGAATAACAGCAATTTTGAAAAAGGCATCATTCAGTGGAAATACAATTTATTGCAAGGAGAAATTAAGTTGCAATATTTTCCAGATAGGGTGAGCCCAGACCAAATTAGAACCGCCATGAACAATGCTGGTTTTGATGCAGATACCGAAAAAGCCACAGAAGACGCATATAAAAAACTATCCGCTTTGTGTAAAAGAGCGGAAGACGGGGGTGGACCTCAACCCAGAAAACCCTGTCATATGGAACCTTATAAGGGCTATTAAGATATTTCTACAACCATTTTAGAACAGTTTCATCTGATGCCTAGCTTCATAGGTAAAGGGAACTGTTTTGAACAATCCAGCCTTTCCTACTTTGGTGGTTCCCTTTACAGAGACCAAAACCTCATTACTGATCATTAGGTTCAGGGCATTTTTGTACAAACCCTTAAGGTCAATAGCAATTTTAGAAGGCAGGATAAATTCCTGATTCTTGGGAATATGCATGCTGGTATCCAAGATCATTTTACCCAAATAGTGGTTATCAATGTATACATCGGCATCTATCTTCTTTAGCTCCAAGCCAAATTTATTGGGGTTAAAATAAACCAATTCCATATTTAGGGTAGTCTTGTCAAACCCAACCTTATCCAGTTTTACATTTCTAAGGTCTCGGTATTCAAAAGCTTTTGGGGCAGCACATGCCATTAACAAACACGCCAATATGGCAGAAAGGGTCCAAATTTTCATCCAATTTAATTTGTGCACAAAATAGCATAGATGCACCAATAAGCCCTACAATCAATTGTTATAATTAGTAACTTTCCTACTAAATAGGTTAGGAAAAACAGGTTCAAAAGTCAAAATTCTTGAAACTCAAATAGTTAGTAACTATTATTTCAATTAATTAATTATCTAACAATGATTTACTGAGTTTAATTAAACTTTAATTAGATAGCATTTGGACTGTTTTTTGACCATATCAATCGTAATATGAACAATCTTCCACAAGACAATATTTTAAGTAACTATATTATTGAAAGTCAGTATTTTGGAACGGTTAATTGGTATAAATTGTTGTTTGATTATTCAAATATAGAAATTGCCCAATACGAATCTTACCCAAAAACCAGTTTTAGGAACCGCACCATCATTGCGGGAAGCAATGGGCTCATTGTTTTATCTGTACCCTTGCAAAAAGGCAGGATTCAAAAAAGCCAAACAAGGGATGTGAAAATCAGTTATGACCAAGATTGGCAAGAGCAACATTGGAGAAGTATTGTTTCCTGTTATGGGAAATCTCCCTTTTTTGAATATTATCAGGATAGCTTAAAACCCTTGTTTCAAAAAAAACAGGACTACCTCTTAGATTTAAACTTAGCTACTCAAGCGTGGGTATTAAAACAATTAAAATCTAAAAGCATCCCAACCTATGCTTTGGCAGAAGAAGCCCATTTTAAACAAACAGATACGGATTATAGAGACCAGTTTAAACCCAATGACTTTCAAAAGGTCCAAACTCTGGTAAATTATCCACAGGTATTTGAAGACAGAATTGGCTTTCAAGCCAACTTGAGTATCCTGGATTTATTGAGTTGTATGGGTCCTGCCAGTAAAACTTTGTTATAAATACAGCATAATGGTATTTTAATGGCTCTTACTCATGGCTTTTAAAGTGTTAATCATTAATTTTAAACGTTCATCAGGAATAGCAAAGTTTCTGATAAAGCAGTTGCCCCCCAGATGAAGAAGACCTCCTTTTTGCTATGTTGCATATTGTTTTTGGGCATCCTACAAGCCAATTCCCAGGATTTTTCTAATAAGGGTACTGATTTTTGGTTGGGTTATGGTTACCATGTAGGTATGTCAGGTTCCGCATTTGGAAATGCTTCTGGCGGAGGTGCACAGGAAATGATTCTTTATTT
>JBEAPC010000263.1:0-7424 GCA_041164585.1 Bacteroidota bacterium
ATGAATTTCATTCTGCAGAATTTAGGTTGGCAACAAACCTACTGTAAAATGTTAATATTCCACCATTAGAAATGGATGATTCTCAGCAGATTTCTGTTAATGTGAATGAGTTGTGGATTGATATGGAAGAAAAACCTAATTAGCTAGTACAGAAAGCAGTTCTCGGTACTTGTCCTTGTTTATGGGTTTGATCACGTAATCCGTTACGGGTTCATAGGTTCTAGACTTCTGAATATCACTTTCGTCTACAGAGGAACTCACCATATAGACCACAATCTGCTTGGGAAGCTCTTTATAAAAGAGAGAGAAAGCCTCTAAAAACTCCCACCCATTCATCACGGGCATATTAATATCTAGAAAAATGACATCTGGAAGGTTTTCTGGAACCTGGTTTTCAGGGCTTATCAAGTAATCAATAGCTTCTTGTCCGTTAAAAAAAGTTTTGATGCTATGCGTCAATCCAGTAGCCTCTAAAATCATTTTAGCAGTAAACTGATAAATCTTGTCATCGTCAATTAAACAAACATTGTGGCGAACATCACTCATACTACTTGCGTTATTAATTTAATTTGCAAACGGAACAACAGTAGGGAGGTACTTACAAATATAATGTTCTTATATTCCAATATCAAACTAATTTAATGCGTAAAAACTTGGGTCCAGAGCAGGCATTGCAAAAAATTAGGCAATATTGTGCCTATTCAGAGCGGAGCCATGCCGATACCAAGGACAAACTCTATGGCATGGGTTTGTTCAAAACAGACGTAGAACGTATCTTATCTGTACTCATTGAAGAGAACTATTTGAATGAGGAACGCTATGCCCAGCAGTTTGTGGGCGGCCATTTTAGACAAAAAAAATGGGGAAAGGTAAAGATAGAAGCGGCGCTAAAGCAAAAAAAAGTGAGCGCTTATAATATTCGCAAAGCCATGAAAGAGATAGAAGAAGGGGCTTATCTAGACTGTTTGGCCAAACTGGCGGTAGGAAAATGGGCATTGCTAAAAAAAGAACAATACCTGAATCGGGTAGCCAAGACTACCAGTTTTTTATTGCAAAGAGGATTTGAGCTCAGCCTGATCCAAAGCGCCATAGCCAAGATCAGGACTGCTAATGAAGATTAATTGTACCTTGACAAAAATTTCCCTAATGCATCGCATATTGCTTTTGGCTCTGTTCATTTCCTTTTTATTTCTGCCAAAGCAAGGATCCGCACAGCGCAATGAATTGTCCTTTACCTCCGAGAATGACGCCTTTTTACTCCAATATCAAGATGCTTATTATACCAATGGCTTTATGCTACAATTTAGCCGGGCCGCTAAAAGCAAACAAAACAAAAAGATCCATAGTCTAGAAATTGGGCAACAAATTTTCACCCCGGTTAACAGAGAGATTATTCCTATCAAGGGAATTGACAGACCCTATTGCGGTTATCTCTATCTCCGTTTTCAAGAAACTCGTTTTTTTAAAAACAATGGATTCCTGCGTTGGTCTGCTAGCCTGGGTATGGTGGGCAAACAATCCGGGGGAGAGTCCTTACAAAACAGTTACCATAGCCTTTTCAAATACAAGAAATTTCTGGGTTGGGATTACCAAGTAAATAATGCCACCACGGCCAACCTTGGTGTATTGGTTGCACCCATTTCTTGGCAACCCACGCAAAAAATCAAAGCAGTTCCCTTGTTCAAAGCTAATTGGGGTAATGCTTTTATAAACGCCGGTGCTGGCGCGATATTTACCTTGGGTATTTTTGAACAAAACCAACGCTCTTCCCTTTGGAATGCAAGGGTCTCAAATGGCGATGGAGGTTTTGAACAGGAAAAAGAGTGGTTTCTGTTTGCCCAACCAGAATGGACCTGGCAACAATACAATGCCACACTGCAAGGTGTTAAAAACGCAGATCCAGGAAATGCTATACTTGCCGATCCCCTGCCTCTGGTTTTTCAACAAAGCATTGGTCTTTGTTATGCTAAAAAAGCAACCAGCATCAAAGCTGCATGGGTCTATCAATCCAGAGAAACCAAAACACAGGTAGGTACCCAACAATATCTTTCCTTACAATTCAACTGGCGGTTTTAGTAATATTGTAATCAGCAATTCAAGTATATGTCTCAACTATTGGTCACATTGGTTCAAGCCAACCTACACTGGGAAGATAAGCAGGCCAACCTACAAATGCTAGAGCAACAAATCCAAGCCATTGGTCAACCCACTCAAATGGTGGTGCTACCAGAAATGTTCTCAACAGGGTTTAGCATGCAACCAGAAAAACTGGCTGAAACCATGGAGGGACAGAGCGTTCAATGGATGAAGTCCATGGCCACCCAATATAAAATCATTCTAACCGGATCCTTAATCATAGAAGAAGCAGGTGAATATTTTAATCGCCTGATTTGGATGTTACCCAACGGGTCTTATGGTTATTATGACAAGAGACATCGCTTTGCATTTGCGGGAGAAGACCAACACTATAGCAATGGCAACAAAAGACTAATTGCCAGTGTGAATGGCTGGAAAATCAACCTACAAATTTGCTATGACTTACGCTTTCCTGTTTGGGCTAGACAACAGATAACAGAGCAACCAGAATATGATGTATTGGTCTATGTGGCCAATTGGCCTGAGCGCAGAAGCCATGCTTGGAAATCCTTGCTCATAGCACGTGCCATAGAAAACCAATGCTATGCAATTGGGGTGAATCGAGTGGGTGAAGACGGCAAGGGCATCAACCATAGTGGCGATAGTATGGTGGTAGATCCACTGGGTCAGGTACTGTATACCAATGCCCATGAAGTTGGTACATATACTATGGCACTTGACAAAAATTTCTTGGAAGAAGTAAGAACCAAATTCCCTTTCTGGAAAGACGCAGATCCATTTCAAATTTTACAAAACAATTCGGATGTCTAAAATCTATTTGGCCAAACAATTATTTACCGGTCATGAATGCTTGATCAACCACGCTGTGCAAGTAGAAGCAGGTAAAGTGGTGGCTATTCTTCCCAATGAAGGATTGCCTGAGAATGCAGGACCCCTTTACGATATCATCGCGCCAGCATTTTTAGATATTCAGATTTATGGGGCTGACGCCAAACTACTATCCGTTTATCCTGAAGTGGATGCGCTTTACCGTTTATTTGAATATTGCATCAAGGGAGGGGCTCCCAATTTTATTGCAACAGTAGCCACCAATGATACCCAGGTTTTTCATCAATGCATTGACGCCATTAGAGCTTATTGGGCTGAAGGTGGAAAAGGATGTTTGGGTTTGCATGTAGAAGGTCCTTGGTTAAATCCACTCAAAAAAGGCGCGCATTTGGAATCCTTTATTCATTCACCTTCTGAGCAAGAAGTACTGGATTTATTAGCATATGGAAAGGGCGTGATTAAAATTATTACCGTAGCTCCAGAAGTGTTGGCGCCTGGTATTGTTGAATTGATTCAATCAGCAGGTGTAACCGTTTCTGCTGGTCATAGCAATGCCACTTATGAAGAAGCCACCACTGCTTTTGACAAGGGCATTGGAACAGTCACGCATTTATTCAATGCTATGAGTCCACTACAACACCGTGCCCCAGGTTTGGTGGGTGCTGTGTTTAATCATCCAAGTGTTTTGTCAAGTGTGGTACCAGACGGATACCATGTAGATTTTGCCGCCATTAAAATAGCTTGGAAGCAAATGGGGCAAAGACTATTTGCCATAACTGATGCAGTTGCTGAAACTTCTACCGGACCTTATCCGCACCATTTGGAAGGAGACAAATATGCATCCAATGGCATTCTTTCTGGCTCTGCGCTCACCATGGTAAAGTGCTTACAGAACTTGGTTAAAGAAGTAGGTATTCCCTTAGAAGACGCGCTGCGCATGGTAAGTACTTCTCCTGCAAAAGCTATTGGTGATACAAGTTTGGGCTTGATTGAAAATGGATTGCCTGCAAACCTAGTTTGCTTGAATGAGTCCTTAGCTGTAGAAGCCGTGATTACACCTAACTAGGATTTTTTGCAGCCTGTATCAACTTTCTAATCTGTAACAATTTTAGATCCTGTCCCTTGCGAATAGCTTCTGAACTGGGGCCAACCGGAAGATCTGGTTGCACGCCTGCACCCTTGGGTCTATTGCCTGCAAGCACTATCCGATACATGGGCAGGCTAATTTGCAAACCCGTGTTGGGTAAAACAATAGTGGGTAGATGTACCGCAGAATTACCATAATAACCACCTCCAGATTCTTCTCCTACAATGGTTACATTGGACTGACCCTTTAGGTTTCCAGCAAACATGGTGGCAGCACTAAAACTCAATCCACCTTGTACAATATAAATGTCTCCGTCAAATCTCAAGTGTTTGTTGGGCTCATACTGCTTGGTCTCATAACGGCGATAATGAATTTTTCCATCTTCCATTTTATGGGCAGAAAAATTCATGGGAAACCAATAGAGCCAAGACTGTTTAATATATGAACCATATTCAAATTTTCTACTAATGGCCACAACAGAATCCGCCACTTTAAATGGTTGTTTGGCTAGGTATTCTGTTAAGCGAATGCTATTGATAATTTGTCCTCCCCCATTCTCGCGCAGGTCAATGACTAAATGCGGAATCTTTTTTTCTTGAATGGTTTTAAAAGACTGTTTGAAAAATTTTCGCAAGCCAGGAGCTGAAAAACTGGTGATGCGTATATAGGCCGTATTGATACTGGTATCAATTTGCAAACTGCGTTGGTTGAATTTGTTGGCTGCTCTAATTTGTTTGCGGCTAGGTCTTACAAAACCGCGAGCCAAACTATCAATGGGCAAAGGTCTTCTACTAGGTCTAAGACCAGGATTAAAATTGCGCAAAGTATCTACAGCTGCCAATCCCATGCTGTCTATATATTGCACTATGTATTGACTGTCTAGACCAAAAATGGTTTTATACCAAGCACCAAATTGGTTACTCACCAATTGACTGCGATAATTATTGGCGTAACCATCAATACTGATATAAGGAAAGATGCTATCCAATATTTCTTTATTGGTTTTTCCATTGATGCCTGTAATAATGGTACCTCTTTTACTCACGGGTTTTTGTGCATAGGATCCACCTAAGACCACCATACTATCTCCCCAGGTTTTAATAGATAGGGGGAATGCAGGAAACTGAAATTGCGTAGCAGTTTTTCTATAGTCTTTTGAAAAACGCACTGTGGTATGACCACAATGAATTTTTGCAATCAGCAGGGCCAAATGATTTTTGAATTGAAGCTCGTTTAAAGAATCAGTAATGCTTTCACGGGTCTGTTTAAAATACAGATCCATACTGTCCTTGGTTGTATACCAATACAAACTGGGGTGATTGGCTTCCAAAATTTTTTGCAAGAGCGCTACCTCATCTTGTAAAATTGCAGGTGACTTTTTATTCAGCGGGGAATAAGCGCTTTGGCGCGATGGCCCACAGGCTATAAAAAAAACAAGCATGCAAAACAGCCAGTAGATTCTTCTGTTTTGCATGCTTTGAAATTATTGTTGAAAGGCATTCCAGCCCTGTGCCGTAATATTAAATGTGTTACCACCCTTAGTCAAGAGTTTACAACCCTCTTCCAGGTCAGTCATATATCCAATCACGCTGATCTCTTCATTAAAAGTGATCTTGTCATGGTCTTCTTGTTTGAGCGTAAAGATGAGTTCATAATCTTCTCCGCCATTGAGTGCGCAAACGGTAGGATCAAGACCAAATTTATAAGCAGCTTTTCGGCTCTCATCGTTGATGGGTAATTTCTCTTCATAGATTCTGCAACCCAGATTGCTCTGTTTGCAAAGGTGCATCACTTCACTACTCACACCATCGCTTACGTCCATCATAGCTGTAGGCATGATTTCATTTTTTTCAAAAAATTCAATCATGTCTTTGCGCGCTTCTGGTTTCAACAACCTACCTACTATATAAGACTCGTTTTCTAAATCGGGTTGTACTTGTGGATTCTCTAAATAGATTTTCTTTTCACGCTCCATGAGTGTGAGGCCTAAAAATGCACCACCCAAATCGCCTGTAACGCAAATCAGATCGCCCTTCTGGGCCGTACTTCTTTTTACATATTTATCGGGTGCTACTTCACCAATAGCCGTGATGCTAATGATAAATCCTTTTTGAGAAGTAGAAGTGTCACCACCAATTAAGTCAACACCATGTTTTTCACAAGCCAGGTAAATGCCTTCATAGAATTCATTCAATGCTTCCATGCTTACTCTATTGCTAATGCCAATGCTCACTGTAATCTGTGTGGGTTGCGCATTCATAGCATAGATATCACTTAGGTTCACCATCACAGATTTGTATCCCAAATGTTTGAGTGGGGTATACATCAAATCAAAATGAATGCCTTCTAACAAAAGGTCTGTGGTAACCACGGTCTGCTTGCCAAAATGGTCAATCACGGCGGCGTCATCACCCACGCCCAAGACCGTGCTCACATTTTGTATCTCAAAATTCTTGGTCAAATGTTCTATCAATCCAAACTCGCCTAATTCGGCTATTTCTGTTCTTTCTTCCATGTGCTTGTTTTTGTTTGTGACTATCCGTTTACGGGACCACCATTGACAATGGCTACTAATTCATCATGGATTAATCCATTGGTAGCAATAATATGTGGTTGATAAGGAGAATAAATTTCGCCTTTAAAATCGGTTACTTTACCACCAGCTTCTTCTACCATTAGGTATCCAGCAGCGCTATCCCAAGCGTTTAGTTTGTGCTCATAAAATCCGTCAAATCTGCCAGCGGCCACCCAACAAAGATCAATAGCAGCACTACCCAGTCTTCTAACAGGCACCCCTTTGCGAATCAGTTTTTCAAACACTTGCAAAGGTCCATTAGGGGTATCCAAATAAGTATAAGGAAAACCAGTAACCATGCTACTCTTAATCACTTCCGTTTTATTGCTTACGTGGATGATTTTACTATTCAATGTGGCACCAAAACCTTTTTGTGCAAAAAAGAATTCCTTCATAAAGGGATTGTATACCGCACCCATGATCATCTTACCATCTTGTTCTACTCCAATACTCACGCAACAAATGGGAATGCCATTTGCAAAATTAACCGTACCGTCAATGGGGTCAATGATCCACTTGAAAGTACTGTCTTGTATAATTTCTCCCGCTTCTTCGCTTAAAATATAATGGTCTGGAAAGTCCGCTTTGATTACATCAAAAATGGCTTTTTCAGAAGCGTGGTCTGCTTCTGTTACCAGATTGTTCATGCCTTCCTTATTGGAAATTTGAAAACTGCCGTTAAAATAACTTTGCATCACAGCGGCTCCAGCTTCGGCCGCCTTAATCAGGGTCTGTTTAATCATGCGGCAAAAGTACCCCGTTTTGCTTGATTCAGAAATGAATTCATGCAGCATTCAGTGGTATTACCAGAGTTTTTGGTTTAATTCGTGGTTCATA
>JBEAPC010000264.1:0-10449 GCA_041164585.1 Bacteroidota bacterium
ATTTTCCAGATTTTACCGCCATAAGAAGCTAGTAAAAATTTGCTGTCTGGGGTAAAAGCCATACCGGGTAAAACGCCCAAGGGAGCAATAGATTCCTGTTCATCACGCTGCACAGGATAGGCCAACCAACGCTCTTGTCCGTTTACCAAATTACGCAGGATCAAACCAGTTTTGTCTTCGTGTCTGGTACCATAGACCATCCACTTACCATCTTTACTCAATGTGGGTGTAAAGGCAGAACCATATCTAGAAGTAATGGTGCTGTACTCTCCTTTTGCAATATTGTAAGCACCAATTTGGTATTGGGGCAAGAGAGCATTGTAGTTCCAAGGTCCGTTGCGTTGAGAGAAATACACCCATTTACCATCGGCACTCACATAGGGGTCAATGGTTTTTTGGTTACTTGGCTGGTCATTGAGTTGAATCCCGCCACCACCGTCTACATGGTACATCCATAAACGAGGTAATCTGCGTCCTTTGCTGGCAATGATATATTTGCCATCGGGTGTCCAAACCGCGCTGGGATAGTCGTCTACATTGGTTTTGGTAATCTGAAGGGTATCATTGGTTTGCAAGTTCAACACCCACAAATTATCTGCTCCGGAACGGTCAGATGTGAAGAGAATTTTTTTACCATCGGGGCTAAATCTTGGATGCGCGTCAAAAGACAATCCCTTGGTAATTTGTTTGGCCTTGCCACCTGTCATGGGCATGGTATAGATATCGCCCATCATGTCAAAAGCAATGGTATTGCCGTCTGGCGATACGTCTAAAGACATCCAAGTACCTTCTTGGGTATTGAACTGAATAGTCCTTTCTGCCTTAAGTGGCAGGTCTTTGAAAGTGCTGAACTTGACAGAGTCTTTTTTAGCTGTGTCAGCTGTTGAGACGGTAAACTGTCTTGGTTGAATGCTATTAGTTAGGCCAATAATGGTCATAGGAATGGCCGCCATGGCCATTAGTACAATTGTGCGCATAGTTTTAGTTTTGGTTGGAACCGGGGGTGGTTCAGGAGTGAAAATAAGTAAAAAGCGGTAAGGTGAGAGGAGAAATAAATCAATTTAATCCCTCACCAAACTCAGATCATCCAATAAACAAAAGGCATTGGCATCCCCTACAGCGTAAATTCCAATCTCCACTTTCCCATTACGGACTTGGATGTTTTTAAGCGTGATGGTAGTCCATTCCGGGCAGCTGCCAATGGTCTGGAATTGGCGGGTTTGGCCAAAGGCATAGAGTTCTAATTTGCTAAAGCCCGGGCTGTTTTTGATCTTAGCGCTAAGGGTATATTGCCCATTGGGCAGGGGCACTGTTGGAGTAGATTGAATGGTTTGAGAGAGTTGGCGCTCAAAGGGTACTTGGTCTGAAATTTGGGCGGACTTCTCTCCTATTACCTGCTTTCTTTCTGCTTGGGTATTAAAGTGATTGAGCACGGGAGAATGCAGCGAGTCTTGGCTGGGGGCATTGCCTTTTAGTACTTTGGTATCCCATCCGGTGAGTTGGTCTTGCAAAGGTTTTACCGGACTTGGAATATGTCTTCTATCGGCTTCAAAGCTGCCGTTGCGGACATAGTTATTGTCAGCGGCAACTTTCCATTCACCAGTTGTAGCGTTTAAATGCCAGGCACTGAGTGAATTGAAAACGGGTGTATTTTCAGCGCCCTCAAAACTCAAAGGCACCCATTGGTTATAGCCCAATCCATTGCCTGCAAAATCGGCCCATCGGTCACCGCAATACAAAACGGTTTCTTGCTTTGTACCGTGGATGGTATAGTAAAATCCGGTTTGGGATACATGGGCAAAATCGGCTTCACAGCCCTTCATTATTTGCGTCTTGTTGGTGGGTGTATAGGGCCCGCGAATATCATCGGCCACCAAGTAATAAGCAAAAGAGGCATCCCATCCATAGATATTGGAAGCGCTCATATAATATCGGCCCTTGTATTTGAAAAGACAGTTGCCCTCGCGGCTCTCGCCTTTAAAAATTTCTTTGCAATCAAGCAGGTTTACCTTGCCGTCTTTAACTCCTATTTCCGATACATAAATTTTGTTTCGGCCACGCCCATAAGAATAGATCAGGTAAGACTTTCCGTCTTCGTCCGTGAAAACGGTTTGGTCTCCAGTATTGGGCGTACCAATCATGTCTTGCATGGAGATCTGGTTATGCCATTCAAAACTTCCAGTGGGTGTTGCGCAGGTGGCAAAGAGCACGGAACTACCGCATTGAACTACCAGGGCATATTGGTTAATATCTTTGTTGTAGGCAACGCCTAATCTTCCAACCCAGGTTTTGCGGGTATGTTTAAAGAGTTCCTCCTTGGTGAGGATATTGGCTTCAAATGTCCAGTTCACTAGGTCAGTGCTGCTATAGCAGGTGACGTTTTCAAAAGTTGCGTTGGGTTGTGTGATGGAAGGGTCTTGGTGATAGAGGGCTGCTTCTGCATATTGCACGCCGTACCAATAGTATTTGTTGTTAAAGCGGAAGATGCCCCCGCCTTGGGAGTAGATGGGTGAACCGTTTGTGGTAGACCAGAAACTATTGTTGGTGATTTTGTTATTTTTTGGCTGCGCCGATGTGATTAGGGTTAGGAGGAGCAGTGGGAGGAGGAGTTTCATGGGGCTATTTCTTTTAGAGATTTCTCCCCATTTTAATAATTCTGAATCAACACGTTTGTTGGAATATTTAGTGATTCATGAAGATTGCGAATCATTTCAAGAGTCAGCTTTCTTTTTTTATTCAAAATTTCGCTAGCTCTACTTTTTAATCCAACTACATTAGCTAAGTCGCTTTGGCTATACCCTAACTGTTCCATCCTGAACTTAATAGCTTCAATTGGATCAGGAAATTCTATTGGATATTTTTCTTGCTCATATTTCTCAATCAGCATTCCTAAAATCTCCAATTCATCACCCTCTTTTGAGTTAGGTTTGGCATCAAAGATTAGTTCCAGCCTATTCATTGCTGCCTGATAATCTTTCTCATTCCTAATAGGTTTTAAGATCATATTCTTAAATTTTTCTTGCATCAATTTTATCATATTGGGCATGTGTACCAATGAATCTTATCCATACCATTTGATAGTGATAATTAATTTTCACTATTAACCGATAGTTATTCCCTTTAATATTAAACACTACCCTATTATCTTCAAGAATACTTGATGACGGGTATTCACGCTTAATATCATTTGGACTTAACCAGATGGCCGATTCAGCTTCATTATACCAAGATTTTAATTGTTGCTCACATTCTGGATGCTTACCCCAATAGTCTCTTAATATCTTTTTAGCAATAACCCTCAATTCCTGATTTTTTCAAAGTTATGAAAAGTTCCCGAATTGGGAACTTTGATTTAATTGTTCAATATGAATATATTCTGAACATAGCGTAGATACAAGATTCTGGAAAAATTTTACCCAAAACAGGTTTCGCTAATTAATGGGGAGACTAAAGTTCTCTTTTTGTGAACTTTATGCAAAAATTGAGTAGTTTTAATGTATCATTTCATTTAAATGTCAGCACTCAAATACAAAGTCATTAGCAACAAAACCCAGTACAAGGAATATTGCCAAGTATTGGAGGAATTGGTATTCTCTGGAATGAAAGACAGGAATACCAAGGATGAAATTGCCTTGCTCACTGTCTTGATAGAAAAATGGGATGCAGAGCACCTACCCTTCCAAGATCTAGATCCGGTTCAATTAATTCAATCTTTGATGGAAGAGCATCGGTTAAAAGCCAAAGATTTGGTAGAGATTTTGGGAATTAGTAAAGGCTATGTTTCTGATATTCTGAACTATAAAAAAGGACTTTCCAAGGATGTGATTAGAAAGTTGGCTTTTCATTTTAAAGTATCGCAGGAGGCTTTTAATAGACCTTATTCCTTAAAACTTGATCAAAGGGCTGGCGCGATATTGAACTAGAAAATATTGGGCAAAAAAAAATCCCGCATTATCTGCGGGACTTTCTTTTTATTACTTCTTAGCGGCTTTCTTAGGAGCTGCTTTTTTTGCTGCTTTTTTGGGAGCTGCTTTCTTAGCGGCTCTCTTTGGAGCTGCTGCTTTTTTAGGAGCTGCTTTTTTAGCGGCTTTCTTTGGAGCTGCTTTCTTAGCTGCTTTTTTAGGAGCTGCTACTTTCTTAGGAGCTGCTTTTTTAGCGGCTTTTTTTGGAGCTGCTGCTTTCTTAGGAGCTGCTTTCTTTACTGCTTTTTTTGGAGCTGCTTTTTTAGCGGCTTTTTTTGCTGTTGCCATTGTTTTGTTTTTTGTTATAAAATGGGTTATAACAAGAAACGAATTTTAGTAAGGGATATTGTATAAGGATTGTTAATGCGCTTTTGATAGGCCATTTAAGGCTGTTCTTTGCCGTCATTTACAAATTCTAGAATATCGCCAGGCTGGCAATCCAAAGCCTTGCAAACTGCTTCTAAAGTGCTAAACCGAATGGCTTTTGCTTTTCCCGTTTTGAGGATGGATAGATTGGATAAAGTCAGGTCTACTCTTTCTGATAGTTCATTCAGAGACATCTTTCTTTTGGCCATCATCACATCTAAATTTACAATGATAGACATAGCTTATACGGTTAAATCGTTTTCGGTTTGAATTTCTACACCTTTCTTGAAGATGCTGCCAATGACATAGATCACGGCTGCCATAAGTATAAAGGCTTCACTGTCTGGCCAAAACTGGCTGAGGTTGTCAACTTTATAATTATGGTGCATTAAGTATTTGGAGACTTGTCTGGCTATGTGACCAATGATGCCAATAGATAAAGCATAGTAACTAATGAGCATGATTTTATTTGCCACATACATGCTAAATGGTTTTGTCAGGTCTAGTTTTAGTAAGATTTGAATGACCACATAGAACATGACTGTTTTTAAAATAGAGATGAATAGGATAAAGCTATACATACTATAGAATGTCCACCAGCTTTTATTGTACATATCACTCATGTCCAGTTTTTGGTAGAGGTGGCTGACCATTGATGGTTTGAAAATGCTAAATCCAAAATTGGTGAGTAAGGCGCCTGATTCTATAGCTAGTCCTACAAAGATGATCCAAGCTATAATGTGCAGGATGATGAAGACGATGTTGTTTTTCTTTTGCATGATGTAAGTTTTAAATGATGCAGCGAAGATAAGGGGGTATTTATTGATAAACAATAAATATTTATTTTAAATGAGGATATTTTTATTGAAGTGGGGCAGAATCAAGCTAGCGCGATGTAAATTGAATAAACTTAAATAATCTGTGTTATGTCAGTTCTGAAATAGTAATTACTTTGATTTCTGTAATTGACCTAAGACGATTATCATTCGTCAAGAAAAATTGTGCTTGACGATCAATTGAAGTTGCAATTTGAATTGCATCAGGTGTTGGTATGCTATATTTTGCTCTAGTTTCAGCAGCCCTAATTGAAATAGAAGTTGTGATATCATAGATGTCTATTCCATCGGCTTCGGTAAGTAATGTCCTATATTGGTCAACAATTTGAGTTTCCTTAAATCTCAATGGTTTTACTAAAACTTCTAACAATGTAATGGGAGAAGTTATAAACTTAAAATAACCATCATCATTATACTCAAATAATTTTTTGAGATTTTCTTGATATTCTGAGTTTCCCTCTATAAAGTAGATAAGTGGAGCGGTATCTAAAAAAACAACTTTATTTTTTAATTTTTCAATTACCATTTTCTTTCTTGAGAAATGTAATCGTCAATATTGCTTTTTGCCCAAAGGCTAGATCCAATGCCTGAAATTTGGGAAAGCTTAGCCCGTTTAGGCAAATCTTTATTTTTACTAATGATTGCAACTAATCTTTCTAAAATGGTTAATTGCCCTTCTTGGTCAAGCTTTTTAACCTCTGATAGAATTTCATTTATGTTAAGAGTAGTAGGCATGATGTAAAAATAAATCTTTTTTTGATGTTTGCAACTAGGAGGATCCTCTGAAACCGTTTTTGGGAATGGGTTAACCTGAATTATCAAAAAGTTTTAGTTTTTGGGCAGGTAGATCCAAGCCTGGATCCCGGAAGCTAGGGTTACTTCTGCTCTGGTATAGTCTACCTCATAGAGATCTGCTTGTTGGAGTTCTTGTTCTGTGACTTCAAAGACCATTCCTGTGATGCTGTCTCCTGGAGATGGTATGGCTACGGGATGATGTGTTTGGTTACTGATGGCTAATACATGGGGGTCGGTGATTGCTAGGGTGCCTAGGCCATAGTTGGGCAGGGTGTCTGCTGTTCCGGTGAGGAGGCGGTTAAAGGAGGATAGTTGGACTGATGGGAGTTGTAGGGTTCCGTAGGAGAAGAGGTGGGGCATGGTGGAGTTTTTGGGCTGGCGCGATGGTAATTGAAGAACAAGTGCTTTGGGCAAATTAGTCGTCTGATCTTACAATGACTATTTCTCCCATAAATGCATTGGCCAATTTTAAAATCAAATCGTTTTTTAGAGGTAATTCCTTTTTAGAAATGGTAAACTCTTTAGGATCAAACCCTACTGCTGACACTTGTATGGTTATTTTCCTTTTATAGGAGTCGGGAACCAATATTTTAAACTGCCCTTTACTATTGGTGGTCACTCCTGCTTTTTTGTCTTTAAGGGTGACCGATGCATATGCAATTGGGTTTGATATTTCATCTACAATTTTGCCTTCAATGAATTTTGTAGTGTCGGTTGCTATTTTTTTGGGGGATTTTTTATGTGCTCCTCTCCCATTTTCTGCTATTATTTCTATAGGTGTTTTTGTGGCATTGGCTTTGGCTTGGGCTTCATTGGCTAAACCTGTCTGGGTTGTACCTAGTATTAATAGTCCTGCTAATATTTTATTAAGCTTTAGCGATTGTTGGTTATTGGTAAATAGGATGTCTCGGTTGATTTGTGATTGGGTGAATCGTCCACAGATTTTTCCAGGGTTTTGCTGTGCTAATGCTTGGTAGAGTTCCTTATCTGTGAGTTGGGTAAAGTCTATGACTGTTTTGGAGCATTGGGAGCAGTATCCACCGGTTGCGTTCTGTGGGAAGCTGTTCCAGTTTTGGATGCAGGGGGTGGGGATTTTTATGTTGATTTTTTTGTTCATATTTATTGTTCGGAACAGATAGGGCTTTAGTGCCTCGTATGGAAGTTCACCTTTACCCTTGGATGAGTCCTTTAAAAACTGTAAGGGTCTGTATCCACTTCCCACAGGACTTGAGTACTACAGTATCCAGCAGCAAAATATTATCTCATTATATACTTCGTAGTAAGATTACTTACCATAAAAATAGGGACTTAGTGTTCCACACATTAACCCTATCTATTCTTTGATGCGTCTATCTGCTTCAGCAACTCTTTGACCGCAGTATCCAACTGTGTGTCCTTTCCGCCAAGCGCATTGCTAACGGGTATGTCAACAGGCCTCGGCGTCAATTCCATATTCTTTCCTTCATGATCAGTGACCTTAATAAAAGGCAGCCTCACAACTGTACCGTCAAACAAAGTAATGTTAGAGGTATAGATGATCCATCCCGAAGTAGGCTCACCAACTATCTTACCAAGCTTTAAAGTGCGGTAACCTTCAGAGAAATCTTCTGCATCGCTTAATGAATGCTGATTGGTGATGAGAATAGTAGGAGCATCCAGTGCCCTTTGTCCCAATTGTAGCCTTGCAGGTGCAGAAGTTAAACCCCTTGGTTGCATACTCATATAACCTTTGCGGCTCAGCACGTCGATGGCATAAGCATTTACAAATCCGCCGTTGTTGTTTCGGATGTCAACCACCACACCATCACGGCTGTGGTTCTGTGCATCTATGTCGAGATGCAGTTGGTCGAGTGAGCCTTGGCCCATGTCTATCATGTGCAAATAACCCAATCTGCCATTGCTGATCTTTGCAACATAATCACGATTTTCCTTAACCCATTGTTTATAAAGCAATGCTTTTTCTGTTGGCGTGTTCACTGGTTTAATGGCAACTACTTCAGTGCGACTATCAGCAATTGCAGGATTGATAGTGAGCATCACTCTTCTGTTCACTTTGTTTTCAAGTAGTTCATCAAGATTTGTGTTCCCATTCAACAATACACCATCTATTGTATGTAATATATCACCCGAATGTATCTTGCCTGTAAGTTCAGCAGGGCCTGATGCGATCACTTCTGTTATTTTAAATGTGCCGTTCTTTTCAAAAGCAGCAGCATCAAAACGCAATCCCAGCTTGCCAATGTTCCATACGACATTTGTGCTGGAGCTGATACCTGAATGGCTTGCATTGAGTTCGCCTACCATCAATGAAAGCACTCTTCTCATTTCATCAGCCGTTTGCGATCCGGCTATGTAAGGTGCGTAAATTGCCTTCATTGCATTCCAGTCAACACCATGATAGTTCTCATCATAAAAACCTTTACTCTGCATTTCCCAGGTCTGGTTAAATACTTCCATCTTACGTTGATTGAAATCAACCATCATCTCTGCTGTAACAGATATTGATTTCGTTTGTTTATTATCAACGTTAACGCTGTTGATTCTTCCGCCTTCAATATAGTACACATCTTTTCCATCATTCGCCAGTTGCACATTGCTTTTGAAACCGGGAGTGGTTGTGAGTTGTTTCAGCACCGGTGCTTCTCTTGACAATTCATCTAATGAATAAGAATAAATATTTGTTTGCCCTGCGATGTTAGCTACTAGAATCAATGTGTTTCCATCTTTACTGATGGTCATGCTTTGTATATCTTCGCCCAATGGTAAAAGGCCTAACCTGTCACGAATGCCATCATACACAATGCCTCTGTATGGTGAAGTGGTGGGCGACATAGAATCAACTGCAGAGTCTGTTTTTGTTTTAGTAGTGGTGGCAGGATCGAAAAAGATGTCATGGAACTGGTCTTCGCGAAAACGCGGCAGCCTTGGTTGAAGGTCAACTCTTGCCACTTGTCCTTTTTCGGTACGTTGCTGTGTTACAAATAGAATGGAATTTCCATTGCTTCCCCAAACCACATTGCCACCAAATATATTACCAAGGAATGATACCGGTTTTGATTCGCCTCCGGCAGATGGAACAATATATATATTGCGCAATGATTTATTACCGAAGGCGGCATAGGCAATGTGCTTCCCATCGGGAGACCAAGCATAACTGCCTTCACTGTTGATGGCCACAAAACTAAATGCAGCTTTGGCAAGTGAAGTTTCTTTTTTTGCGGCAAGATCAAGTGCCACCAGCTCTTTACCATTGCGGACAAAAGCTATTTTCTTTCCATCAGGGGATAAAGACAATGAGCCATCATCAAAATTTGAGAATGTGAGTTGCGTTTCTTTAGCTGTCAAGAAATCGTATTGATAAATATTTCCATTATTGTTGCGTTTAGAAACATAGATCACACTGTTACTATTCTTTGCCCATACCGGTGATGATTCAAGTACTAATGTATTAGTTACTCTTGTTGCTTCACCGCCATCTTTTGTACCAGCAACAAATAGTTCCCCCTGTGCAATGAATGCTGCTTTCTTTCCGTCAGGTGAAATAGCAAGATCAGAAAAACCCTGTGATAATCGAAGCAATTCTGTTGTGGAAGATGCAGCGGAACCTCTTAATGTGATATTGAGTGGCTTTGCATCGTTTGAAGCAAGATCCATTTTCCAAATAGAAAAATCTCTTTCAAACACGATAGCTTTTCCATCTTTTGAAATAGAAGGGAACAACACTCTTCCATCTTTAAAATTGGTGAGTTGTTTTGCAGTTCCATTAACGGGATGCATCAATATATTCTGTTTTCCATTGCGGTCAGAAACATAGTACAATGTTTTTCCGTCGGGACTCCACATGGGCCAGAGTTGTTTGGCGCCACGTAGTGAGAGTTGTGTGTATTTTTTTGTGGATTCATCCATCAGCCATATTTCAGATTCGTCTAGATGGCTTCTACCGTTTCTCCACCATTGTGTTGCACCATTACCTCTAGCTGCAAGAGCGAGTGTTTTATTATCGGGAGAAGGAGCAGCATAGAATTCAGCTACATAACGGTTTTCACTTAACAGCACTGGAGTACCACCGCTTGCTTTTATGCGATAGATATCACGCATACCCCCAATGTCTTTACTGCTTGATGTGAAGTAAATGTATTTACCATCAGCTGACCAGTTATTCAATTCATCATTTGCATCATCATAAGTGAGGCGGGTGAGTTTACCTGTGGCAATCTCCATCATGTATATGTCGCCACTACCTGAGCGGCTAGAATTGAACGCAAGCCATTTTCCATCAGGAGAATAGATGGGCCTTGTTTCCATAGCAGGATTAGAAACGAGCAATCTTGCTTCGCCGCCATTGGAAGATGTTGTCCATATATCTCCGCCAGAAACAAAAACTATCTCGTTGGTAGCTGGAGAGAAGGCTGCATCGTAGAAATAAGGTTTGGCTGTTTGTGATTGTGCTGATTTAAAGAATAAACAACACAATGCAAGGAGCAGATAGA
>JBEAPC010000265.1:0-18224 GCA_041164585.1 Bacteroidota bacterium
ACTTCTGATAGGTTAAGGAACTTAATTAACCACTCAAACCAACAACATGCATCTGAAAAAGAATATTGCCACCAGCGAGTCTGGATTCATTTTCAATCCAGGCACAGGAGACTCCTACTCCGCCAATCCTATAGCAGCAGAAATTATTGGAATGCTAAAAGAGGGTACACCTATTTCCAGTATCAAGGTACATATTATGGCTACCTATGAGGTTTCTGCATCACAATTAGAAAAGGACTGGGATGATTTTAGCAACCAGCTTAAATATGCCAATCTTTTAGACAACTGATCTCACCCTTAAATCTAACAATATGCTTGCCAACAATCAACTACTTACCGTAGCTGTTACCGGTTTGAATGCCATTGACAGCCCTGGTCCAGGAGTGGCAGTGATTAGAGCACTGCGAGAGGGTTTTCCAGACAAGGTGAGAATCATTGGTCTTTCTTATGAAACCATGGAGCCAGGTATTTACTTACACAATATTGTAGACAAAACATATCAAATTCCTTATCCATCCGCAGGAACAGAAGCCTTACTTAAAAGACTGGAGTATATTCAAGAGAGGGAAAACCTACAACTCATTATTCCAAACTTTGATGCGGAGTTGTATAATTTCATGAAGATGGCACCAGCTTTACGCAGTATGGGTATTGCAAGTTTTCTTCCAACCCAAGAACAGTTTAGCGCCAGGGACAAAATTAACTTGTACCAATTTGGTTTAAAATATGGGCTCTCAGTTCCAAAGGATAAAGTCATCTATCATGAGTCAGAATTATATGCTTGTGCAGAAAATCTGGGCTATCCATTGGTAGTGAAAGGAAAATTCTATGATGCCATTATTGCCCATACTTTGGAACAAGCGCAGAAAGCTTTTTACAAGCTATCGGCTAAATGGGGCTTTCCCATTATTGTGCAACAATTTATTGCTGGTACTGAAATTAATATTGCCGTTTTGGGCGATGGAAAAGGCAATACCATTAGTAGCATTCCCATGCGCAAACTCTATATCACAGACAAGGGGAAAGCTTGGGCAGGAATTACCCTAGAAGACGAAACCTTGATTGATTTGGCCAAAAAATTTGTAGCCGCTACCCATTGGAAAGGTGGTTGTGAATTAGAGATCATGCGCACAGCAGATGGCACTCCCTATATCATGGAAATTAATCCGCGTTTTCCTGCATGGATTTATCTAACTGCAGCGGCTGGTCAAAATCAACCAGCGGCACTAGCCAAAATGGCGCTAGGAGAAACTATTGAACCATTTACCGAATATGAGGTAGGAAAGATCTTTATCCGATATGCCTGGGATCATATTACAGACGTAAAAGAGTTTCAACAAATCAGTGGTTTTGGCGAATTATAAAACCTTAAACTAAACAAGATGCAAAAGCTTAAATACGAGAGTCCTGCTATACAAAAAATGAATGCCGGTTTAATGAACAAATATGGTTCAAGAACCGAATACGAACCCGTTAAGCAAATTGATGGCGTTGCGGTAAAAGACCTAATAGCACAATATGGTTCCCCCCTATTTATAATAAGTGAAAGAACTATTAGAAGAACTTATCAAAACGCGGTACGTGCTTTTAAAACGCGTTACCCAAAAGTACAGTTTGCCTGGAGTTATAAAACCAATTATATCAATGCCGTTTGCAAGGTCTTTCATCAAGAAGGATCATGGGCAGAAGTGGTCAGTGGATTTGAATATCGCAAAGCCCTTGGCAATGGTGTTCCTGGCAATAAAATCATTTTTAATGGTCCAGAAAAAACCAATGAAGAACTCAAATTGGCCATCAACAATGATTCACTGATTCATATTGATCATTTTGAAGAATTGTATCAACTCATTGACTTGAGTGATGAATTGGGTAAAAAACCTAGGGTAGCTATTCGAGTAAATATGGACACGGGCATTTATCCTATGTGGGACCGATTTGGTTTTAATTATGAAAATGGACAAGCATGGTCCGCTATTCAAAAAATTGTAGCATCAGGTAAATTACAACTGACCGGATTGCACTGTCATATTGGAACTTTTATGCTGTCAACAGATGCCTTTGCCATTGCAGTTAAAAAGTTGGGTGACTTGGCCATGAATGCTAAGGCGCAATTAAATACCCAGATTCAATACTTAGACCTAGGCGGCGGTTTACCTTCTGCCAATACCTTACGTGGTGCTTATTTACCTGGGTCAGACACCATTCCATCTGTGGATGAATTTGCCGAAGCTATTTCCAATGCTTTGTTTCAATTAGGCTTCTCCAGCAATGAATTACCCTTGTTGATTTTAGAAAGCGGAAGAGCCCTGATTGATGATGCAGGATACCTATTAGGATCAGTACTAGCCAATAAGCGCTTGAGCGATGGCAGAAGGGCTACTATTATGGACTTTGGAGTAAATATCTTATTTACCTCTTTTTGGTATGAACACAAGATTAGTCCAGCTCAGGACTTTACACATCATACAGAAGATATGGTTTTATACGGACCTCTTTGTATGAATATTGACGTGGTAAGACAAAGTGTGAACCTACCCTTATTGAACAGAGGTGACCAAGTGGTAGTGCATAAAGTAGGGGCTTATAATATGACTCAATGGATGCAGTTTATTCAGATGCGTCCCAATGTGGTCATGATTGATGAAAAGGGGAATACCCATTTGATTAGAGAAGCAGAAACTTTAGAGTATATTGAACAGAAGGAAAAAATGCCTGCTCATTTGCAGCATTTTAGTTTGTAAAAAAAATAAAATCAAGACGTGGGGCCAATAGCAATAAATAGTTTTTTAAAGCACTTGGGTAATGCCATACTCAATAGTTATGGCATGCTGTTTTTTTCAAAAAACAGACTATTTGCTTCTTTTATTTTATTGGTTTCATTTATCACTCCTTTTGCGGCTGCTTGTGGATTAATAGCTGTAATCATTTCCTTGATTGCTGCAGAGGCATTGGGTTTTAACAGAGCACAAACCGTTGACGGACTTTTAACCTATAGTGTGGTATTGTTTGGACTTGGATTGGGAAGCAATTTTGAATTTGGAACCGCTTTTTCTATTCTATTAATAGTGGGGTCTTTGTTAACGCTTTTTTTATCTACTGTTTTAAATGCAATCTTAAATAAACGCGGCTTACCCGCCCTTTCTTTGGCATTCATTATTAGTACCGCGTTAATTATTATGGCATCCAAAAGCTTTGACGGTATTGGGTTAACGCATAGACAGATTTATTGGTACAATGAAACCTATGCTATTGGGGGAAGCAAACTAGTAGATTTGATTAGTTGGATTGAAAACTGGAATATGCCAGAGTATATGAGTGGCTTTTTTAGAAGCATGAGTGCCATTTTATTTCAGGTAAATATTGCTTCCGGTATTATTTTAACCATTGGCTTGCTGGTGTATTCTAGAATTGCTTTTCTACTGATGGTTTATGGTTATGCAGTTGCCTTATTCTTTAGCTATACCATGGGTTCAGGAGGATTTTTAGGATTTTATAATATGGGAACCAATTTTATGCTAGTTGCAGTAGCATTGGGTGGATTTTATATTATCCCATCTATCCGATCTTTTCTTTGGGTATTGGTATTGGTACCCATTGCCTATCTAATGGTATCGGGACTGGGCACATTTATGTTAAAAGTTGGGGTGCCGCTTTTTTCACTTCCTTTTTGTCTTACGGTGATTCTTTTTCTCTATATGCTAGGGTTGCGCAAAACGCAACTTAAATTAGCCCTCACCCCTATTCAGTATTATAGCCCAGAAGAAAATTTATATAGGTATGTGAATGGTAAAGAAAGGTTGCTCAATATCTATTACCAACACTTGCAATTGCCATTTTTGGGAGAATGGGTGGTAAGCCAAGGATATGATGGATCAATGACCCATCAAGGTGATTGGAGTAAGGCTTTGGATTTTGTAATTCTAGACAATGAAATGAAAACTTTTAGATTGCCTGGAAATCTACCCGAGCATTTTCATTGCTACAACAAACCAGTGCTTTGTCCCTGTGATGGCATTGTAGAAGAAATCATTGACCATATTGAGGACAATGAAATTGGCGGAAACAATGTACAGCAAAACTGGGGTAATAGCATTGTGATCAAACACGCAGAAGGACTCTATAGCAAACTCTCCCATCTTAAAAAACAATCCTTTAAAACTACAAAAGGGGCTTTTGTGAAAAAAGGAGACATTATTGCCCTCTGCGGAAATTCCGGAAGATCTCCTGAACCACACTTGCATTTTCAAGTACAAAGCACGCCCTATGTTGGTTCAAAAACACGCGCTTATCCAATCTCCTATTTTGTAACAAGGAATGAACAAAATATGGCGTTTTCAAATTTCACTGTTCCACAAGAAGGAAGTTTTGTCAGCAATATTCAACCCAATTCTCAATTAGTAGCAGCTTTTAATTTTCAACCGGGATTCATCATGAAAGTGGAAGCACCAGGTTTTAAAACAGAGGAATGGGAAGTATTTACAACCATCTATAATGAAACCTATTTTCATTGTAAAGCGCAAAACGCCTATGCCTATTTTATCAATAACGGAAGCGTATTTTATTTTACCAATTATTTTGGAGAAAAGCATACGCTCTTATATCAGTTTTACCAAACTGCTTACAAAGTGCTATTAAGTTCAGAGAAGCCTTTAACCATCAAGGATTATTTTCCAGTGAATAGTTTTGTAAGTACCCCAATTAAATGGATACAGGATTTGTTAGCGCCTTTCTATTTATTTATTCGTTTACGCTTTGAGAGCACTGTAGCAATGGACAGTAATCAAATGGGAGGCAGTACGCAATATATTCATAGTAGTCAAATACAGGAATTACTCTGGAAAAAAACAACCATCAAAGAGGCAAGTATTCTAATAGAAAATGGGAATATAGCAGCATTCAATTTTATTTCTAAAGACAGGAAAATTAAGGCCGTATGCAGTATTTAAAGAAACTATCCATCCTTTTCTTCTTGACATTGAGCCTTTATGGAAAGGCACAAGAAAGCCTTAGTTATGAAGCTGTAAATATTCAATCCTATGCTTTATACGAGAAGGGATCCTGGAAAGAATTGCTGGAGTATGGTAAGAATGCGGTGGCTGTAGGCCAGGATTTTACGCTGTTGAGACTGAGAATGGGCTACGCAGCTTTTATGAACTCAGACTTTAGCCAAGCCATTATTCAATATGAACAGGTTTTAAAAAAGGATTCCTATAATAGTACCGCACATTATTATATCTGGCTTTGTAGAACTTATTTAAATCAATCAGAATTGGCAAATCTGCAAATCCCATTTTTATCTGATGAAGTAATGGCAAAAGAAAAAAAAGGGTTTGCAATAACTGGAGTAGGAATAGAATCAAGTTATAAAACAACGGATATTATAACAAGGGGAAATACTTTTTTTCAATACCTAGGTGTTCAAAACAGATTTGGCAGTAAAATGACTATGGATTTAGCTGGCACCTATTTTAATCAATCTATTAGCAGTCCTGTAACAGGCGCTCCTGGTGGGGCTCCTTTAAAAACAAGTAGCATTAATCAAACAGAATTTTATAATAAACTCAGCTTTAATATTCATCCTCATTGGCAATTGAAAGCTGCCTACCATTATGCCAATACTGTTTTAGACATTAGTACTTATCAGAACCATGCTGCATTTGCTGCTTTAAAATATCATGGCAACTATTTTGACATTCAAGTAGAAGGCGTTTATTCAAACATGTTTGACACTAGTATTAGTCAGGCAAGTTTGCAAATTGGTTACTACCCTAAGGGAAATATGAATCTCTATGGAATTAGTACAGCTACCATTAGAAACAGACCCTCTGAATCTGGATTCAACTTTAAGCAAGTGCTTGGAGCAAAAGTTTACAAAGGAGTTTGGTTAGAAGCCAATGCTACTTTTGGAAAATTCAAGGATCTGTTTGAAAATGATGCCAAATACCTTTACAATGCACCGGACCAAAACCAATTTAAAGGCGGTCTGGTTAGCTATATCAGTTTATCCCCCAAGTGCACATTGGAATTGGGATATACCCTAGAACAGCGCGCCATTGTCACCAACACAAACCAATTATTCACCCAACATTCAATTACAGGAGGTTTAAAATGGAAATTTTAAAAAAACAAATTATGGTTGTTGCCATATTAATGGCATCAATGAGTTCATTTGCACAAAATGACGCCGTTATTAGAAAAGCTTTTAAAGACAGCTATGCTCAAGAATACAACAAGCTGTATGGAGAAGCCATTGCCGTACTCAATAAAGTTAAAGACGACAATAGTTATGAGTACAATCTTAGAATGGGTTGGTTATACTATATGAACAAAAACTATACCCAGTCTCAGTCATTTTATCAAAAAGCTGCTTCCTTAAAACCCTATTCTATTGAAGCAAAATTGGGTTGGGTAAAACCCTTATCCGTACTAGAGAGCTGGGATAAGGTTTTACAGATTTATGAGGAAGTGCTAAAGATTGATCCGCAAAACTATACAGCCAACTATTGGGCTGGAGTTATATTTTTTAATAGAAAAAAATATGACCAAGCCTCTAAACTATTAGAAAAAATAGTGAACCTATATCCATTTGAATACGATGGTAACCATATGTTGGCTTGGACCTATTACTATCTTAATAAACACAATGAAGCAAAGGCACTTTTCAATAAAACATTATTGTATAAACCAGATGATAGTTCTAGTCTAGAAGGGTTGAGTAAGATTAAATAAGGTTGTTAATTACAATAGTATGATTAACAGTACAATAATCAGGATCACGGCACCAATAGATAAATAGACACCACCACCACTCTCACGGGCTTCAGCTTTCATGGCTCTTACTTCTTTACGCAAGACTTTTTTCTCTTGTGAACTAAGTGCTGATTTGTCCCTGTTTTGAATCTGAACCAGTCTTGTATTGATTTGGCTGAGACGTAGTGTTTGGGCTTCAGTGAGAACTATTTCTTTTTTGGTAGAATTGCTATTATTTGCGGCATGGGTTTGTGGTATAAATGCTAGAGAAGTTATAATCAATAGGCATACCAAGGCTGTCTTTTTCATAATGATTGTTTAGTGTTTGTAATTAGTAAACAAAGTTGCCAATATCAATGGCTAACTAATTACAAACACCTAGATCATTGTTGCGGTATTCACAGGTATGTTCTTTAAATAATCGAACAAAAAATCCCGGTTGCATGATGCAACCGGGACAAAATTTGAAGGACTATTTACTTGTACCCTAAATCAATTATGTTTAACTAGGATTAATATCCAGCGTTCTGAGTATACAATCCAGCTCTAGTATCTAATTCTGCTTGAGGAATGGGATACAAGATATAGTTCTTATTAAATGGTTGCATTTGCTTTAACACGTCTTCTGTTGCAATCCATGCTGGAATTATGGTTTCAATATTTCCACTACGCACCAAATCATGCCAGCGATTACCCTCATTACCAAATTCTTTTCTACGCTCTGCAAATAATTGAGCCAGGGTTACACCAGTAGCAGCACCAGTGATACCAGCACGATTGCGAACCTGAGTTACAATGGCGTCAACATCTGCTTGTGTTCCACCTGCAGCACCTCTTAAAATACATTCTGCCTTTAGTAACAACACATCAGTGTATCGGCTAACTATAAAGTTGATGGGCCAATCCGTACGCACCGCAGGAATTTTGGTAACATCAATCCATTTTTTCTCAAATGAACGGGTTTCGGTAATTCCATTATAAGTAAAACCAGGTTGAATATAAAATGGTTTACGAAGATCAGTTGCACCAAAAGCATTTAAGAAATCAGTAGAAACGGGTCTGATTAATAAACCTCCTTGTATGGGTTTACCTTGAGAAAGGAACCAGTTGTCTGGAACGGTAATCCAAGGGAAAGTAGCTCCCACTGCGGGATTAAGACCGTTTACATATTGTACGTCAAAAATCACTTCAGGGTTATTCTCATTGGTGAATGAGAAAATATTGGCATAACTGGCACCAAATGCATATTTGTTAGATGCAATAATTTCATTTAACAAAGTCAATGCTTGACTCCATTCAGTTACTCCTAGTCCAGGACCATTGATGCCATAGCTTGCACCAGAACGAGTCATATGCACTAGCGCTAAAATTGATTTGGCAGCCCATTTGGTTACCCTTCCCTTATCACCTGCAGCTGCATAGGCATCTGGTAAATTGGCGCTTGCAAACTGCAAATCTGCAATGATTTGCTTGTATACATCGGCAACTGGACTTCTTTTGATGGTAGCTGCTTCTGCTGCTGTTAATGTGCGATCCGTTAATGGCACTTCTCCAAAATAACGAACAAGGTCAAAATAATAGAAGGCACGTAAGAACTTAGCTTCTGCTTCAATTTGTGTTTTTAAAGCAGAAGGTGAAATTACAGAACCCTTAGCTGCCAATTGTTCTAACAAAGCGTTGGCACGATAGATGCCGTTGAAGTTGGTGTTCCATGCTTCAATCACATACACATTACCACTAATGGTTTTCTGGAAATTATTAATGGGTTCCCAATCTCTAGGACCATCGGCAGTAGCGTATAAATTATCTGATCTTGTTTCTGACAGATTAATCAATCTATCTGGATACCCCCTTAGGTCATTATAAACCGCGTTAATGCCATTGACAAACTCACTGGTTTGAGTATAAAATGTTGCTGTTGTGGCAGAGGATAATGGAATCTGGTCTAGTTTCTTTTCACAAGAGACCAAAACCATTAGTGTTGATATAAGAAAACATATTTTTTTCATGATCGTCATTTTTAGGGTTGATTAAAATGTGAAGTTCATACCAAAGATGAAAGACTTTGGAATGGGCAATCCACCATAGTCAGATGCTTCTGGAAAAGCAGAGCTTCCGCTTACATCTGTATTGGTTGCCTCAGGATTAAATCCTCCCTTGTATTTGTCATAACCAAAGAAATTCTCCAGTGAAATATAGGCCCTAGCAGACTGGATTAATTTTCCTTTGAATACCTGTCCAAAATTGTAACCAAGTGTAATATTTCTGATACGGAGATAGTCTGAAGAATACATCCAATCCGTATTCTTAATTCTACCAAATGTAGAATAGGCTTTACTAACTACACCTGCTCCAGGATTATCTGCAGAGAACCATCTATCTCTATAAGTTCCCAATGCATTATCTGTTAAGCCTTGACCTGTTCTACCTAAGGCCCTACCCAATAATGAATACAACTGTCCACCGTTCTGACCTTGTATTAAAATACTTAGGTCAAAGTTTTTATAACGGAATGTATTAGTAATACCCCAAACATAATCAGGTGTTGGTTTACCCACAATCATACGGTCATTGGCATCAATAGAACCATCGCCATTGGCATCAAAATATTTTGGATCACCTTCTTTTTCTCCAGCCATGATGGGTGCTTTTTTGGCAATATCATCAGCACTAAGAATCCCAATTTGTTTAACTACAAAAATGCTATACATGGGTTCACCAATACGCAAAATACTGTGGTTGATATCTAGGTTAGAAGGAATCAAAATTTGAGACTGTTCACCTGGAAGACTCACCAATTTATTGGTATTCCTACTTAGGTTTAATGAAGTAGACCACTCAAATGCACCTACCATGTTTTTGCTTGATACTTGTAATTCCCATCCGTTATTTCTAGCACTTCCTGCATTACTCAAATAAGAAGTAAATCCAGTTGCTGCTAAAATTGGAACATTCAACAACAAATCAGTGCTCAACCTAGTATAATAGTCAAAGGAAACAGTTAACCTATTTTTCAAAACAGTTAAGTCAAAACCTGCATCAAATGTTTCTGATTTTTCCCAAGCCAAATCTGGATTGGTAATACTATTAGGCGCTTGACCAATTGCGGCTACACCGTTAAAGGTATAGTTGAAAGTGCCAAGGGTACTAATGGTACTGTAATTACCAATATTGTAGTTACCAGACTTACCCCAACTTGCTCTAATTTTTAAATCGTTGATGGCAGTCACTTTTTTCATAAAGTCTTCTTCACTTACCCTCCATCCAATAGAAGCAGACGGGAATAATCCCCATCGTGTATTAGATCCAAATCTTGAAGAACCATCTCTACGCATACTGGCAGTAAGCAAATATTTGTTTCGATAGCTATACTGCAATCTTCCAAAATAAGAAACCAAAACATTTCTTGCTTCTGAAGTATTACCTGTTACGCCATTGGCGTCTGATAAAGTGGTAATGGCATTGCCACGAAATCCACCTACAGAAGACATGGTTACTGCATCAACTTTGTCTACGTTATAAGACTGACCCAATAATACAGAAACATCATGCGAACCATCAAATACTTTGTTATAAGACAAAGTGTTCTCATTCACAAAAGTTTGTTTTCTATAGCTATTATATGTACCAGAGGTAAGTGTTGACCCACCGCCACTTGAAGGTGCTGCTTGTCTGGTTAACACAGAACTAGAAACCACATAGGGGACATAAGATTTGCTATTATTATCAGTATTATCAAAATTGACGGTTGTTCTAAAATTCAAGCCATTGATAATTTGGTATTCACCATATAAGGAAGCAATGGTTCTAAAACGTTTTGTTTCACCTAATATATTCTGCAATTTACCAATGGGACTATTGGGCGATACGCTCCAACGGTATTGGCCATTATTACCCACATTGGGATAGTATCCCATGGTATCTTCTTGAACAGGTGTAAAGCTCACCATTTGGTGCAAAATATTATCCTTTCCTTCCACACCTGGGTCGTTATTAACAGAATAACTTGGTGCTACATTCATACCAATCTTAATCTTTCTGCTCACATTGGCTTCTATATTAGCCCTTACAGAATAAGATGTGAAATCTGTATTAATCACCATCCCTTCTTGACGAGCATAGTTACCAGAGATATAGTATTTCACAAACTCATTACCACCTGTTGCAGAAAGCTGATGGTTCTGACCCATTCCTTTTCTAAAAGCAACATCTTGCCAATCAATGTAGTTCAAGCCCGGATGACCAGGTGTATTCCATCTGTCATCACCCATGAAAGAGGTGTTCACTGAACCAACAGGTAATCCTAAAACTATTCTACGTTGATCATAGGTTTGAGAGGCTGTTCTAGCAGGACCAGCAGCTGGAGATGAAGCTACCCACTGGGCATCAATCATTTCTTTTGCGCGAGTCACCCACTCATCAGGACTTAGCATATCTAATTTGCGGCTTCTTTCTATATAGCCTACATAACTATTCAAAGTGATTTTTGCTTTGCCATTTTGGCCTTTCTTGGTTGTAATTAAAACAACACCATTAGCAGCCCTAGAACCATAAATAGAAGCAGCAGCAGCGTCTTTTAATACTTGAATAGATTCTATATCATTAGGGTTGATATTGTCTAAGGGGTTACCTTGACCAAAGTTACCTGAACCATTTGGGGCAGCTGTTGCAAGCGGGAATCCGTCAACAACATACAAGGGTTCACTACCAGCAGTAATAGAACCAGTACCACGTACTTGCACACTAAATCCCTTACCTAATCCGCCACTGGTTTGTTTAACCGTAACACCGGCCATTTGACCAACCAAGGCTTGGTCAACCCTTAGAATGGGTCTTTCGTCTAAGTTTTTAGCATCAAAATTAGAAACCGCACCAGTTACGTTGCGTTTCTTTTGGGTACCATAACCTACTACTACCACTTCATCCAAATTATTGGTAGATTTTTGAAGTAGCACCGTAAAGTTGGTTCTGTTTGCTGTTCCAGCTTCTTGGTCCGCAAAGCCTATTGAACTGATGACCAGCGTAGCTTTTGCGGGAACATTCAAACTAAAAGAACCATCAGCTTTGGTTGCTGTTTTCTCGGTTCCGTTCTTTACTTGAATAGTGGCACCTTCTAAAGGATTTCCTGATGCGTCAGTAACTTTTCCTGTTACTTGTACTTTATCAGTTTGGCTAAAGGAAGAAAAAGGACTAAACAGTAGTCCCAATAGAAATAGTGTTATAAAAACACAGGTACGCCAGAGGCGTGATGGCAGCTTCATAAAGCAATCGTTTGGTTTTTAAAAAAGAAAATGGCAGTGCTTGAGGCACCCTTTAAAAATAGATTTGTTAAAAAGGGTTACTATCCTGTACAATACTGCCAAAACATAAAAAATGCCTCAAAATCTTCTTTTTGAGGCATTTTTTACGTACGGGAACGATTGCGTAATTTGAGGTATTTGTGGCAAAAATAATATGGGGTTAAGATAAAAACCTCCACAAAACATAGCTCTCAGAAAAACTATTCTACACAAATTTTCAGTTTTACATATTACTATTGAATAGAAACTAGGCCTACTTCCTTTTCAGAAAAAAGGCGCTGATTAAAGAAACCAAAATTCCAATTGGCAGAATTTCTACATAGGTCATTAGCACCACAAATACGGGGCTCTCATACATTTTCTTGAATTGGGCCACTTCTGTTAATTTGCTGTCAATGGCAGCTTGACTAGCTCCTTCTGCTTTTAACTGTTCTAACATATGGGCACTATATTTTTCAGCAAAATCTGGAATAAACAGGTTTAAGTCAATCATCCAAACCAATACATATACCGTGGAGGCAATTAGGCTAATATATAAACCCACTAAAAAGGCTTTTCCAAAACTGATGGCACCTCCATTTTGATCACGAACGGATTTAGTACCAACAAAGATGAAAGAGAATGCCAGGATCATCAACGAGAAACCATAGACCATTCCATTTTTGAAATCTAGGTCTCCTGCTTTACCAAGTAACATCAAGGCAATAAATAATGAAGAGCTAATCAGGCCCGCAATTAATCCGTTTACAATGACTGTCTTTTTCATATTTGTAGTTTTGTTTGCTGTAAAAATCTAGTCTTTATTGAAATTATCACTCATACTTTTGGGTGATTTTACCCCATTTCAGGGAGATTCATACAAAAGCATGAACATCTTAGCCAATTAGACCCAATCTTTTTCCCTTTTCAATGGCTTGGGTTCTTCTTTTGACTTCTAATTTAAAAAAAAGATTGGAACCGTGTGTTTTAACGGTATTGAGCGAAAGGAATAATTGATTGGCAATTTCTTGGTTACTAAATCCCTGAGACATCAAGGATAAAACCTCCCATTCCCTTTTACTAATGCCCATTTTTAATAGCATTGCATCATCGGGCACAAATCCAGGTTCCTGTTTTTGAATATAGATTTCTTTTTCAACTAGGACTGTTTGGAGTTTTGGCTTGTTGAGTTTTAGGGCTAACCAAATTCCTAGAATAGTAAAAATGAGGGCAATGGCTCCCACATAAATTTCTAAAGCATGGTCAATGATTACAAATTTGTATTCCAACCATTTTATCAAAAACAGGATAGCGGCTAGCGCGATGCCGTATAAGAGGGGGAGTTTGTTTTTGGTGAGGGTTTTGATGCTGTAGGGTTTTGTTAATTTGAAAATACAACAAAAGTTAATGATTTGCTATTTAGCAATACTTAATAGAAAAAAACAGCCCTTTTATTAAAATCTAACTTAGATTGAAATACATTTTAAGATTCTTAAATCAAAACTAGCCATGAGAACCATAATTTTCTTTTGTTGCATATTTTTAGTTACTACTACTGTTTCAGCACAACAATCCGCAATACCTAAAAAACAACAGTTTGGTAATTTTACAATAGGATTTGGAAATTCTGAAATGAGTTATTCAACTAGCTATTATCACAATTGGAATCTTGGAAAAAAGAAAAAGTTCTTTATTGGCACTGGTGTTAGATTCACAGCAGCCAATGCAAAGAATAAAAATTACACTTCCGCCCCATCAAATCTAGCTGGAGAAGCTACAAAAATGGATACTGCTTTTGGCGCAAATACAAGTATTTATGCATTGAATGCTTTGTTGAATATGGGCTATAATATCTCCCCAAAATTACAAATTGGTTTTAATATAGACCTAATTGGTTTTTCATTTGGCCCAGAAAAAACATATCAATTTCAAGGAAGTGGTTTGCAAAATAACACAAAAGCTTCTCCTACCCCTTTGAATCTTTTATTAGTAGGAACCAATGATAAGGGAACACTAAATTCAGAATTATATCTACAGTATAAAATCAAGGAGAAATTAGGAATTAAAATAGGCTACCAGCATTTGTTTACTGAAATAACTACGGCAACTAAGGTGCAGAGTTTGCCTGAACCAAACGACCGTTTTCGTAAAATATCGGACCTTTTTAATATTGGTATATCATATTCATTTTAGTGGGCTCTAGGAAAGAGTTGTAGGATTTACAGTGGGGTAAAACAGAAACTGATAATTAGTCTATTTTTTAGGAGTTATTTTTCCAATGGAACGTAGATTTTGACCAGCCATATTTTGTAAATCGTCTCCTAGATCCGTTCTTACCGTTTTAGCAAATTCGTTCAACTCCTTAACTATCTCTGGATATAGTTCTTTCACGTCATAGGCTTCTGAAGGATCCCTTCTCAAATCATATAAGGCATATGGCATATTAATATTTTCAGGAGTGGGGCCAGGGAATCCGTTAAGGCCAGGAAGCACATTCAAATCGGACCTAGAGGGATGCGCAAAAACCAGTTTCCAACTATCTCTCCTAACTGCTTCTAATGAATTTCTTTTATAATAATAGGCAAAGTTTTTTCTAGGAGAAGCATTTAGATCACCTTTCAGAATAGCATTAAAACTGATTCCATCAATTTTGTTGGTAGGCAATTTTAACTGACAGATCTCAGCAATGGTGGGGAAAATATCTATCCCCGCAATTAATTGATTACAAATTTTATTTTTAGGAATTGACTTATTCCATTTAATAATAAATGGAACCCTTTGGCCACCTTCAAAGCTTGTCCCTTTCCCCTCTCTAAAACCACCAGCGCTTCCGGCATGATTTCCAAATGCTAACCATGGTCCATTATCACTGGTAAAAATGACCATAGTATTATCTTCTAATCCTTGCTCTTTTAAAGTTTTTAAAATTTGGCCAATAGCGTTGTCAACTTCTTGAATCACATCTCCATATAGTCCTTGTTTACTAGCACCTCTAAATGCTTTTGAAGCATTAATTGGAACGTGTGGCATTGAATGTGCTAAGTATAAAAAGAATGGATGTTGCTTATTTTTTTTAATAAACTTAATAGCTTCATCTGTGTATTTTCCTGTTATTGTGGCTTGGTCTTCCAAGGTTCTAATTTCTTGATATGGTTCATTGTTTTTAATCAAGGATAAAATAGGGAATCTTGCTTTTCTATGAGTTTCATTTACAGGTTTGCCATCAAAGTCAACTGGCCACATATCGTTTGAATAAGGCAATCCAAAATATTCATCAAAACCATGTTGTAAGGGTAAAAATTCCTTTGAATCGCCCAGATGCCATTTACCAACTATGGCAGTTGTATAATTTTTTTGTTTCAATAATTCAGCAATGGTAATCTCTGAAGCACTTATCCCAACAGGACTATTGGGCATAAATGCTCCTGATATACCAATTCTATTTGGATAGCATCCGGTCAATAACCCAGCTCTAGAAGCACTACAAACAGCCTGTGGAGAAACGTAATTAGTAAACCTTATTCCTTCACTTGCTAATTGATCAATATTAGGCGTACTGATGTTTAAAGCGCCATAAGAGGACAGATCTCCATATCCCATGTCATCCATTAAGATCAAAACAATATTGGGACTGATTGCTTTTTTTTGAGCATGTATAGTAATTGTAGAACTGATTAAAAGTGTCAATAAAAAAATACTTTTTTTCATGGTAGATTTTTTGATGATCAATATCAAATGGATGATTAGTTGATCAGTTGATTTCATAAACTTTTCTGTATGTATATTGCATGGATTCAATTTCTTCGTCCGTCAATTTTGAAAAATGTTCTCGCCTCCTTTTGGGAAATACGCCTTTGTTCTGGTACAGGAAGTTCAGCATCATATTAATATCCCTGTCCGGCATATCTACAATGTTTTGTATTTCTTTTTTGGCCTGGTCATAACGTAACAGGAATAGTAACTCATTAGGCATATCCTCTTTGAGTATAGTGTGAATGATTTCTGCAAGGTATGTTGCCTGCAAAGTCAGGTCCGGGTAACGGTAGTATCCCTGAACTTCATCAGCATTCGTTATTGTTACTTCTCCCTCTTCACTCATTGAATATTTGATGCGTTGCATCAACGGTTTGGAATAGGTCTCCAATATCTGATCATATGCTTTAATATTATTGAGCATATTTGCAGAAACAGGAATGATTACACCTTCTGGAACCACTCCATCATGTACCAGAATATCATGTATGATAAACCTGTGCAGCCGTCCATTGCCATCTTCAAAAGGATGTATAAAAACAAAACTAAACGCAAATAGGGCGGCGCGAACAATCGCTTCTGTGCCGGCTGTTTTTTCTGCCGCATACTGCAGACCAGTCATCATGGTTTCTACCATGCTGGGCGGCGGACAGATATAATGCAGTATTGATTGATAATTAGGTAGGAACTCCCCAACATAATTCTGGAAATTGCGGAAATCCGTGGCAGCAAACCTTGGATCTACAATGGTTTTCTGAAGTAGTACCAAATTTTCCTTTGATAATACTTCCTCTGTAGGCCTTAATCCGGCTCGGTTCAATAGCGTAATAAATCTTTCCATCCTGTCTGGCGATGGTTTCTCTTTTTCAATCTCATAGGATGACCGGGTTTCTTTTGTATATAAATATGCAGCAGCACGCCGAAAAACATCTTCCGGGAATTCATTTTTTAATCCATTAATACACTTCCTGATATCTTTTTCCAGTAATTCGGAAAGTGTTTTAGTTCTTCTGATAACCGGGCAGAAATTGCTGTTCCCTAATAGATTGTTATTGATTCGCCAGCGGCTGTTCTTTATCACTGTACCTGTGATGTAACGTTCCTGCTCCAGCAGATCAATATAGTTGCCCCCTACCTCTTTTTTCTGCACCAACTCTATGCCAGTCAAAAATTCGTAGAGAAAGCCAACTTTACGCGCATAGCGGCCGCTTGGTGTTGTGGCTAAAAATTCATTGATATCGGCAATATCTATCCGTGCAAATACTGCACTTAAGAAATCGAGGTTCAGGTCATCGTATTTTAGCGCGAAAGCTAGATGCTGAATGGGACTGTCTTTTTCAACTGCATATCTGGGACCATATACCTGATTGATATTCCCTTTTGAGGTAAGTTCAATGGATTCGTTACTGCCAATATAGGAACTATGCGTAAAGCTGTAATTAACAAGGCCGAAATGCAATTTCAGCCATTCATTTCCTGCGTAGGTGTTAGCCATCTAGCGATGATTTACTGTAAAATTGATACAAGTTACTGTAAAATAGATAATATAATTAATTTTTACTGTAAAATAGATAATCATTCATTTACAGTAAACCTGATACAAAGCACTGTAAAATTGATTAAATAGCTATTTTTCACTGTAAAATAGATAATTAAGCAAGATCACTCTAGAAAACCTGAAGTTTGACTTTTAATAATTGAGGCAGTTTCAGAACTAGTTTTTTGTGGAGGAATTGGATGTTTGGACTGCATGAAGGCTGGCTGCACGAGTTGATCTTAGCGAAGTTTTGGGTTGAGGAGATTTTTACTTTGGACAACATGCCAGGATTAGCTCGCTGGCGCGAGTTGATCTTAGCGAAGTTTTGGGTTGAGGAGATTTTTACTTTAGCCAGGATTAGCTCGCTTGCGCTCGCTGATCCTGGAGGTGGGGGCCTCAACAAGCAGCCGCCGCGCTTTGCGCGGCTTGGTTTTTTTGTGCGCCTCCCTCGCTGGAACTAGTTCCGCTCGGTATGCGCACAAAAAAACCGCTCAACTTTCGTTGAGCGGCTGCTTGTTGGTCGGGAAGACAGGATTCGAACCTGCGACCCCCTGGTCCCAAACAGTTTTCATTGAAACCCTTATCCGGTCTAATTAAAGCTAGTATAAACAGATACCTAATAATCCTTATATGGACTATGGTGTTCTTCATGGTGTGCGAATTGGTGTTTAAAATAATACTAAGATATTTAGCAAAGTTCGAGGTAATGCGAGGAAAGTTCGGTATATTCTAATAGAGGGTTCCCCTCACTAATTTGAATAAATCCAACCCCTATGAACACAGAATTCAGACCAATGTATGGTTATGAGCCCAAGTACTTAATTAATCAACTTGGCGAAATCAAAAGAACAAACAGAGTTTTTATCACATCAAATGGTCAGCAGACTACTTTAAAAGAAAAAAAG
>JBEAPC010000266.1:0-8217 GCA_041164585.1 Bacteroidota bacterium
CTTCCATCATCAATGCTGAAACAAAGCCTCTAAATTGCTCTGAAGCCATGGCTTCTTTTACGGTTTCAAATTCACTTAACATAGCTAGTGCACATGAAAAACTATGAGTGGCATTTAGCAATCTGAGTTTAAGCTCCTTATATTTAGAAATATCGGTTGTTAATTTAACGCCAGGATTTACAGATGCAAAAGAAAGAATCTCTTTGGTTCTTTCCCGATTGGTTTCAATAGCCCATAAACTATAAGGCTCTGCCATAATCATCAAACTGTCTTCAAAACCTAATGTTTCATTTAAGATGGCAGCATCTGCGGCAGGCAATTTGCCCGGCACAATGCGGTCTACCAAGGAATTACAAAAATCATTGGCATTCACCAACCAATCTGTAAACGCAACATCTAATTGATTAAACTTGGCTAAGTCAAATAAAATGGATTGCAGTTTATTCCCATTTTCAGAAATTAATTCGGTAGGAATAATCACCATGCCTGATTCAGCTGATCCATTAAAATGCTGGTATCGCTTATATAAAAATGACAAGAGTTTTGCAGGAAAAGAAGCTGGAGGATTGGCATGAATTGATTCTTCTACCAATACAATTCCTACTTCTGTGGTATTGGACACCACTACTTGCATTGCTGGGTTTTCAGCAGCAGTTAAAATGGTATCCCAATGGCTATTGGCAGCCAAAACCCTACTAATACTGGCATTCAAATCCCATCTATCTACCGCCTGCCCATTTTCAAACCCTCTAACCACAACCGTATAGAGTCCATCCTGTTGCTGAAAATCGTCTGACCCAGGCGTATCAGTAGATTTAACTACTAATACCCTACCATTGAAAACTCCCTGTTTATTAGCAAGGTCTATATAAACATCAGGCAGACCACGTAATAACACACCTGTACCAAATTGCAAAACCCTTTCTGGTAATTCCATCAAGGATTGATAATCTTTCTCACCAGCTTTAACAGTGATGGAACCAATGGTTCCCTTGTTCAATTTGCTCATCTCTTATGAATTGCTTGCTTACTAATTGTTGTTCATTGTTTTCCATTTGGGATAGTCCTTGGTCAACAAATTTTCTGGCCAAATACCATACCAAGCATAGCCTGTTCTTCTTTCCCATTCAATTTCTTTTACATCATATTTTTTCTCGCTATCTCTTCCACTAAACATAGGTCTATTGGTTTCAATTTCATAAAACCTAGCCCATACACTTGCATTAGCATCCGCTATCAAAACCCGATCCTTGCCCTTGGGCTGATCTGGGGCAGAAACGTCTTGGTATCTAAAGCCTTTGACCCTAACTGCTTGAAACCATTCTACTGCAGCATTAACTGCTTGTTTTACAGCAATAGAAGGTTGTTTTTGACGCATCAAGAACCTGACAATTGCTACAGACTCATTGGCACTGATAGATGGCAGTTCAAACTTTCTTGCCATTTCTGGCACTAGGGTATTAGGATTGTATTGGGTACACCACGCAGTGAGTTTGCCACTTACTTTAATCTGTGTATTGATAATGCAATCAATGGCCTTTTTAATGGCCATTTCTGCAGCAGGTTTAAAAACAGGATTGATTTTTTGAAACCCATTTTTCCCTTCAACAATATCGCCCAAAATATTGAGCACATTTACCATGGCATTATCATTGTAGGTGATCTGCGCCCTGTACAAACTTGCGTCTGGAAAATATTGTGGCCAACCGCCTTTGGCATTTTGAGCACGCAAACAATAGGCTATACCCTTTTCTACTGCGGCCAAATACTTAGGATTATTGGTTTTGGTATAGGCTGCCATCAAATATTTGATTTCTCGGCTAGTGGCTTCATTATCAAATGTGGCATCTCTGTGCATAGAGTCCGCCAATGCGGCTTTGGCTGCTACAACAGTCAGTGGTTGTTGGTAATCCAGTTTCACTTCGTTGATGGCTTTGGGCCATCCGCCAACGGCGCGTTGAAAAATCAGCATTTTTTCAGCGATGGTATCAATACTAGGTTGCTGACTACTTGCTGGAATTTGATAAACAGCGGGTACTACTTTGAATTCAGGTTTGGCATTTATAAAGCTGAGGTTCTCAGGTTTCCATGCATCATGAAATACCCAAGCTGCCGTGATGGCTTCTGGACCTATTTTGGCTTCAGTTAAATTATTGGCAAACCAAGCATAGTCGCCTCCCTCTTTGTGGCAATTGTAAAAATAAATTCTGCGCCCCCATTGAATCTGATTTTGCGGTTGCGAAGCATTTAGATAAATAGGCGCGTCAGCCATATTTTTGGCAAATCTACAATTCAATAAAAAAAACTGTGCGTCTCTATGATACCTGCCAAGTTTAAATCCGTCTTCGCCTTTAAAAACACAATTTTTTAATACGGTTTTGCTGTCTTGGTTAGCTGACCCATCATGCCAGATAGCAGCGGTATTTCCATGCGCATTGAATACACAGTTCTCTGCATAGGCCCAACCGCGGGGGCAGTAGAAATCTACCCCACCCTCCATTTCACAGTCCTTAAAATAAAATTGCCCTTCGGTAGTATTCCAAGGACTTACAGTATCCCCACCATAGGCTTTAAAAATACAATTACGAGCAATTAACCTAGTTGTACCAAAACTTCTCAAAGCCATTTGGTGGCCCGATTTTTTGACCACTTTAAAGGGATTAACAGAATCTGCTTTACAGTCAATATGCAATTCCTCTTTTAGGTTAAACCCAAAATCATTTGAAATGGTTAGATTCTCCAAAACAATATCAGAACCTTTAAGATTAATGGTAGCCACACCCCAATCATCGGGGTGTTCACAACGCCAAATATCCCTTGCCTGTGAGTAACGAATCAGTGTTTTGTTTTTATCTTCTCCTACTAGTGCTACAAACTGTTTTTCAATAAATATTTTCTCTTGGTAAATGCCATTCTTAATCAGGATGACCCTATGTTCAACAGCTTGATCAGGAAGACTGTTAATAGCAGCTTGAATACTAGTAAAATCTCCTTTTCCATGTTGGTCTACCACAATCACTTTATCAGCAGCATTTAATTGTATGCTGGGTATAATCAACATCAAATTGCATAACTGTATGCATGCAATTAACCAATAAGGTGTTCCTTTCTTTTTCAATATTTTTTATTGTAGATGATAGTTGTTAAAACATGTATCAACTATTCGATGTTTTATTTTGCGCTTTGTTTAACAGGAATTTGTTTGATCAACCATTTTACCAAATCATTGGCAGCTTGAAGGTTCTGGTATTCCATGGGCAATTTTCTACCATCTGTATACTCATTGTATAACCAAGGGTCAGCTGTAGCAAACACCGTACCCTTGCCAAATTTGGCCGTAGCAAAAATGATTAATTCCTCCTTTTTCAACATTGGTTTTGCAGGTGCCGTAAGCGTTATGGAGCTTACTTCTTTTTGATAAATCTTTTTCACGTTTGGCAAAATGGGATTTCCAGCAGGTACCATTACCGCCCCGGTTTCATATTGGTTACCCTGAACCCTGTTATAACTATCCTCGTTAAAATGGATGCCAAACTTATTGGCCAATTGGTTAAAATGCTCAAACTCTGCATTGCCCTTATCATTGTGTAACAAAACCAATACACCACCGGCTTTTACCCATTCAGCAATAGCTGTTACATCTTTTGGCTGAACATAATTTGGGGTAGGATTATCGGTAATATTATCCGCATCAACAATCAAATAAATATCACTGTTTTTTAGGTTTTCTTTTGTTGGAGCAGCACTCAAGGTTTTGGTTTGTATGCCATGCGCATTAAACACTTGACCTAACAGATAAAACCCATTATTGTACATTTCATCCCATTTATAATGATAGGGTTTTAAAACACCAGTAATGTCTTTTTTCTTTTCTGCATTGAACCAGTCATCTAGAAGCACGGATTTACCAGCTCCCAATTTTAAGTTTTTGTGTAATGCCATTTCATTGGCCATTTGCAAAAAGGCACCAACACCTTTTTTATCATTGACAATGACTTTCTCACTCATGTAATAAGCATAGCTTCCGTCTCTATAAGGGTTACCACCTAAGCCGCTAACAGAAACTGTACCGTGCAAATTGGTTTGACCATTGGCATCAACTTTTAAAAACTCTTTGAGAACGCCTGCATAACCTTTCTCTGCAACCGTTATCCAAGTAGCTGGCAAGTAACCCAACCTAACGGCTTTAGCAATAGTGCAAACAAACATGCTTGAGGCAGAAGCTTCTAAATAGTTCCCTTTTTCTTTTGGCAGATTTAAAATATCATACCAAACACCTGTTGCGGGGTCTTGCACTTTTTTGATAGCAGTCACAAATCTAACTAGGATCTGCTTTAAGGAATCTTTATAGGGTTCATCATTAGGCATTCGTTCCATCACGTCTACCAAGGCCATACCATACCAGCCCATAGCCCTTGCCCAAAAATGTGGTGAGAGTCCGGTTTTAGGATCTGCCCATTTTTGTTCTTTGGATTCATCCCATCCATGATAGATTAAACCAGATTTAGGATCCCTGGCTTTGGCTTCCATGACAATGAATTGATGAGCAATATCTTTAAATGCTTCTGGTTCATGAAAGTCAACCGCAAATTCTGCATGAAAAGGTTCTGCCATATACAATCCATCAAGCCACATTTGGTGGGGGTAGATTTTCTTGTGCCAGTAACCGCCCGCATTTGTTCTTGGCTGATGTTCTAATTGTTTTCTTAGCGTAAGAGCTGCTTTGTAATATTTTTCCTTGCTGGTTACCTTGTACAAAGTCAACAACATTCTTCCATCCAGAATATTGTCTAGGTTATAATCCTCTATTTTATACGTACGGATATTCCCATTCTCTTCTACAAAATAGTCCATACTTTTTTGTAGATAGTTGAAATACTTGGGGTCAGCGGTTTGATACCAAAGCCCTTCAATCCCTTTTAAAACAACTCCAAGGTCATAAGACCATTTAGTGGGTTTAACACCTTCTACCCAAAGGGTATCTGTCCAGGTTTTCATAATGGTTGCGGCCATTCTTTCTGCAGGACTCTGAGCCTGTATTGCTTGGAGCAAGGTCAATGAAAAAAATGCAATGGAAAGGAATCTTTTCATACTACTTAATTTCTATGGTTTTAGCATCGGCTCCAAAGCCAATATCGGTTTTTGATTTTTGGTTATTTTTTGTACTTACTAAAATCTTCTTTGATCTGGGCCCATGAGCTTGCAAGATAGTTTCAGACTTACTGCTATAATCTAATCCCTTTATACTGATTTCACTGCTATTAAGAGCATAAATTAGTGGATTCTTGTTAGTTGCGTGCACACTAATATTGTTTAATAGCACACCTGTTGCTTCTTGAATATCTATGCCTTCATTTGCTTGAATAAATACATTAGACATTTGAACGTCTTTTACATGCATTTCCGGAATCCCTCTTATAAAGATGGCTTTAGACGCCCCATTACAACTGATATTGTTAAAAAAGAAATGTTGGAACTGAGGAGTTGCCTCTGTTACAGGCAAGGTCTCTACAACAGGAGGTTCTCTTTTCTCACCTGCTAAAACCACCGGGTCTTTTGCCATATAATACATATCAAACAGAATGGCTTCTGCTGCAATATCTTTCATGACTATATTACTGGCATAGATATTTTCTACCATTCCACCCCTTCCCCTAGTTGTCTTAAAGCGCAAACCAATATCAGTTCCAATAAAGGTACAATTACCCACATATAAGTTTCTTGCACCCCCACTCATTTCACTACCAATCACAAACCCGCCGTGTGCATGATACACTGTACAATTATTGACAATCATATTTTCTGTAGGTATGCCTCTTTTTCTGCCGTCTTCATCCCTTCCAGATTTAATGGTAATGCCATCATCACCCGTATCAAATACACAGTCTTCCATTAAAATATTCTTACAGCTTTCAAGATCTAGCGCATCTGTATTGGTTCCATACCATGGATTCTTCACTACCAATCCTTTAATAGTAATCTGTTCACTGGTTACAATATGGGTTGTCCAAGCAGGACTATTATTAAAAGTTACTCCTTCTATCAGAATGTTTTTTGAATTGGAAATTCTAACCATATTTGGGCGTAGAAAATCTTTGATTCCTTCAAAGTCACTGAGTTTTTTGCCATCGGTTAATTTGCCAATATTTTTATCAAGTGAGGCTTTTACAGCTGCTTCTGAAGGATACCATGTTTTCTTGTCTTCTGTTAATGCACCTCCATAAGTCTGCAAATGATGTTTCCAACCAGATTCATTCATTTTGTCTTTCTTCAAAGGCCTCCAGAAAAATCCGTTGCCATCAAAAACACCTTTCCCTGTAATAGCAATATTGCTCAAGTTTTCTGCTGTAATGGGAGACTGGCACCTTGCAGCGTCTACCCCTTCAAAAGACGATACCACCAAGGGATATTGAGACAAATCACTGGTAAAAATAATCAAGGCATTTTTCTCAACATAGAGGTTAATATTGCTCTTCATGACAATGGGACCTGTTAACCATAAACCTGCTGGAATTTTAACCACTCCACCACCTTTTTCAGCCATTTGATCAATGGTTTTATTAATGGCTAATGAATTCAATGTCTTTCCATCGGCCACCGCCCCATTTGCTAGAATGCTTAAAGTGTCTTGCCTAAAATGTGGCGTATAAATTTTGGGTAATTCAAATTGGTACTTGGCTTGAAATAGAGAAGGCTTTAAAAAAGCAGTCAGGGGTAATTGTTGATCAATAATGGATTGACATACCAATGAAGCCATTGAAGCTGCTCCATACTCACTAAAATGGGTATTGTCTTCTTCCTTGCCTTTGTAATTTTTAAAATGTTGTGTGGGTATATGTAAGAATAATCGCTTGCTTCCTTCTACACCTTCTTTTACAATCAAAGCCTCACTTGATTTGTGTAAATCAATCATGGGCACTTTTAATAAAGCTGCCACTTCTTTCACAACACCAGGATAGTCACCATGCTGATCCACAAATTTGCCTTTCTCATCAAACTTTCTGCGCATGACAGGTGTCATCAAAACAGGGAATCCCCCTTTTTTTCTTGTATCATTTACAAAACGGATTAAATTTTCTTTGTATAAGCCATTTGCTGGCGCTGAGCGATTGGTATCTTCTACCTTTTGGTCATTGTGACCAAATTGAATGAGAACATAATCGCCTTTACGCATCCTTGACATAACAGTATCCCACCTACCCTCTTTGATAAAACTCTTGGTGCTTCTCCCATTCATGGCATGGTTCTGCACCTGAATACCAGGCAAAAGAAACTGGGGGAATAGCTGCCCCCAGCCTCTTTCAGGATTTTCCTCTAATGGTTTGTCTGCCATGGTGGAATCACCAATCAAAAAGATACGTGTAACAGTATCTGCTTGTTTAAAAGCAGCAAATAAGATTATGGAGGCAAAAACCAAGAATTTTTTCATAAAAACTAAATCAGTTTAATTAATGCATTTAATTCAAAAATACGCTATTGATAACCTTGATTTTGAGGGAATGCCGCTTTATTTGTAACAGCATCTAATTGACTTTGAGGAATTGGTCTAACAGTATGAAAAGGTTGAATATAAACAGCCGCATCCGGATTCATATTCTTAATTCTTTCAATAAGTTTACCTGTACGTTTTAAGTCAAACCAGCGTAATTGTTCTCCAGCTAACTCTCTTGCTCTTTCATCAAGAATAAAATCTAGGTTCATTTGAGCAGGGGTCACTTGCATTTGAGCTGCTTTGCCAGGCAATGCTGCTCTAGTTCTAATAATATTTACATAATAGGCAGCTGAGTCAGTTTTGCCAATATTAACTTCTGCTTCTGCAGCAATCAAATACATTTCTGCTAAACGAATCACATAAGCATCTCTGGCACTTTGCGCTTCAGCTAAACTTGCTCTGGTTGAATCTTTGAATTTTTTCAAAGACACATAGAATTTTCTTTGCACCGGCACCCCATTAGTGGCATATGTTTTGGATTGATCATAAGTGGTATACTTCTTAGAAGCCATCACTGACGCAGGAATAATAGCCTTACTTGCAAATGCTGCTGTATCACCAATTGCAAAACCAGTAGCCGCTTTATTGGCTGTCCAAACTGTTTGGAAAGATGCTGCATATCTACCATCATTAGCGTCATCAAACAGGTTTAAAAAAGACAAAGTTGGCATATACCTATTAAAAGGACGGCCGTTTGGAATATCCCTTATTAAGATGCTGGTATT
>JBEAPC010000267.1:0-6514 GCA_041164585.1 Bacteroidota bacterium
GTAAACCATTACAATAATATTGAAGAATTACCCAAGCATTTCTTTGACGAATTGCGTCACTTTTTTGAAGAATACAAGAAATTGGAAAACAAAACCGTGGTGGTGGAAGAATTTGGAGATAAAGCCAAAGCCCTTTCTATTATCAAGGAAGCTATTGAATTCTATAAGGAAACATTCACCCCTTAATTCTAATCATGAGCACGGGTACCATCATTGTTCTCATCTTAATAGGCTTGGCCGCTGGTATATTGAGCGGACTAGTTGGTGTAGGAGGTGGTATTCTAATGGTTCCAGCCCTGGTTTTAATTTTAGGTTTTACCCAAAAACAAGCCCAAGGCACGTCATTGGGTATTATGCTACTTCCCGTGGGAATCTTAGCAGTAATCCAATATTATAAACAGGGTTATGTGAATTTTCAAATGGTATTCATTATAGCAGCCGCTTTTGTACTTGGTGGATTTTTGGGTAGCAAGATTGCCCTAAATATCAGCGACGAGAAAATGAAAAAAGTTTTTGGGGTAATTCTGCTGTTGGTTTCCTTAAAAATGCTGTTTTTTGATTCATCAGCCAAGAAACCAACTGAATCTACCCCAACAGCCAATACAGAAATTTTAAAAAACCAATAAGCCGGGTTTCAAAATTGAAACCAGCCCCTTATCTTTGCAAAAACTTAAAATTCATGGAAGCAAAAGTATCTACAGGAAAATATTGGCTTTGGTTCTTTATTTGGCTAGGCATTATGGTTACCCTTTTGGTGGTATATCGTGAGTTTTTCTGGTTGGCCTTACCTGGTACTGTTACTTATTTTGCTAAAGCAATGGACTTGATTTAAAACCAACCATATTAATATTTTAAAAAAAGCAGCTTTTGGGCTGCTTTTTTTATGCATGATATCTTTTCACTATTCTTAATTGGTGGGTTCTTTCACCTGTATCGGCGTTAATAATGCCCATATTATCAATAGGGTCAATCCGCACTTTTCCTGAAGCATGAATAATGCTGGCATTGTCTAACATCATCCCCACATGGGTGATCTTTCCCTCTGCATTATCAAAAAATGCTAGGTCTCCGCATTTGGCTTCTTGTAAAAAACCAACAACTTCACCCAAAGCTGCCTGCTGATAAGCGTCTCTGGGCAATTTAATACCCACAAATTGGAAAACCTGTTGAGTAAGTCCGCTACAATCAATACCAAAAATGGATCTGCCTCCCCATAAATAAGCCGTGTTTAAAAATTGATGCGATACCCATTTAAGGGTTGCATCATTAAATTGGGCTTCGGCCGGATTCCAAAATTTTCCTTCATAGTGAAATTCAAAAGAACCAATCTTGGCATTTCCATGGTCAAAAAAATGCAAGGGACTACCAAAAGAGACTTGCATGGGGGTTCCATTACAAGTTATAGCCCTCAAAACATCTCCATTTAATAAGCCATTTCCTTTTAGGGCTTGTTCATCCGAAATTTCAACTAATTGGCTTTTTTGAATCCAACCTGTATAGTCATCATATTGGCTAGAAACTTTGATAAAATCTTTTCCAGATTCTAGTATGGCGGCTGATTCTCCAAATAATAATTGGCTCACCATTTCTGAACGGTGAGATGCTTCTAAGCGCATGGGCGTAACCGGAACAATGGGCGTAACAAAAGCCATCTTGAAATTTTGATTCAAGTTATGGAAATTTACAAAAGCGGCATCTCTTTATAAATGCTTATTTTAAAGCAGTGCAAACCAATAGCTACCAACATATCAGCGATCAGGAACTTTTAAATAAGTTTCGGCAAGACGGTAACAACCAATGGTTGGGTATTGTGCTGCAACGCTATACCCTTTTATTATTGGGTGTTTGTATGAAATACCTGAAGAATGAAGAAGCCGCAAAAGATGCCGTGCAACAGGTGTTTTTAAAATCCATTGCTGAACTTCAAAAATACGAAGTGGCATATGTAAAGAGCTGGTTGTACACCATTGCCAGGAATCATTGCCTCATGCAATTAAGAAATAAAAACAAAATGGTTCCCGTTTTAGAAGATACAGCCTTGGCTCCTGATCAGGACTTCTTAGAAGCGGTTAAGGAAAAAGAGCTGGTATTGCAGGAATTAGAGCAATGCTTAGAGGGGCTAAATGAGCCCCAAAAAACCTGTGTAATTTTGTTTTACCTGCAAAAAAAGAGCTATCAAGAAATAGTTGATCAAACAGGATTTAATTTATTGCAGGTAAAAAGTTATATTCAAAATGGAAAACGCAATTTGAAAATTTTATTATTGGAAAAATTGCAACAACACAATGGCTGATTTAAGCAACATATTACCCAATGGTTCCCAACCGGACGAAGCCGCTATTAAACGGTACTTAGAAGGGAATGCCACAGAAGAAGAACGTTTTGCCATAGAAAACCAAATGTCAGACGAAGCCTTCTTAAATGATGCCGTAGAAGGCTTGCAGGAATTCAAAGACAAGGATTTGATGCAGGAATATGTAGCTCAGTTAAACAAAGACCTACAAAAACAAACTGATAAGAAAAAAGCCAGAAAACTCAAACGTGCTTTACAAGATCAGGATTGGACTATTATTGCTATAGTGGTTGTGCTATTACTATGCTCCCTTGGTTACGCAGTGATCCATCTTTTACTGAAATAACTTATTCTCAATTACCCTTTTCTGCTTCCCGTATTCTCATTCTTCACTCTTCACTCTTATCTCTTAACTTTCTTCCTCCTCTCTTCACTTTCTTCCCTCTCTTTACTCTTCACTCTTATCTCTTAACTCTTAACTATAATCTGCATAATTCCCGAATCAATCTTGCATGTTGGGGAAATTCCTCAACAAGTTCCTCGGCCTTGGCCAATTCAAAATCTGCAAAATCAAAACCTGGTGCTACGGTACAACCAACCAAAGAAAAACTTGAATTGACTGCAGGTCTTGATGCAAACCATGCGCCTGCTGGCACGGTTGCTTGAAAGGTCTCCCCTGCTTGAATTTGATTACCAAGTAGAATCATTTGAAGCTCACCACTGTCATGCAGAACAAAGATTTCTAAAGCCTGACCTGCATAAAAATGCCAGGTCTCGTCACTTTTGATTCTATGAAAGGCTGAGAAATTTCCTTGGTCTAACAGAAAATAAATGGCTGTGCCAAAATACCTATCACTTTCAAACCTATTGGGTAACCCATGTTGTGGAATCCTTTCCGCTGAACGATAAGTCTCTTTATAATACCCACCTTCTGGATGCGGTAGCATTTGATAATGGGTAACAATTTCATCAATAGTAAGGTCAAGTGCCATTGGCTATGCTTAGTTCAATTGCTAGTAATTAATCATCTTCCTCTGTTGAAGGTTTATAGGGTGCTCTTTTTTTCTGCTTGGGCGATACTTCATTAATTAACTCTGCAACCAATGCCGTCCAGCCACTTTGGTGACTGGCTCCTAATCCCCTTCCTGTATCTCCATGAAAATATTCATAGAACAATACCAGGTCTTTGTTTTCTGGCAAACAGTAGAACCAGTTTTGCTCTGCGTTGAGCTGTCTACAATTGGCCCCGTCTAATTCAAACAAACTGATTACCCGCTTGGTCAATTCATTAGCAACTTCTGTCAATGACATATAATTGCCCGATCCAGTTGGATAGTCAATGGTTAAGGACTCATCATAGAATTCGCCAAACTTTTTAATACTTTGAATGATCAAATAGTTGATGGGCATCCAGACTGGTCCACGCCAGTTACTATTCCCTCCAAAAAAGTCAGAAGTACTATCTCCCGGATCATATTGAATAGAATAATCAGTTCCTTCAATATTCACCGTATACGGATGCTCTTCATGGTATTTAGACAAAGCCCTAATGCCTCCTGGCGATAAGAACTCTGTTTCATTTAACAATCTTTGCAATAAGGCAATCAATCTTTCTTTAGGTATCAGAGAAATCAAGATCTTGTCTTCTTCTACTTTTTCCTCATTGGGCCAGAACTTGTTATTCTTTTTCCTGTATTGTTCAAACCAATTGATCCGCTTAGTAAAGTCTTGTAATTTTTGGAATACTTGTTTGTTTATGATTGATACTGCAAATAAGGAAGTCAAACCTACAATGGATTGAATCCGCAATTGAATAGGTGCATGACCAGGAAGCCCTAAGGTATCATAATAGAACTTATCTTCATCATTCCACATACCCATTTCATTAAGGGCTTCTGCTATTAAAACAAAATGCTCAAAGAATTTGGTAGCTGTATCTTCAAATGCTTCATCGTGCATGGATATTTCAATGGCCATATCCATTAGATTTAAGGCATACATACCCATCCAACTAGTACCATCTGCCTGTTCTAATTGGGCCTCACTATGTAATTGAATACTTCTATTAAAGACCCCAATATTATCCAAACCTAAGAACCCACCTTCAAAGATATTGTTCCCGTTTTTGTCTTTTCTGTTAATCCACCAAGTGAAATTGATGATCAGTTTTTGAAAGATTTTTTTGAGAAATACAATATCGCCTTTGCCCGACTGCTTCTTCTCAATATTGTATACCTGTAGTGCAGCCCAGGCTTGCACAGGTGGATTTACGTCACTAAAATTCCATTCGTAAGCTGGTAATTGACCATCGGGTTTCATATACCACTCTCGCATAACCAAGAGCAATTGGTGCTTGGCAAAAGTAGGATCTACCATGGCCATGGGCACACAATGAAAAGCCAGATCCCATGCTGCATACCAAGGATATTCCCATTTGTCTGGCATAAGAATAATGTCTTGATTTTTCAGGTGTTGCCAATCATGGTTTCTACCATTTTTCCGATGCTCTGTTAGTGGCGCAATCTTATCGCTATTGCTGATCCACTTTTCAATATCGTAGTGATAATATTGTTTGCTCCAAAGCAAACCTGCTAAGGCCTGTCTTTGAATATTGCGGGTGTCTGCGCTTAAACTATCTGGAAGCACTTCTTCATAAAACTCATCGGCCTCGGCCTTTCTTTGCTGAAAGATAGAATCATATCCTTTTGGAAAAGGACTATCTATTAGTACATCTGCCAAACGTAAGTATACAGTTTTTGATTCGCCACCTGCAATCTTCATTTTATATACTGGCGCAAACTTGGTTCCAGCCGTTTTCTTTTTCAGGGCATCTACATTCTTGTTGAGGATGATGGCGTCATTAAATGCATCTTTTACAAAAATGGACTCGTTGGGTGTTCCAAAAAGCTTTTCTGTATTGGTTTCATTCTCTGTAAAAAAGCGATCATTGGATTTTTGATAATACAGATAATAACTTCCAATTCTTTCATGCGTTGCCCTAACCACACCGTCTTTTACTTCCTCAATATTGGGCTTTTGATTCAGGTCATTTTGCTGCCATCTATTGTAAAACCAAAGATTGGGCAAGAGCGTTACGGGTGCAGTTTCCTTTCCCCTATTTACAATTTCTATCTTGATCCCTATATCTCTTTTACTGTATTTGGCATAAGTGATATAAACGTCAAAATATTTGTTTTGATCAAAAACACCCGTATCTAAAATCTCATATTCTGGTTCTAACTTGGTTCTATTTCTATTGGCATCAATTAATTGCTGATAAGGAAATGCATCTTGAGGATACTTATAGAGCATCTGCATATAATAATGCGATGGAATATTATCCAAATAATAATACAGCTCTTTTACATCTTCACCGTGGTTGCCTTGGTAGTTGCCTAAACCAAATAACCTTTCTTTTAAAATATCGTCTTTACCATTCCACAATGAAATGCCAAAACAGAGGTTTCCAAAAAAATCAGAAATTCCTCCCAATCCGTCTTCTCCCCAGAGATAGGCCCTACTATGTGCGTGGTTAAAAGGAAAATAATTCCATGCGTCACTATTGCCACTATAATCCTCTCTTACCGTGCCCCATTGACGCTCTGAAAGATAGGGGCCCCATTGCTCTAAGGGAACTTTTCTGCCCGCGTTAACCTTTAATCGCTGCTGTTCCGCTGTCATCATCTCAAAAACTATTAGTACAATAATTGGTTGCTCAAACCGAAAATAAGGAATGAATATACAAAAAGATTGCCTTTTCACCCAGTCTTATCAACTAAAATGAACGCAAACGGTTGCATTTTCAATTATATAAAAATGCTTTATTTGTTTATCCCCTATTTGGTCTTCTTATAATTAGATTTGAATTGTCCAGCAGCTGACTGAGATGCCTTTGTCCCTTGAGGTTTAGGTTGATAGGTTAGCTTTCCCGTTGCAGTTGGCTTTTTTGCAGGAGGAGCAGGTTTGGGCAAATTAGGTTTTGGAGGTTGATTTCTTAAATCAATCACCGTTTCACCAGCTTTGGCTTCTTGCTGACCACGTTTATAGATAACCAAACCGTCTAGAAATCTTCTTAAGATCTGATCACCCGCTTCCTGATAATTTGGATGGTCTTCATGTCTATATAAATCGCCCAATGCCCCTTTGGTGATATGGAAATCAACCAAGGAAAGTATATGTATTACTTCTTCTGTTCTAAGAGAAAGTGCCACACGAATTTTC
>JBEAPC010000268.1:0-8909 GCA_041164585.1 Bacteroidota bacterium
CTTGCAACCAGTATTCTTTTTCCTCATCTAATGAAACACCCAGAATAGTAAAATTCTTGTTCTTGTATTTTTGATACACAGCTACCAGATTTGGATTTTCTGCTCTACATGGACCACACCAAGAAGCCCAGAAATCTACCAATACATATTTGCCTTTGAAGCTGCTCAAACTAACCATCTTTCCATTTACATCGGGTAGGCTAATCTCTGGTGCTTGTTTGTTGATGAGTGGGTCAATGGCAGCAGGAGTAGCTGTTGCAGACTGAACCGTTAACATGCTTTTCAATTTAGCCAGTCCACTATGTTCTTTAAAATCATTGGCTGACGCGATGGCCAGATTTTTTAATTCCTCCGTTTGCATGGTTCTGGAAGCCAGACCAATGGCATAATATTTAACTGCAGGGCTGGGCGATTTTTTGATAAAATCACTAATAAAACTATTGATGCCTTTTACTTGCAAATCTCTTTGACCAAGGGCCACGGTCATGGCAGAATCATTCTTTTGTTTTTGCAAACTGTCCAGCAAAATAAAAGTTTGATACAACGCAGAATCCTTTGCCTGATAGTCTTCCATCAGGTTGTGTATGGCCAGTGTAGCTTCAGAGCCCTCCACTTTGTATTGACGAAAATGATTCATGTCTATTTTCAGACGAATACTCTTGCCATCATTCACCACCAAAATGGCTGGGCCTTTTTCAAGTTGTAAACGATAAAGTCCTTCTTCCTTACCCATGGCACGGAGTTCAAAAGTTCCGTTCTTTTTTAAAGTAGCAGAATCCAGTGTAATAGGTTGCTCACCCGCAAAAGGAATTTCTTGCAAGAGAATTTTTTGTTCAGGCGCATTGGTCACCAAACCACTTACTACAAAAGCACCGTGTTTTTTTTCTTGACAGGCTAGCAGCAAAATGGCTAGAAAGAAAGGAAGGATGATTTTTTTCATATTGGTTGTTTAATCCCCAAAGGGATGTTTGTTCGTTTAAGATTGCAGGGCTTTTTCTAATAATGCCGTCACCATTTTTGGATCAGCTTTCCCCTTGCTTAATTTTTTTACTTCACCTACAAAAAGTCCAATCAAACCTTTCTTACCCTTGCGATACTCCGCCACTTTATCTGGCATGGAAGCTAGGGCTTGATCTACCCAAGTGGCTAGCTCACCGCTATCGCTTACTTGAATCAGGTTTAATTGCTCGGCCAATTGAAGGGCAGTAGCTGCTTTGTTTTCAATTAAGGCGATCATTAATTTAGAAGAAGCCACAGAGAAATTCACTTTACCACTATCAACTAGGTTCAACAAATCCGCTAAACGCTCAGGCGCTAATGGGAAATCTTCAATGCCCAAATAGTGCTCGTGCAACCATTGTTTAATTGGTCCCAGCATCCAGTTGGCCACGGCTTTATAGTGTTGGGTATGGACTATAACAGCGTCAAAATATTGGGTACTGGCCAATTCATCACAAAGTTGATGCGCGTCATAATCACTCAAGCCAAAGTCTTGGCTGTACTTGGCCATCAAGGCCTGTGGCAACATAGGTAACTGCGCTTTCAGGTCTGCTATAAAAACATCTGTTAGATGAAATGGTGCCAAATCGGGGTCTGGAAAATAGCGATAGTCATTGGCTTCTTCCTTGTCACGAATGGCAAATGTGGTATCATTATCCGCATTAAAACTGCGGGTCTGTTGTTGTATTTTTTCACCCGCATCCAAGAGTGTAGCCAATCTTTCCACTTCAAACTCAATGGCTTTTTTTACGTTGCGAATGCTGTTCAGGTTCTTGACTTCTACGCGGGTTCCCAGTTTTTCTGTACCAATAGGTCTTAATGAAATATTAGCATCGCAACGCAGAGAACCTTCTTCCATATTACCATCACAGATCCCCAACCAACGCACCAGTTTACGAACCTCAGTCACGTATTGCCAGGCTTCATCGGCAGAAAAAATATCGGGCTCGGTCACAATTTCAATGAGTGGTGTGCCAGCTCTATTCAGGTCAATACAGGTAAAATTGGGATCTAAATCATGGATGCTTTTACCTGCGTCTTCTTCCAAATGAATCCGGTTCAATTGCACATTTCTATAAGTCCCTTCGGCGGTTTTAATCCTAACCAGCCCACCCTTACAAATAGGGGTGGTATGTTGAGAAATCTGATAACCCTTGGGAAGATCTGGATAGAAGTAGTTTTTGCGGGCAAAATAATTGTCTTTCTCAATTTCACAACCACAAGCCAAACCCATTTTAATGGCATAATCCACCGCTTTGGCATTGGTCTTGGGCAGGGTACCCGGATGCCCCATGGTAATGGGACTAATATGCGTATTGGGGTCAGCTCCAAAAGCCGTGCTGTCTCCGCAAAACAATTTGCTCTGGGTAGCCAATTGGGCATGAACTTCTAACCCAATTACCACCTGATATTTATCGCTCCATGACATAGGTTGCAAAAATAGCTTTCTAGTAGCAGAAGCTGGTGAGAATGAAGCATTTTGTCAAAAAAATAACCACGCCGGGAACGGCGTGGTTGCACAATAGGAGAAAAAAAACTAAATAGGTGTATTATAGGTTGGCAGACTTCAATTTCTTTGGAATCTTAAGTTCTAGGGTCTGGGCTTTGCCACCCCTTTTCAGACCTAGTTTCACCGCATCACCGGGTTTTAGGTCTTTGATCTGGTCCCTAAGCTCATCAACAGACTTAACAAATTTGCCGTTAATCTCAGTGATAATATCGTCTTCTTTTAAACCTGCTTTTCCAGCAGGAAGCTCATCATCTACATCAGTAACCTTCACTCCATCACCTGCTTCCAAGTCTTCTATTTGCATGCCTAGTTTGGGTCTACCATTGGAGCTCATGATACGAACATTGCCTGGTCCGCCCTTCATTACATGCTCGTCAAAATTAAAATTGTGGTCCATGTTGGGTATGCGAATGTCAAAATTGCCCTTGTCCATTTTCATAGAGCGAATATTCACGGAAGTATTTTTTCCTAATATTGCGGTTGTGGTTTTTTCTTTTCCATCGCGCAAGTAAGTAACACTCACTTTCTCCTCAGGTTTGTATTTGCTGACGGCATTGTATAGGCCGTCGGCCGATTCAATCTTGGTATCCCCCAATTTGGTAATTACATCACCTACCTGCAAACCCGCTTTGGCAGCGGCTGATTCTTTGTTCACTTCTTTTACTTGCGCGCCCTTCTCTGTTTTTTCTGTTACCACACCCAGCATGGCTTTATTGGATTTGATTTCAGTATTGAATTCCATGGGAGGCATATGCATGTTAAAACCATTTTTACCCTCCATGTTTACAATGATTTTCTTATTGCCAAATTTCTCCCAATCACTGTCTTTAAAACTGTCAACGTCTTTGCCATTGATGGTCACTTTATTACCCTCAACCCTTACGGTCATTTTTTCGGTTCCTTTTTTGCCATCATTGATGACAATAACTTCTTCTTCAACCTTTGATTTTTTTTCTTTAGGTGCATCTTTTGTTTGGGCCATGGCGCAAGCACTAAGACTCAACGCCAAAAAAGTACTGTAGATAATTTGCTTATTCATATAGAATCATTTTTGTTTGATGATTCAAATATAGATGGGTACTACATTAATGAACCTTGCACAATGGTTAATCAAGGTTAATGAATGGACAAAAAAAATCCCAGCCATGGGGCCGGGATTTAAAATAAGTTGAAAAACGCTTAGATGACCAAGGCCTTAATCTGCGCCACCACCTGACCCAGATTGCTGGCATCTTGTCCCCCAGCAGTAGCCAGTGTTTTTTGGCCACCGCCACCGCCTTTGATCAGCGGGGTTACTATTTCTTTAATCATCTTAGGCGCTTCTAGATTTTTGTCAGAAACCATACTGTCTGATAACAAAATGCAGACCGATGGTTTGCCCGCCAGATTGGCTACCAAGACTACCAGGTAATCATTGCCCAATGAGGTTTTTAGCTCAAAGCAAAGTTTCTTTAAATGATCCGCACTGCTCACGCTTACTTCTTGTCCTACAAAAAATCCATTGGCGCCATTGTTCAAGGTGAATGCTTCTTTACTAGCAATCAATTGCTCGCGAATCACCACCAATTGTTTGGCTTCTAGGCTTTCTAATTTTTTTTCTAGTTCCTGTTTTTCTAGGATAATTTTTTCTACAGCTTTGAGTGGGTCTTTTGTTTTCAGTAGGGTGCCTACTTCACGCAGACCGGCAAATTGGTCATAGAGATAATTAAATGCCTTGCTTCCTGTAAGGGCTTCAATTCTTCTTACACCCGCTGCCACTGCTGCTTCTGCGGTAATCTTGAATAGTCCAATCATACCGGTATGATACACGTGTGTACCACCACAAAGCTCAATAGAATAATTAGGGTCAATGGTTACCACGCGTACGGTATTGCCATATTTTTCTCCAAACAAGGCCATGGCACCAAGTTTCAGGGCTTCTTCCTTGGGTAATTCCCTAACTACCACTGGAATATTTTCGCGGATCTTGTCATTTACCATGCGTTCTACCTGACGCAGTTCCTCATCGCTCACGCGTGCAAAATGCGAGAAGTCAAAACGCAGTTCTTCTTCATTGACCAAGGATCCTTTTTGCGCCACGTGTGTGCCCAAAACGGTTCTGAGTGCTGCGTGCATTAAATGCGTAGCCGTGTGGTTATAGCAAGTAAATAATCTTCTTTCTACATTAATGCTGGCCTTGCATTCCGCCTGAATATTAACCGGTAGATTGTTTACAAAATGAACAATCAGGTCATTCTCTTTTTTGGTATCGGTTACATCAATACGTTCTCCCTCAAATTCCAACCAACCCGTATCGCCCACCTGGCCACCGCTCTCTGCATAGAATGGGGTAGTAGCCAAAACCAATTGGTATTGCTCTTTACCTTTTGAGCTAATCTTGCGGTACTTGGTTATCTGTGTATGCACCAAAATATCTTGGTATCCTACAAAACCTTCACCAGCTGTTTCTGATAAAACCACCCAGTCTTGGGTATCCAATACAGATGCGGCACGGCTCCTGTTTTTCTGTTGTTGCATTTCTGCTTCAAAACCAGTTTCGTCTACACTAATGCTATTCTCTGATGCAATTAACCTGGTCAAGTCAATGGGAAAACCAAATGTGTCAAATAGTTCAAATGCGGCTTTACCACCAATCTGTTTTTCTACTGATTGAGAACTAGCCACCAACAAATCATCTATGCGTTTGAGCCCCTTATCCAAGGTTCTTAAAAAGGCGTCTTCTTCTTCCTTTACAACCTTGCCCACAAATTCCAATTGCTGTTTGAGCTCGGGGAAAACAGTAGCAAACTGCTCTGCTAATTGTGGCAGTAATTGGTGCAAGAGGGGTTGTTTATAATTCAGGTAAGAATAATAATATCTAACGGCCCTGCGCAAAATGCGACGAATTACATAACCCGCTCCGGTATTAGAAGGCAATTGTCCGTCTGCTATGGTAAAACTGATGGCCCTAATATGGTCTGCAATTACCCTAAAAGCAATGGCTTGTTTGCTAGCGCTAAAATCATAAGTCAGACCCGTAATTTTTTCTACGTGAGCAATGGTGCCAGTAAATACATCGGTATCATAGTTGCTGGTCTTGCCTTGGATTACACGAACCAATCTTTCAAATCCCATGCCTGTGTCTACGTGTTTGGCGGGTAGGGGTTCCAGACTTCCGTCTTTGAGACGGTTAAACTGCATGAATACATTGTTCCAGATTTCTATCACCTGCGGATGGTCATTGTTCACCAATGTTTTTCCATCTACCAAGGCACGTTCTGCGTCTGGACGGCAGTCTACATGAATCTCAGAGCAGGGCCCACAGGGTCCAGTATCACCCATTTCCCAGAAGTTATCTTTTTTATTACCCAACAAAATGCGCTCTGGGGCAATCCATTTTTTCCATTCTTCAAAAGCTTCTAGGTCTTTGTCTAAATGCTCTTTTTCATCGCCCTCAAAAATGGTGACATAGAGTCTGTTCTTGTCAATCTTATATACTTCCGTGAGTAGTTCCCAACTCCAGGCAATGGCTTCTGCTTTAAAATAATTGCCAAAGCTCCAGTTACCCAACATTTCAAACATGGTATGGTGATAGGTATCTACACCAACCTCTTCTAAGTCATTGTGCTTACCACTCACGCGCAAACATTTTTGGGTATCTGCCACTCGTGGAGAAGGTGCTTGTTTGTTTCCCAAAAAATAATCCTTGAACTGATTCATACCCGCATTGGTAAAAAGCAGGGTAGGGTCATTCTTCACCACAATGGGGGCCGATGGTACAATCTGATGCCCTTTGGATGCAAAAAAATCAAGAAATTGCTGACGAATCTGGGAACTGCTGTTCATGTTCTATAGAAATTTAAATCACTGTTTTAGCCCTTTGAAACTATCTTTGATGGCTTTTCAGGGGTTGCAAAGGTAAGGATTACTAGGGGGAATACATGGTATTGAACCCTGGAATAGGACCTAAAAATGGAATTACAAAAGCTCATAGGCTAGCGCGATGAAAAAAATCAAATACTATTACAATACCCATACACTCCGTTTTGAAAAACTGGAAGTACCGTTGCGGGTAAGACTCTTGCAGGTCTTTGCCTTTGTAACGGCCTGTATTGTAACTGGGTTACTGATTGTTTTTATTGTGTTCAAATACATTGATAGCCCCAAGGAGAAATTCCTGCGTCAGGAAAATGAAGACATGAAACAGCGCTATAGCATTCTTAGTGAGCGGATGAATGAGCTGGAATTACAGATGGACGAACTGGAAAACAGAGACAACAATGTGTACCGTGAAATCTTTGGAACAACGCCCATTCCGGATAGTATCCGTACCAAAGTGGTAGAGAAAAAGAACGAGGTAAAAATGGTGGCCCGTATGGGTGAAACCGAACTGGTGAATAGTATGACCGATCAGTTAAACTTATTGGCCATTAGACAAAAATCTCAAGACAAGTCTTATGTTGAGATTATCAATCTGGTGAAAAACAAAGAAAAATTGATCAATGCCACACCTTCTATACAACCAGTGAGCAATAAGAACCTAGACAGAATTGCTTCTGGTTTTGGTTATAGGATTGACCCGGTGTACAAAGACAGAAGACTGCATCCTGGTTTGGACTTTACGGCTCCTTCAGGAACGCCTATTTATGCCACAGCAGATGGTACGGTCAGCGATGCAGGTTTTAATACCGGTGGTTATGGTAACCGCGTGGTGATCAACCATGGATTTGGTTATCAAACCCTGTATGGGCATATGTCTAAGATTAAAGCTAGGGTAGGAGAAAAAGTGAAAAGGGGAGAAGTAATAGGGTATGTAGGTACCACTGGAAAAAGTACGGGACCACACTGCCACTATGAAGTGCGTAGAAGTGGCCGTCAGGTAGATCCTATTTACTATTTCTACAATGACCTGACTCCTGCTCAGTTTGACCGGATCTTGAAACTGGCAGCCGTGAGTAACCAAAGTTTTGACTAGGTTTGAACAATTAGGGCAACTACTTGTCATTCATCATACAATCAACATTATGGAACCAGGCGTTAGGGAATATTTGTTGCGCATAGTCAATACCATTGCACTAGCCATTTTTTGGATGGCCATAAATTCTACCCTGGGTATCATGTACCAATTTGGTTTTTTAGACCAGGGCATACACTTGGCCCAAATCCTGTTTTATTCTTGGTTGATTCTGAGTTTTGTACTCCTATTTAGTTACCTAAAAAAGCTATGGCTAAAGCCGATAGATTTTGAGGATCCCGGGTATTCTGAGTTTGAACAACCCCAATAAAAAAGCACCGGCTGGGCCGATGCTCTTAACTATCTTTTTTGCTAGTTATTTTTCAGAGTTTATTTTTTATCATCCTTGGTATCAAGAATTACCGGAGTATTTCCCTTACCCATGATAATCACCTTAGCATTGGGCGATGTGACAAGACCCTTCATCATCTGAATCTGCTCATACTGCAATTGCTTGTCAGTAAGACCAGAACTCATGATGCGCTGATAGTCTGCAATACCTTGTGCTTCTACGCGTTTACGCTCGGCTTCCTGTTTTTCTTTTTGCAGCACAAATTCCATTTTCTGTGCGTCCTGTTCAGCTTTGATTTTTTCTTCAATAGAACCTTTTACACTGGCAGGCAAAGTAATATTGCGCACCAATAATTGTTCTAAGACCAAACCACGTTGTTTAAAATTTTCGTCAATGGTTTTAAAAATCCTAGCCTGAAACAAATCACGCTTGGTACTATATAAATCAACAGCCGTATAGAACACGGCATTATCCCTGATCTTGGTACGGGTAATGGGTCTTACAATTTTGTCCTTAAAATCCAGACCAGTTTCTTTCACCAATTTAGGCGCTTCAGTGGCCATTACTCTATACAAAACAGTTAGGTCAATCACCACTTCCAAACCGTCAGCAGTTAATACGCGAATGGCGTCATCACCTTGTTGGTCTCCCTCATCATGTACACCACTCATAGTATAGTTGAGGGTTTTGATATCAATTTTTTTAACGTCTACCAAGGGATTCACCATGGTTAAACCGCTGGTGAGTACGTCATCTTGCACTTTACCAAACAAAGATTTAACACCAATCTGACCCGCGTCAATTTGTTTAACACTGGATGTTAGAAAACCAATCAGCACTAATGAAATACCCGTAATCCTTGCGGCATTGGCGTATTGAGGAAGGGGGTGGTTGCCTTTTTTAAGTGAAAATGCGGCTATGAATACAATCAAGCCTAAAATAATGAGAATCATGTTTTTTGTTTTAGTAATTGATAAGTAGCAAATTGTTGCTAATTCTTACAGTTTACTTCTATGTTCTTCCAGAATCTCCCTTTCTCACTTGATTTTTATTATGAGTAAGTTATAGGAACGGCTTATTTGTGCAATACTTCTTTTCTAATGCCTTTTAGATAA
>JBEAPC010000269.1:0-9021 GCA_041164585.1 Bacteroidota bacterium
TGTGGCCCAAGCCAATAAAAATGCTGCTTTAAATGGGCTTGATAATATCTGCAAATTTGAAGCCATGAACGCTTTTGATGTGCTCAAACAATGGGGCAAAGACGGACGCAAATATGATGTAGTCATGTTGGACCCACCTGCATTTACCAAGAGCAGAGAGAGCATTGGCAAAGCCATTACAGGCTATAAAGAAATTAATCTACGCGGCATGAAACTCTTACGCAACGGGGGGTTCCTTGTTACGTCTAGCTGTACCAATTTGGTAAATCCAGAAATGTTTTTGTCTGCTATTGATCAAGCTGCAAAAGACGCACGCAAAAGAATTAGACAAGTGGTGTTTCAGGCACAGAGCTCAGACCATCCTATTATTTGGGGAATGGAAAATACCAATTATCTCAAATTCTTGATTGTAGAAGTTTGCGATAGATAGCAAACATTGGCGCAAAAAAGCTACTTATTTGTTTACTTGAAACTTACCGGATTCAACAATTTTTCCGGTTTGATCACGCAATTGATAGATGTACAAACCGCGTAGGTAATTGTCATCTAGGGTGATATTTAGTTTGGTATCAGTGAGTCTTTGTTCGGTCATTTTCTTTCCAAAAAAAGCAAAAATTTGCAAGCTGTAAGTCTTGTCTACCGATTTGTCAAACTCAAAAATGATATAGGAAGTAGCAGGGTTGGGATAAACACGCATGATCTTGGTACTAGTGACCAAATTGGTCTCATTGTCTGCAACAAAACTGCTGCCAACAACTAGTAAGATCATTAAAGAGAGCGTGTATATATACTTCATAAGCTTCCCGGCCCATTGGTTTTCAATGGAAAATTAGCAAAACATTGTTAAATAAAACAAGATTGCCGATTTTTTAACAAAAAGAGGCCCCGCGCTAAACGCACGAGGCCCTAAAATATTCCAATGAATTAGTTTAATCCAGCCAAACAGTCTTGGATAGCTGTAAAGCTAGGCAAGTCACCCGGTGTAGGGCAAACTTCTGCATAACGCACAACTCCTTCTTTGTCTATAACAAAAGCGGCACGTTTGCTAACCCCTTGCATACCAAATGCAGGGAAGGTCTCATACAAAACGCCAAATGCTTTTGCAGCATCCTTATTGAAGTCACTCAACAAGGGGAAATTTAATTTTTGTTCTTCTTTGAATTTGCCCAGTGTAAATAGGGAATCCACAGAAACACCCAATACAGTTGCATTGGTATTGTTGTATACGGCAATATTGTCGCGAATATTGCACAATTCAGCGGTGCAAACACCGGTGAAAGCCAGAGGAAAAAACAACACAACGGTGTTTTTGTCAGATGCTCCTAGCGCAACTTGATTTTTCTCTGTATCAAACAAGGATAATACGGGGGCTTTTTCGCCAACTTGAATGCTCATGGTAAAATTTTTAAGTGCTGCAAAATACGTCAACAACCCATGCAAATGGTCATTGCCTATTACAAAAGCAGAAACAATTTTTCCAATGAAAGGTTTAAATGGCTTAAATGACCATTTCTGGAACCAGTTCTGGTACTTGTAACCTTCCTGCAGTTTTTGCCACAATCTCAGCTACAGAAACCCCGGGAGCTCTTTCAAGTAAGATAAATCCATTAGGGCCAACTTCTAGTACCGCTAGTTCTGTCACAATTTTTTTGACACATTGAATGCCTGTAAGGGGTAAACTGCACTGGGGTAATAATTTACTCTCTCCTTTGGGATTGGTATGCATCATGGCTACAATAATGTTTTTGGCACTGGCCACTAAGTCCATAGCACCTCCCATTCCTTTAACCATTTTGCCTGGAATCTTCCAATTGGCAATATCACCAACATCACTTACTTCCATAGCACCTAAAACGGTCAGGTTAATCTTGCCTGCCCTAATCATGCCAAAACTTTCAGCACTGTCAAAAAAAGCGCCTCCCTTGATAAGGGTTACGGTTTCTTTACCCGCATTGATCAAATCCGCATCAATGGTTTCTTCTGTAGGATATGGACCCATACCCAAAATGCCATTTTCACTTTGAAAAAATACATCCATTCCTTCTGGAATATAATTTGCTACCAAAGTGGGAATCCCAATGCCAAGGTTTACATACATTCCATCGCGCAGCTCCTGCGCAATGCGTTTGGCTATGCCATATTTGTCAAGTGCCATAGGATAGGTTTAATGGGATGATGGAATTTGCACCGTTCTGCGTTCAATTCTTTTTTCATAGTTGCTGCCCTGAAATATGCGGTGCACATAGACTCCCGCCACATGAACATCATCAGGATCTATTACTCCTGGCGCAACTAATTCTTCTACTTCAGCAATGGTAATGGTTCCCGCTTTTGCCATAGAAGTAGAGAAATTTCTGGTGGTTTTTCTAAACTGTAAATTGCCCAAATGGTCTCCACGCCAAGCTTTTACCAATGCAAAATCTGCGTGCAATGCCAATTCCATTAAATGCATTTTTCCATTGAATTCTCTAACCTCTTTTCCTTGAGCTATTTCTGTACCATAGCCAGCTGGAGTAAAAAAAGCAGGAATTCCCATAGCTGCCATTTGTATACGGGTGGCCAGTGTTCCTTGGGGTACCAAGTCTACTTCTAGTTCTCCACTCAGGAGTTGTCTTTCAAATTCTGCGTTCTCACCCACATAGCTACTGATCATTTTTTTAATCTGCCTTGTTTGTAAAAGCAGGCCAAGTCCAAAATCATCTACCCCTGCATTATTTGAAATACAGGTGAGACCATTAATGCCTTTTTCTACTAAGGCTTTGATACAGTTTTCGGGAATACCATTTAAACCAAACCCTCCTAACATCAGTGTTGCATGGGAAGGAATATCTGCAATGGCTAATGCAGCGCTGGTATATACTTTATTCATGGGCAATCATTATGGCCCGAAGTTAGAAAAACTAATGATTGTTAGCGTTGGCTTTTAGGAATTTTAACAGGCGGTGGAATTGGGGGGGCTTTTTCCCTTTCTTTTAAAGCATAAATAGAATCCATTAATTCCTTGAATTCTTTGGGATGCGTTTCATAGTATTTGTAACTATTATAAAACTGTTTGCGCGTAGTACCGTGTATGGCAAAGACTTGCTCATACAATTGGATATTTTCTTTTTTGCGCAAGTAGAGGGTGTCTTTGAGCGTGGTTTGTGTAAACCATTCATCTGCCCGCATCATATCCCACATGGCTAGTTTCATGGTATTGATTGGCAAAACCACTTGGTCCTTAGGTGTCTTTTTACAAGCCAAGATAGAAAAGCAAAAGCCCAATAAGATTATCCATTTCCTAATCATTGCAATGCTTGTTTGTATTTGCTTGAATTCACAATATCTATCTCACTCAATATTTCAAGGGCCCTAGCTTTTTCAGCACCCGATGCATTTTTAAAAATGCCCACCAATTCTTGGTATTTCCCTTGCATGAAAAACTGCAGGATCATGGTATTGGGGTTCTCTTTATTAAAGGCTTGCAATTGAATTAAGGCTTGTAAAATATTACCCCTAGCTTCTGCTTCATTATCATACAACTTGTCCATCCCTGCACGATAATAGGTATAGATCACATCATGGATAATATTGTACTTATTGTTTGTGAGGTTTTCATTGAGCCAGTATCTATTTCTCAAACCATCAAAGATGCGCCAACCCGCTATGTTTTTTCCTTCTGGTGCATTGGTCACCACATTCAGTGCTTTATTAAATTGATTTTCACCTGCTTTGGGGCTAAAAGAATCATTGTCCAATCCAATAATAGAATAAGCATAAAATGCAATCACTGCAGTTAAATTGGCGGCAGATGCATCATTACCCTGCACCCTATTTTCATTAAACTCCACCGGTTGAAATTCTATGTATTTAAAAGTCAAATCTGCGTCTTGGTAATTCACAATAGCTGACTTATAAGAAGCATTATAAATGGGTCTTGCAGCTTGCACAGTAAGTGTTGCTTTGTAAATATTGGGCTCCACTACTTGTTCAATATTGATGATAAAACTACAATCAATTTTCTCCTGCACTTTGTAGGTTTCATTGGTCCACTTGCGGGTATTGAGCAGGTTGGTTAGCTGTTGTTGTAGGTTGGTGAATATTTTCCTGTCTACAGTTGTTCCTACCCTATTGGAGATAACGTTTACACGGGCATTGAGTTCCTGAGCAGCTGCTCCAAGAACCAACAATTGACAAGCTGCAAATAATATGAGTAATTTTTTATGCATGAGTCTTGGATACAATGTATGAAACAATTTGCTCTGCTACAACGGTTTTTGAAACCAGTGGAATGAATATTCCTGCTCCATCTTGGTCAAGAATGGTTACCTGATTTTGCGTACTTCCAAAACCAGCACCTTTATCATTGAGTGAATTGAGTACAATGGCATCGGCATTTTTGGCCAAGCGTTTTTTCTGTGCATTTTCTAATTCATTCTCTGTTTCTAGTGCAAAACCCACCACAAATTGCCCTGGTTTTTTAGACGCACCCAAATGGGCCAAAATATCTTTTGTTTTCACCAATTGTAAAGTGGGATCTGTGTTTGTCTTTTTGATTTTTTGCTCCGCAATATGCTCCATTTTATAATCGGCAACAGCTGCGGATAATATGGCAATGTCCATATTACCAAAGACCCGATTACAAGCTTCAAACATTTCTGCTGCGCTAACTACCCTTACCAATCCTATGCCTGCAAAGGCCGGAGTAAGTGCTGTAGGACCTGTTACCAAAACCACATCGGCACCTTGCAAATACAAGGCTTCTGCTAGTGCAAAACCCATTTGTCCGGAGGAATAATTGCCTATAAATCTAACGGGGTCAATGGCTTCAAATGTAGGACCCGCTGTAACCAATGCACGCTTCCCTTTCAAACTATCTTTTCTAAAAAATCTACTGATCAGGGCGTGTAAAATGGTTTCTGGTTCAGCCATTCTACCCGGACCAAATAAACCACTGGCCAACTCCCCTGTTTCAACGGGCATGATATAAATGCCGTCATTATGTAGGGTCTGCAAATTCCTTTTGGTGCTGTTATGCTGCCACATGTCTTCATCCATGGCGGGTGCCACCATCACCGGACAGGTGGCAGATAAATAGCTTGCCATTAATAAGTTATCACATTGACCATTGGCCATTTTTGACAAACTATTACAGCTTAATGGGGCAATTACAAATAAGTCTGCCCAACGGCCCAACTGCACATGATTTGACCATCCTTCGGTACCAGCAAGCTCTATTAACACGGGATGATTGGTCAGTGTAGACAAGACCAAGGGTGATACAAAATCTTTTGCGGCAGGGGTCATGATCACCCTTACTTCTGCTCCAGCTTTTACCAACAACCTAACCAAAAGGATAGATTTATAGGCAGCAATGCTGGCAGTAATTCCCAATAAGATTTTTTTTCCTTGCAACATGGTTTCTAGTTAGACTTGAAAATAACAAAAAACGACAGGCAAATGCTGTCGTTTTAGGTATTTACATAAATTTTATCTATTAACGGAACAGGTCGTTCTCGTTATTTCTTCTATGGTAGATTTTGTTTTCCATGAACTCTTGGGTTGCCAAGATAGCTGGATTAGGCATTTTTTCATAAGCCCTAGAGATTTCTATCTGCTCTTTGTTTTCGTGAATTTCTTCTAAAGAGTCAGTGTGGCTAGCAAATTCTTCTAGTTTATTATGCAGTTCCTCACGCAAAGAAATATTAATTTGGTTAGCCCTTCTTGCAATGATGGCAATGGATTCGTACAAATTACCTGTTTTTCCTTTGATCTCAATCAGGCTTTTGGTTTCAACAACGCTGGCAGTGTTAGCGCTCATTTGCCTTCTTAATTTGCTCATTTTTTCAGGTTTTTGATAAAGTTATTTGTTTGTGTTTTTATTTTGGCCACTTCTGCCAGGTATTTGCTTTCGCTGAATCGCTCTGAGAAGTCTGCACACTCTGACAACACTTTTTCATAGCGTGCCAATTGTTTGTCTTCATAGCTCATTTCAGCATATTTGAAATAAGACTTAATTACTTGCAGCTTGTACTCATCCGCCTTTTTGCTGTCTGGAAAATTATCAGACACATTTCCATAGGCAATGGCCGCGGCCTTATAGAATCCTAGGTTGTAATACAATCCAGCACTCTTATAATCTTTGGCTTCCAGTTTCTCCCTGCATTTATCAATAATCTCCGCCGCCTCTTTTCCTCTTGGAGAACTTGGGTGGGTATTGATAAAAGTTTGCATCAGACCAATGGTCTTATTGGTATTGGTTTGATCAAGGTCAATCTTGGGAGACTGCTTAAAATAGCAGTAAGCCCGCATGTAATCACATTCTTCCACTTTGGCACTGTTAGGAAAACTCTCCACAAAACTCTTAAAAAGATTCTCTGCATTTAGATAATCCTTCTGGTAGTAATAGGAATAGGCAAACTTATAGTAAGCCTCTTCATATCCGGGAGTGCCTTTGATATAGGGAAAAATGTCTTCAAAGAGCTGTTGTGCGTATCCGTAATTCTTTTGCTCGTAATACTGGTCCGCCATCTTATGCTTGTACTCGTAATCCTTGCTCTTCACAATCTTGGAGAACTTGTTGGAGCAGCTGCCGAGTACCAGAACCGAAAACAATAAAATGAGGATCCTATTCATACAAGTTTGCAAAATTAGTTATTATCGGGCAATATATAAACTTGGATGTTGGTTTGGGCCAAATCCTAGTTAAGAATTACCTAAAAAGGCTGTTCCACCTAAGCGGAACAGCCTTTTGACTGATTCAAACAGGAATTATTGCTTATCTCCTTCGCCTTCCTGCAATTTTGCCTTGATTTCGGCAAGTGCGCTCAGGTCACCCAAAGTTGTTTTTTCAACCTTGGCTTGGATGTTTTTAACAGCTTTTTTAGTGCTTTCAGATTCAGCTTTTGCTTCTTTTTTAGCAGTTTCTTTCACTTCAGCTACTTGTTGTTCCCAGATACGAGCGTGGCTCAATACAATACGCTTTTCGTTACGATCAAACTCGATCACAACAAACTGAGTAGTTTCGTCAGCTTTCACTGTAGAACCATCTTCCTTATTCAGGTGACGGTTAGGAGTGAATCCTTCTAAACCATACTGTAATTGTACCAAAGCACCTTTGTCATCTTTGCGGGTAACAGTTCCTTCATGAACAGTACCTACAGCAAATGTATCTTCTAGTGCATTCCAAGGATCTTCTTCCAATTGCTTGTGACCCAATTGCAATTTGCGGTTTTCCTTATCAATGCTCAAGATGATGATATCAATGTATTCACCAACTTTAGTGTAGTCAGTTGGGTGATTGAAACGCTTCAACCAGCTTAAGTCGCTGATGTGGATCATACCACCAATACCTGGCTCCAATTCAACAAATACGCCATAAGGAGTGATGTTTTTCACCAAGCCTTTGTGCTTACTGTTTTCAGGGAATTTGTTTTCAATAGTACTCCAAGGATCTTGGCTCATTTGTTTGATGCTCAAGCTCATTTTCCTTGCGTCTTTGTCAAGGGTAACCACTTTAGCTTCGTACTCATCTCCTAATTTGAAGAATTCCTTAGCATTGATTGGGGTGTTAGCCCAAGTGATTTCAGATACGTGAACCAGACCTTCAACACCAGGCTGAATTTCTAAGAATGCACCGTAATCTTCAATATTTACCACTTTACCTTTTACAACTGATCCTTCAGACAAACCTTCAGGCAACACGTCCCAAGGATGTGGAGTCAATTGTTTCAGACCAAGACTGATACGTTTTTTGTCGTCGTCGAAGTCCAATACAACCACTTGTAATTTCTGGTCCATCTTCACCACTTCGCTTGGGTGAGAGATACGGCCCCATGAAATATCGGTGATGTACAACAAACCGTCTAAGCCACCAAGATCCATGAAAGCACCAAAGTCTGTGATGTTTTTCACCACACCTTCTAATACTTGTCCTTTTTCTAGTTTGCTCATGATCTCGGCACGTTGTGCTTCAATATCACTTTCAATCAGTGCTTTGTGAGATACTACGGCATTCTTAATGGCTTCGTTAATCTTAACCACTTTGAACTCCATAGTTTTTCCAACAAACTGATCGTAGTCAGTTACAGGTTTAACGTCAATCTGAGAACCTGGCAAGAAAGTTTCCATACCAAATACGTCTACAATCAAACCACCCTTGGTTTTGCTAGTAACAGTACCAGTGATAACTTCACCAGTCTTGTGTACTTCCACAATTCTTTCCCAAGCACGGAAGATGCGAGCAGATTTACGGCTCAGGTGCAAGTTACCGCCCCTGTCTTCTTTTTCAACTACCATTACTTCCACTTCGTCACCAATTTTCAAACCTGGTACGTCACGGAATTCATTCAATGAAACCAAACCATCGCTTTTGAAACCGATGTTGATTACAACGTCTGTTTTGGTTAGTGCTACAACGCCACCTCTTACAATCTCGCCATCGGCAATTTGTACAAAGGTTTCATCGTAAACTTTGTCATACTTTAAACGTTCAGTTTCGGCATAAGAACTTACGTTACGTTTGTCGATACTCCAGTCAAAGTCATCGTGTGCTGTTTCAACAGCAACAGGTGCTTCCACAACCGCTGTAGGTGCTTCAGCCACAGGTGCATTTGTTGTTGCAGTAGGAACTTCAACAGCTTCTGAAGCTGCGGCGTTCTCCTGTGCATCTGCATTTAATTGTTTCAAGAAAAATTGCATAAAATAACCCCGATGGTTTAAAATTCGGGGCTGCAAAGGTAAGGAAAAGACGGGATTTACAAAGGAAAACAGGCCTAAAATTGGGGGTTTCAGGCTTAAAAAGCCCCTATTTTGGTCAAAATAGCCATTTGGCTAGCCCTTTTTTTAGTTTTTGGGGCCTGTGGAACCCTGGTAGTCTCTTTCAATTGCAGATAAAGCCAATTAGACAAATATTGCAAAGCACTGTCCTGTTTTAACCTATTATTATCCAATGTATGCCCCGCTCCTTCAAATAACCTAAGTCCGGTTGGAATACCCAGAACTTTGGCTTGTTGGTACAAAATAGTACTCCCATATTTAAAT
>JBEAPC010000270.1:0-7039 GCA_041164585.1 Bacteroidota bacterium
GAACTCAGGATTCCACTAGTATTGGCCGGAAAAGACCTGAATTTGAAGTTTGTCTTTTAATTCTTGCTCATTTATTTTTTGAACGGGGAGGATTGCTTTGTAACTTGATGCTCCAATTCTATACACATGAGAAAAAGCATCCTGATGTCCTTATCGGCCTGTCTGTTATTGACGGGGCTGATGGCACAAAAAAAACAAGTAAAGACAGTTCCAACTATTGCTGTGGAAACCAACGCCGATTCGGCCCTTTTTTCCAAAGTGAAATTTAGGCAAATGGGTCCTTTTAGAGGAGGACGCAGTGCAGCTGTGGCGGGTAGTTACAAGAACAAAATGAATTTTTATTTTGGTAGCACGGGTGGTGGTGTTTGGAAAACCACCGATGGTGGTAGTAACTGGAAAAATATTTCTGACAAATATTTTGGAGGTACCATTGGTTCTGTTGCTGTGGCGCAGAGCGATGAAAATATCCTCTATGTTGGTGAAGGAGAAAACACCATGCGTGGTAACGTAGCCGAAGGTTTGGGTGGTATTTGGCGCTCAGATGATGCTGGTAAAACCTGGCGTAATCTGGGTTTAAAAGATGGACGCCATATTACGCGCATCATTATTCATCCTAGAGATCCCAATACGGTTTGGGTGGGTGTGATGGGTCATTTGTTTGGACCCAATGAAGAACGTGGTGTCTACAAAACAACCGATGGTGGTAAGACTTGGAAAAGAATGCTCTATGCCAATAACCAAACGGGTTGTTCAGACCTTGTGATGGAGCCAGGTAATCCCAATGTATTTTATGCAGGTATGTGGCATGTGATTAGAACGCCATATAGTATGGAGAGTGGAGGAGAAGGAAGTGGTATTTATAAATCTGTAGATGGTGGAGAAACATGGAAAAACATTTCTACCAATAAAGGATTTCCAAAAGGTGTTTGGGGTATTGTAGGTGTTGCTGTAGCTCCTTCCAATACAGACAAAATATTTGCCATTATTGAAAACGCCAATGGGGGTTTATTTGTGAGCAATGATGGAGGCCAAACTTGGAGCCTTACTTGTAGTGACAACAATATTCGTCAACGCGCTTGGTACTATACCAAAGTATATGTAGATCCTAAAAATGAAAATCTGGTATACTGCCCGAACGTAGACTTTATGCGTAGCCGCGATGGTGGTAAAACATTTACTGGTGTGAACACCCCACACGGTGACCACCACGATTTATGGATTGATCCAGAAGATGGCAATCGTATGATTGTAGCAGATGATGGTGGTGCACAAGTAAGTTATGATGGAGCATCTAATTGGAGTAGTTTGATGAACCAGCCTACTGCACAGATCTATCGCGTTAGCACAGACAACGCTTTTCCTTATAATATACTTGGAGCCCAACAAGACAACGGTACATTTAGAATGAAGAGCCGTACCAATGGACCTGGTATTACAGAAAGAGACTGGGAAGGAACTGCTGGTTCTGAGAGTGGTTATGTAGTTGCAGATCCATCAAATCCAGATATTGTTTATGGTGGTAACTATGGTGGTTATTTGTCAAGACTGGATCACAAGACCGGTGAGAACCGCGCTATTAATGTTTGGCCTGATAATCCCATGGGGGCTGGCGCCGATGTGTTGAAATATAGGTTCCAATGGAATTTTCCTTTCTTCTTTTCTCCGCATAATCCCAAGCGTTTGTATGCAGGTGGTAACCATTTATTTGTAACCGAGAATGAAGGACAAAGTTGGGAAACCATTAGTCCGGACTTGACTACTAATGATAAAAGCAAACAAGCATCAAGCGGAGGACCCATTACCAAAGACAATACTTCGGTTGAATATTATTGCACCATTTTTACTGGAACAGAATCACCACTTGAAAAAGACTTGCTTTGGATTGGTAGTGATGATGGTGTGTTAAGCATGAGTAAAAACGGCGGAAAGAATTGGGAAAACGTAACTCCTCCAGCAGCTGGAAAATGGATGATGTGGAACTGTATTGAAACAGATCCTTTCAAAAAAGGAACCGTTTATGTAGTGGGTACTAAGTATAAATCAGATGATTTTACACCTTATCTTTTCAAGTCGGAAGACTATGGTAAAACTTGGACTACCATCACCAATGGCATTGATAAAATGCATTTTACCCGTGCTTTGCGTGCAGACCACAAACGTCCAGGATTATTGTATGCTGGTACCGAATACGGTTTGTATATCAGTTATGACTTTGGTGCAAATTGGAAACCCTTCCAGTTAAACTTGCCCATTGTTCCAATTACAGATTTAACCATTAAGGAAAACGATTTGATTGTGGCTACACAGGGTAGGGCTTTCTGGGTATTGGATGACCTAACTGTATTGCAAGAAAAAGACAATGCAGGTATTGCTAAAAACCTACACGTATTTACAGTAAATGATGCTTACCGTTCTGAAGGTGGTGGTAGAAGAAGAAGAGGTGGCAGCGGTGGCGCTATTCCAAATATTGGTGAAAATCCATTGAGTGGAGTAGTATTTAATTACACATTGAAAAATGCCAATGATTCATCTAAAGTGTCTATCAGTATTTATGACAAACAGTCTAAGTTGATCAAGACTTTTAGCACCAAGGCAAAAGAAGCTGCTGATAAATTAGAAATTAATGAAGGACTCAATCAATTTGCATGGGACCAAAATTATCCAGAAGGTGAAAAAGCAGACGGTATGATTCTTTGGAATGGTGGCGTTGGCGCCGTAAAAGCAGCTCCAGGCAAATACAGTGCCCGTTTCCGTTATGGCAAAGACAGTGTAGATGTTCCTTTTGTGATCAAGAACAATCCAAATTACAAAGCCACAGAAGCTGATTATGACGCGCAAGTAGCGTTCTTGTTGCAAGTGCGTGACAAGTTTAATGAGGTACAAAAAGGCATCAAGAATCTCCGTTCTGTTCGCACTCAGATCAATGATTTTAATGCCAAGTTAGACAGTAATGGTACCAAGGAACTCAAGCAAATGGGCGATAGCATTAATAAGCAATTAACCGCTATTGAAGAAGCTTTGTATCAAACCAAGGCCAAAAGTTTCCAAGACGTATTAAACTTCCCTATTCGCTTAAACGACAAGCTAGCTGGTTTGTATGGTGTAGCTTCTAGTGGTCAGAATGCTCCTAGTAAACAAGCCATTGAAACCCTTGCAGATCTTGGTGGTCAGGCCGATGTTCAATTGACAAAGCTGAAAAAGATTTTGACCCAAGATTTGAAAGCTTATAATAAGTTGATCAATGAAAAACAAGTACCGGTCATAGGGATTAAATAATGAAGATCTCTTTAATTGCGAGGTAATTTTTCTTTTGGAGAAGTTTTAGTGAAGAGATAAGAGTGAAGAGTGAAGAATGCAGAATCATTTGTTTCGCGAATATGATTTTTTAAATCCCCTCGATTTTTCGAGGGGATTTTTTTTGAATTGGGTTTTTCTAAATAATGTATACTAAAACCTAGGCGCAGCCTAGGTCAACTCGTTTACTGAGATCACTGTGCATTCTTCACTCTTATCTCTTCACTCTTCACTAAAAACACCTCTACCTGATAATGCTTATAAATTGAGCCAGTAGTTCAACTTAAAAACAATCGCACGATTCTTATTCCGGAACAGTGGATCCGTATAATAATTGTCTGTGTACACCAAGAAGAAATCGCTCATGGGTTTGTAGCGGTATTGCAAGCGACTATTGATGTTAAAATTATTACGCTGGGTATTGTATTGCAAGAAAGTAGTCCAGAATAATTTGGTATTGAAATTGTATTCAATTCTTGGTGCAATCAAAAACAATTCATCACTGCCATATCCTTCAGGGAATTGCAAACGGTTATAGTTTAATTGCAAGCTCACATTCAAGTGTGGTTGCTTACGCAAATTAATGGTAGTGCTAATTCCTTGGTAATTCCCATTGTAGAATCCACCACCATTTAAGCGTACCATGATATTGATGGCTTTTCTAAAATCAGATCGGTATCCAAATCCAAATTGGTTGTATTTATAATTACCCTTTGGAATGGGTTTGGCGTCAGTAAAAGAAGTGGCGAATAACAAATTGGTTTCATTCACAGAACCGGTTACAAAAAGAAAACCAGTGTTCTTGAATTGCATTTGGTATTCCAATTCATTGGTACGCTCATTGAGTGAATTGTCTGGATTGAACACTAAGAAATTGGTTAATTGCAAACCATGTTGATTCACTTTTCCTGTTTTGGGGAACAACTTATAACCAAAATTATTGAAGACCTGTTTGAATCCCATCCTGATCAGGGTATCGCGGTCAGCATCGTAATTATTAATGCGCTCCACAAATCCCATATCGGTATAAAAATTGGTGCCAAGGTTACCCATATCAATCACGGCACTAAAATTTCTACCATTGTAATTGACACCTGCATTATAATAGGCATTTTCTGAACTAATGCCTTGTTTAAAGGAATGGTTATAAGCAGCCCAGGCACTCCAGGTTCCTTTTAAATTATTGTAACCAAATTCTACACCTGCATTTCGCCCGTAAGCATCTAGGGGATTTTGTTTTTTCTCTGCTTCTGATATGCCATTTTCCCTATTTAAAAAATAGCCTTTGATAGTAGACCTTTTGAGTACGCGTTGACTAATACTGGCAGCGGTATAATTTTCTGGAGCATAGCTACCCTGTCTACCAGTTTGAATATTCATCAAACCAACCCTGGTACCCTTGGCAATATTTCCGGAAACCCTTGCGCCAAACAAAATGGGAATTTTGTTGCCATCCTTATCTAGTCCAATGGTTCTGGAATAAAAAGGCCGAATAGGAGGAATACCATATTGAGAAAACAAATCTGCGTTCTCCAAGAAAAATGTTCTTCGTTCTGGAAAAAAGATATTGAACCTGCTTAGGTTGGTTACCTGTTGGTCAACTTCTACCTGAGAAAAATCGGGGTTCACGGTTAGGTCTAAATTCAATGAAGAAGTCAATGCCATTTTAGCATCAAAACCCGCATTACCACTAGCTGCAGCAGCAACCCCGTTTTCTTGGTCACCCGTTACATTACCGGTAACAAAGGGAATCAACACCATATTGCTTCCTGCTGCTGGAGGGGGTGTGCTCCAAACAAGTGCACCGGTATAACCCAGGTCCATGGATTTGAAATTCTGTGGCATGGGTGTCCAAGTACTGTATTCATTGGCCTTGGTATCAATGCGCACCATATTAAGACCCCAGAGCAATTTTTCTGAAGAATACCGAATGCTTTTAAAAGGAATAGCAATCTCAGCAGTCCATCGATCAGCGTATTGTTTGGTGGCAGAAAACCATTTATTGTCCCAGCTCCAAGAGGGGCCACTATCGTCATCCGCAAAAGGTAATTGGTCTTCACTTTGTGCATTAAATGCATTGACTACAAAAAAGAATCCATTGGTTCTTTGATTGGTAGGATCCAATACTATAGCAATACCATCACTGCCGTCATGACCAATATCTCTTTTTAAAGAGCTGATAAAAGCTTTACCAGAATCAAAAGCAGTTACGCCAAAATAAATGAATTTGTCATCGTGTGTAATCCTAATAGATGTTTGTCTTTGAGGTCTTCCTCCATCGGTTGGAAACTTGCGCCAGAAAGAAGCCATGGTATCGGCCTTGGCCCAAATGGCTTCTGTAAATTCTCCGTCTATTTTAATGGATTCCGTTGTTTTTTGAAGATGGTATTGATAGTCTTTTTGAAAACGCTCGCCATTTTTCTCCTGGGCCAATAGTCCAGTAAAGCCAAATACAATTAGCGTTAGCAGTAGTGTGGGTTTGATAAGCATAAATATATAGTCCCTGTAGCAACAGGGTTTTGTGCAAAAAAAAGCTTTCTTTTCAGCTTAGAACGTTAAACAATTGAAAACGTTACAAATCAAGGATAAATGGTAAGGTCTAGTCCAATTATTCGTCCAATAAGTCTGGTCTGCGATCACGGGTCCTTTGCAGGGATTGTTCATAGCGCCATTCTTCCACTTTCTTGGGATCGCCTTGGGTGAGAATTTCAGGTACTTTGCTGCCCCTAAAATCTGCGGGACGTGTATAAACTGGTGGTGCTAATAAATTGTCTTGAAAGGAATCAAATAGGGCAGAAGTTTCATCATTGAGTACACCCGGAATCAATCGCCCTACGGCGTCAACTACTACTGCTGCGGCAAGTTCACCACCACTGAGCACGTAGTCTCCAATGGAGATTTCCATGGTCACATATTGTTGTCTAATTCTTTCGTCAATGCCCTTATAGTGCCCGCAGATTATGAGCAGGTTGTCCATCATGGACAATTGATTGGCCCTTTGTTGGTTAAAACGTGGTCCATCTGGCGTCATATAAATGATCTGGTCGTATTTGCGAACAGCCTGCAATTCATCAATAGCATTGGCCAAGGGCTCGGGCATCATAACCATGCCAGCACCGCCACCAAATTGGTAATCGTCTACCTGCATATGTTTGTTAATTGCCCACTTGCGTAGGTTATGGCAGACCACGGTAAGCAACCCTTTTTCTTGGGCCCGCTTCATAATGCTGTGTCCAAAAGGACTATCCAGCAATTCTGGTACTACCGTAATAATATCAATATGCATGTACAAAAATTTATTCTTCTCCCATGAATCCTCTAATATCTCTTAAGTCTCGCTTGGTAGGTCTTCCCACTTTGCTCAAGCGCTTACCTGTTTGAAAACTAGCCGCTTGGAATTTAACCACGTCTAATTCTTCCGGTGGGGTAATGTCTTCATAGTTTTTAATAGCTTCTGGATAAGCCGCGCGTTTTTCTAGTAAACCCGTAACCCTTATCACCCATTTTCTACCTTCGGTTTTCACGTCAAACACGTCTCCAATATTGACTGGTTTAGAGGCTTTGACATTGGTGCCTTGCAGCTTTACTTTGCCATTGTCACAAGCATCAGCGGCCTGGCTCCTTGTTTTAAACAAACGGATGGCCCAGAGGTATTTGTCAACGCGCAGTTTCTCTTTTGCTTCCACGGCTATTATTTTCCTTCTGTATAAAACTGATGGAAATAAGGAATGGTTTCAATGCCTTT
>JBEAPC010000271.1:0-8479 GCA_041164585.1 Bacteroidota bacterium
ACAAAATGATGGTGAATGGAAAGAACTTAAAAAAGATTTTAACCTATTGCCATATACTGTTACTGATGCAGAGCGATCAAAATTGGAAGGCATTTGGCTTTGTTATACTGGGTCTCCACAAGCTCGAATTTCTGATAGTTCTAGATACCATAAGGTAGTAGCAAATTTGATTGAGATCAAGTACAAAAATGGATATTTTGTCTATAATAGATATGGTGCAAGTTTTAATCATATTGGCTATATTCAGTTTGAATCGCCAGAAATAGTATCTATCTATTCACGAATTAAAAATGATAAAGGAGATGTTGAGTCTCCTAGACATAGCCTCATGTCACTAGAAAGCCACGAAGGCTATTTGACAGCAATTTCTGCTTCCTGGAATTTTGATGTAGGAAATAGAAACCGAATTATTGGAATTAGAGAAGTGTATAAAAAATTAGGTCAGGGAGGGAAGATAGAAGAAGTCATCAATTCGGTTGAAAATGCAAGTTGTCAATGCAAAATCATTAAATGGATCAAAGAAGATAAAACTGTGGCAACCTATTATTTGAAAAATATGTTGTTAGATGCAATGAAAGATGCGGAATTGCTGAAATTAATTAATGAAAAAAGCATCCTGCTTAAGGATCCTGATGAATTCCTTTTGAAGGAAAAGCATTAAACTGATTGACTTAAAATTGTTTTTTATTAGTTTGTAGTAGCAACATGTTTTCCCATTGGAAAGGTATAACCCAAGGTCAAAATCAATTCATAAGTACCAAATGCCTGTTTAGCCGTTCCTTGATAAACTTTTAAATTACTATAACGAGCATAATCTACTTTGTTGGTAAACTCTAGAAACACGTGTTTGTAAAAAGTAGATCTTAGACCCGCTTCTACGCCTACATTCCATCCGCCAAGCTGAAAGCCGTCTTCATTAGGTTTGCCAAACAAACTGTTTTCTACGTGAGGAATCACGGGTCCAATACCAGCCCTGCCCAAGAAGTCTAATTTGAATTTGCCAGATTTGCTCTCTGCCCAATTCCAGCGCTTTACAATATTGAATAGTAGAAAATTAGCACCATTGTTTAGGTAATAATAAAAACCATTAGACTTAGAAAAATTGACGGAAGTATCTACCTGTCTACCGCCTAAAGTACCTACAACACGGGCTTGTTGACCATCTGTGATAATATGTTTGGTATGGTCAAAATTGATTTCAAAAGCCAATCCTTTTTTCTTGTTAAAGAAATAACCAATCCTATAATTGTATTGGGGAATACTAATGGGTTTGTTAAATATGCCATCATCCCAACCTGGGTTATCATTAGACTTAATCCCCTTTAATTGGTAGTCATTATTTAAACTTGGCTGACTGATTTTAACATTGGAATTGGTATACCATTCCTTGTTATATCCCCAAGAAAAATAGAATTCACCCTTGCGTTCTTTTTTGGTTTGCGCCAATACAAACAGGGGCATTGCAGTCAATACCAATAACAAGATTTTACCAAAGCTTTTCATAACCATGTACATTTCAGCCGCAAAGGTACAAATAGGGCATGGCTATTCCATGAAATACTAGTCTAAAATGGGGCTTAACCACCTTTCAGCGGTAGGCAAATCCATATTCTTTCGCTTTGCATAGTCTTCTAATTGGTCTTTTTGAATTTTACCAATGCCAAAATACTGACTCTGCGGATTGGCAAAATACCAACCACAAACAGAAGATGCTGGGTACATGGCCAATGATTCTGTTAGCTGAATCCCAATAGTCTCTGTAGCTTGTAAGAGTGCAAATAATTTGTATTTCTCTGTATGGTCCGGACAAGCTGGATAGCCTGGTGCAGGTCTAATACCCAAGTATTGTTCTTTGATCAATTCTTCATTGGATAAATGTTCTTCAGTAGCATAACCCCAATATTCCTTACGCACTTTTAAGTGTAGGTATTCTGCAAAAGCTTCTGCCAATCTATCGGCCAATGCCTGAAGAATAATTTTGTTATAGTCATCATGGGCTGCTTCAAAAGCCTTGATATGTGATTCAATGCCATGAATGGTTACTGCAAACGCACCAATATGGTCTTTTTTGTTAGCTGTTGCTGGCGCGATAAAATCTGCCAAAGAAAGATTGGGTTGGTCTGCCGCTTTTTGAATTTGTTGACGCAAGAAATTCAGTTCTACAGATTCAGTTGCTTTCACAGTTACGTCATCTTCTTGAGAACAAGCTTCCCAGAAACCAATGCTGCCCTTTGCTTGTAGCCATTTTTCTGCAATGATTTTGTCTAGCATTGCATTGGCGTCGTTATAGAGTTTGGTGGCTTCTGTTCCAATAACGCTATCTGTTAAGATGGCTGGAAAATTACCATGCATTTCCCATGCAATAAAGAATGGCTTCCAATCTATATAGGCCCGAAGTTCAGCTATATCAACGGTTTCAAAAACCTTGGTGCCGGTAAAGCTTGGTGCTACGGGTTCAAAATTTACCCAGTCAATAGCCGTTTTTTTCTTTTTGGCTTCTGAATAAGGCAAATAATTTTTGGTGGTTTTCTTATTGTCAAATGCAGTTTTTAGTTCGGTATATTCCTTTTGCAAACCAGCTAGAAAATCCTGTTTTTGTTCTTTGTTCAACAAGGAGCCCGCCACGGTTACGCTGCGCGATGCGTCCAATACATGAACCACACCTTTGTCAAATTCTGGTGCAATTTTCACCGCAGTATGCATTCTAGACGTAGTAGCACCACCAATTAATAGGGGCTGTGTCATGCCTCGGCGTTTCATCTCTTTGGCAATATGTACCATCTCATCTAAGGATGGGGTTATCAAACCACTTAGACCAATGATATCCGCTTTTTCTCTTTGTGCCGCTTCTAGAATTTTATCTGCGGGAACCATTACACCAAGGTCTACTATATCATATCCATTACAACCCAATACCACACCTACTATATTCTTTCCAATATCATGTACGTCTCCTTTAACGGTAGCCAATAAGATTTTGGCAGCACCAGCACTTTCCTCATTTAAAGTTCCAGCAGCCAAATGGGCTAGTTTGCGTTCTTCTTTTTCTGCTTCAATAAAGGGTGTCAAAACAGCCACGCTCTTCTTCATCACACGGGCGCTTTTTACTACCTGTGGCAAAAACATTTTACCAGCACCAAATAAATCACCCACCACATTCATACCAGCCATAAGTGGTCCTTCAATCACATCAAGTGGTTTGGGATATTTTAATCTGGCTTCTTCCGTATCAGCATCAATATAATCTGTGATACCATTTACCAAGGAATGTTTAAGTCTTTCTTCTACACTGTTATTGCGCCATTTTTCATCCTTTACTTCTACCTTACCCTTGGCCTTCACCGTTTCTGCGTGGGCAATCAATTTTTCTGTGGCTTCGTTATTATCGTTATTCCTATTCAGAATAACGTCTTCACACAAGTCACGCAAAGTAGGTTCTATCTCATCATAAACTACTAACTGTCCTGCATTCACAATCCCCATATCCATGCCCGCTTTAATGGCGTGCAATAAGAACACACTATGGATGGCTTCACGCACATGGTCATTACCACGGAAGGAGAATGAAACGTTAGAGACACCGCCGCTCACTTTGGTCAGTTGCATCAATTGTTTGATTTCTCTGGTAGCTTCAATAAAGTCTACCGCATAATTATTGTGTTCCTCAATACCGGTTGCAATTGCAAAGATATTGGGGTCAAAGATGATGTCTTGTGGATCAAAACCAACCTGCTCTGTTAGAATTTTATAAGCCCTATGACAAATGCTTACTTTTCTCTCCTTGGTATCTGCTTGGCCTACTTCATCAAATGCCATCACAATGACTGCAGCACCAAAAGCTTTACAGATAAATGCCTGTTCTATGAATTTGGCTTCACCCTCTTTCATAGAAATACTGTTCACAATACATTTACCCTGAACACATTTTAAACCTGCTTCAATGATCTCAAATTTGGAGCTATCAATCATGATAGGAATGCGCGCAATATCTGGTTCTGATTGAATCAGGTTCAAGAAAGTAGTCATGGCTTGAACGCCTTCTAACAAAGCGTCATCCATGTTTACGTCTAGTACTTGTGCACCGCTTTCTACTTGTTGGCGCGCCACAGAAAGTGCTTCCTCGTATTTGTTTTCCTTGATCAGCCGCGCAAATTTTTTGGAACCCGTTACATTGGTTCTTTCTCCAACGTTCACAAAATTGGTCTCTGGTCTAATGACCAAGGGTTCTAAACCGGATAAGCGCAAGTATGGTTTGATGCTGAGCATAGTTCTAATTTATAGTGCCGTTTCTAAAACGGGTAAGGGTCTTGGTTTGAGGTGCTGTACGTTTTGTGCAATATGCTTGATATGATCAGGTGTAGTGCCGCAGCACCCACCTACAATATTGACAAATCCTTGCTGGGCCCATTCTTCAATAAAATGTGCTGTTTCATGGGGCTGTTCATCATATTCTCCCATGGCATTGGGCAATCCCGCATTGGGATAGGCCGATGTATGACAAGCTGCAATGCTGCTCAGTTCTTCAATATGGCTGCGCATTTCTGCTGCACCCAAGGCGCAGTTCAAACCAACACTCAGGGGGTTAGCGTGCATGACAGAAGTATAGAATGCTTCAAGGGTTTGTCCACTTAGGGTTCTACCAGAAGCATCGGTAATGGTACCACTGATCATCACGGGTAATTCAGCTATGCCCTTATCACGGAAATATTTTTTCACTGCAAAAATGGCTCCCTTGGCATTAAGGGTATCAAAAATGGTTTCAATTAAAATAATATCTACGCCACCGTCTACTAATCCACCAATCTGCTCATAATAGGCTGCAACTACTTCGTCAAATGTAACAGCCCTATAACCTGGGTTGTTTACATCTGGAGACAAACTAAGGGTCTTGTTCAAAGGGCCTATCGCGCCAGCAACAAAACGTGGTTTAGCGGGATTGAGAGCTGTGTATTTATCTGCTGCAATTCTAGCGCATTTGGCTGCGGCAACATTGAGTTCATAAGCCAATGATTGCATGTCATAATCTGCCATGGCAATCACGGTGCTACTAAAAGTATTGGTTTCAATAATGTCTGCACCCGCTTCTAAATACAATTCGTGGATACCAATGATGATCTCGGGTTTTGTAATACAAAGCAGGTCATTATTACCCTTTACGTCTGTATGCCAGTCTTTAAATCGCTCACCGCGATAGTCGGCCTCTTCCAATTTATGACGCTGAATCATGGTTCCCATGGCCCCGTCAATCACTAATATCCGCTCTGCCAATGCTTGTTTTATGTCCATACCAATGGTTTATTCCTAGTGCTTAGCACTGGAAAGTGAATAGATCCGAACCATAAAACGCAAGGAGAGAATGCTGTGGAGCTCTTCAAGACGTTTATTAGTTCGTTTGTCCCCACGTATGGGGATTGCAGGCCGAACAATAAACAAATCCGCCTGCTATTGTGCAAAAATAGCAGGCGGAGCTTGATTTTCCAAGAATATCGTTGTTGAAAGACCGGATTGGTCTGACTTAGTAAGTTTATGGAACAATAATGGCGTCTTTTAATACCACGTCGCTCAAAAATCCGGTACAGATTCCTTTTACCGTTACTGTTTGACCCGGTTTTAAACTAGGGTCTGCTTTCTTCAAAGTACAGAATACACTTGCAAAAGCGTCTTCAGACTTGAGGCTAAGCGTGGTATTGCCCACTTGATCAACCTTGGTTTCGCCTATTTCACCCTTGATTTCAAGTGGTTTGTCTAAATACAATGCATTGGCATTGGGTTCGTTTTCTTGGTAAGCTTTTACCAATGCTGCAGCCGTTAATGGTATCCCTTTCTCGTCTGCCACATCCCTTTTAAAATGGGTTGGGGCATAGAACACAAAGAACCAAACGCCAACAACACCCAGTACTACGGCTATTAATGCACCAATGATGATTTTTTGTTTCATGATTGAAAATTTAATCTTGGTGAATCATTACCATTTATTCTTAAAGTCCTTGGGTTTTACAATGGTAAATACCCTTGAAATATTGAATCCAAAATGGATGTCTCCATCTCCCCATTTGCCCGTTGTTTCATGAATGAAACTGCGTTCTGTGGTGCCATATGAATTGGTCAAATGCAATTGAAATACGTGTCCGCCTGTTTCAATATCAACCCCAAAAGACATGGAATTGGTATAGCCATCAAATGGGGTAAACTGGTAATAATATTCTCCCGTTAAATTCACCCTTTTAGAAACCCTTTGTCTAGCAGCTACGCCTAAACTCCACATCATATTGTTGTCTGTTGGTTTGGGTGTGGCTTGATAATAGACCATGGTAGGCATCAATTGCAAAGAAGTATAATCATTGAATTTTCTGGCAATCAACAATTGATGGGAATGAAAGAAATTTTGTGTTTTAAAGGCAGAAGCCAATGGGTCAAAATTTTTAATGGTCCGCCACATGCCTGTTCCAACATAACTCATGGTAATTGGCATAGCCGATGGTCCTGTGGTTTGTTGTAAAATCTTGTATTTGAGTAATGCGGTATACTCTTTGTCATAAGTTCCTCGGCTAATACCAACCATTAATCTGTCAGTAATGCCATAGTCCAAGGCCAAACGCGTAAAAGCATTGTCAAGCCCAAAAAATTCATAAGTACCACCACTAATAGAACCAAATCGGTGTGAGATTCTAAAATCCAAAATCCCTTTTCCTACGTTTTCAACGGAATGGCCACTTACAATTCTGGTACTCTTAAAAGTGGATCTTACTTTTTCTTTTACAGGACTACTACTGTCTTTGAATAAGTCAGTTTGTGCGTTTAAAGAATGGCTGTTCATCAATAGCAATAAACATGCAAAGGCAACAAGTGGGTGTTTGTTTTTCAAGGTTGTCTGTTTTATTCGTAAATGCAATAAAGGCTAATAGTGGCTTCAGGAGCAATTTTGGATCCTATATAACTGCCAGTAATATTAAAGTCTTTCAATTTTATTTTCAGGTCACTCTTGAGCATGATCTTGCCACTACTCAAAACGGTGAGGGTTCCATTCACAGTCATTTTTTGACCAACTCCATGAATGGTTAAAGTGCCTTCTGCACTTACTTCATTGGCCCCAGCTTTTGTTAAATCAATTCTTTCTAAGTTGTTGATATAGCCTTTGAATTCCGCTTTAGGGAATTTGCTACTCTCCATATAATTCTCATTAAAATGGTCTTCCATCAATTGGTTTTCAAATTTGAACCCCCTGATCAATACGCTAAAAACTAATTGCCCATTGCTTTCTAACCACCTGCTGTCTCCCTGATTGTTTACTGCACGGATGGTTTCCAAAGGTGAGCTTGCGTTAAATTTAACCTGGCCTGATTTGGTGCTATACATTTTCTGAGCAGACAACTGACTGGCACAAAACAGGGTTAAAATCAATAATGCTTTTTTCATGTTGTTGTTTTTAGGTTCATGGTAGGGATACACTACTCAATATATCAATTCTAATGTTTAAAACAGCTATAGTTCCCCAGCCCATTTAAACCTCAGATAGATTTACGGTAAATGTTTTGGGGAAGTTGCCCGAGTATAAAAAATAAATAGGGGTTATTTTACATATTGCTGAATCGGGAGCCGATTAGCAATACTTCTTGCAAGTGTCATTTCATCTGCATATTCCAATTCTCCACCAAATGCAATACCCCTAGCAATAGTGGTAATCCTGCAAGGGAATTGCTCCAATTTTTTCTGGATATAATAAATGGTGGTATCTCCTTGAATATTGGGGCTAAGTGCAAAAACCAATTCTTCTATGCCTTCATTTTTGATCCGCTGAATCAGGGGTTCAATATTCAGCTGATCTGGTCCAATACCATCTAATGGAGAGATAATGCCGTCTAATACATGATAGGTTCCATTAAACTGTTGGGTGCTTTCAATAGCAATTACGTCACGAATATTTTCCACCACACAGATCATGCGTTGGTTACGCTGAGAATTGGAACAGATAGAACAGATATTACCATCGCTTACATTAAAACAGCGTTGACAAAATCGGATATCCCTACGCATTTTGGCAATGGTTTCACCAAAGAACTGAACTTCATTCACGTCTTGCTTCATCAGGTGCAAGACCAGTCTCAGGGCGGTCTTTTTACCAATGCCTGGGAGTTTGGAGAATTGCAGTACTGCGTTTTCAAGTAAGGCGGAAGGGAGTTGCATAAGGTAAAGATAAGCAGCCCTCTGGCTTCTGATTCAAACTGATTGGTTTTTTTAGTGAGAATGCATTTCCATGGGCTTAGCACCTTTTTTGAATATCCACTCACTATTCAATAAGTAAGCCCCAGAAACAACAATCGCTATCCCGTTTGTTAATCCAGCAAGGATCTCAATATGGTCATCGTTTTCAAGTCCTGTTTTGACCATGACGGGTTGGAATTTATTGCTAGCAATGGCTACCCAAACCATGGCTCCATGGGCATCTCTAATAACGGCGTTGGTGGGTAAGGTTAAACTT
>JBEAPC010000272.1:0-6916 GCA_041164585.1 Bacteroidota bacterium
AGAGAATATGGGTAAAAACAATGTCCTTTATTTTCAGACCAGCGCTTTAAGCATTCGCAATCCTAAATATGCACCTTTTCATATTGATGGAGAACCTGTTGAAACTGCCGCAGAGTTTCAGATTAAAATAATTCCTAGTTGCTTCCAGTTGATTCAGCCTTAATAGACCTCTTTCTAATGGATTCCAATTTTTGTATCTCTAATTGATTGCTAGGATTTTTCAAAGCCCTTTGAATATCTCTTTTTTCTAAAGAAGTCAGGTGAAAACTTAAAGCCGCAGCTGCTTCTTTTTTTTCAGGTACATATTGAAAACAAACGCGGTGAAATTGATTGCCAAAAATTTTCTGCAAATAAGCCAATTGGTCATATTGATAATAGTCCTGTAGTTTATACCAGTTGTTTTGCAACAACAAAAATGGCTTGGTTAAGAGATCAAGAAAGCTTTTGCTTTCATAGGGTTTGTCCCAGTCGCTCAAACTCCTGTCTCTGATTTGAATTAGTACTACTGCACTGGTATTGGCCTTGATCCAATCTTGAAAATGATCCAAGAAACGCATGGCAGTTTCTTGTCCAAAATTATCTCTTAGACCCGCATCCATCACATCTATAATGGGATTAGTTGGTAACCAAACATTGGGCAAGACATAAGGAAATGTGGCATTCATTCTTAAAGCAGACAAGAGCTGAATTTGTGCAGCATCTTGTTTCACAAACATGGATTGAAAATCAACAGCATCCGGATCAGAAGGAGTAATGCGCGTACTGTCTACAAGAGCCTTCATCAAATAGCGAACAGGGTTGGTGCTGATAATCATTTTTCTGCCATCCCTACTAATGACGGAATTAAAAAATAAGGTTGGAATACTAGCACTTGCTTCAGGTGACTGATAATCCTGAATGGACTTGTCTAAAACTCCTTCTGTATTTTGATTGAGTTTTTGTTCAAATGCATAACCCCTATCTTTTGAATAAGCATGCCCATTCACTTCAAACTTTTGTACAGGACCCATGATATCTCTAGCAACAAATGAAGAGAACAAAGGATTCAGCAAATCCTTTGAGATATTGTCTAACCATTTTTTGTCTTGTAGGTTAATGGGTTTACCTAGTGTTTTTTGCAGGTACAATTCTCTAAAATAAGCTGCCCCTAATAAACCGCCTGAAGCACCATTGATTAAAAATGTTTCTTTCATCAAATTGCCTGCAAATAAGCTATCTAGTTCTTGCATGGTACTCATGGTAAAACTGGCACTCCTGGTTCCTCCCCCACTAGTATTGATCAAATACAAGACTGGTTTTGATTGGCCTTGTTTGGCCTTCCATTTTTCCAGAATGCCCATCATGATTGCCTTGTCTTTGGCAATATTACTATCTGCACCCATGGCCTTAATAAAGTCTTTATTATAACTGGGCCTTTCCGTTTTGTTCTGATAATTTAACCCATAGGCTTTATTTCTAGGATCCAGAATTTCTTCTTGGTATAGCCAGTTTAACAACAAATACATTAAGACTACAACAGGAATACTCCAAGAACTTAAAAACAACGTAATCCCTGCTACCACTGCAATTAAGATGGTAAAGAGAATGGTAATACTAGCTGCTGCGGGTAGTTGAAATAATCTGGTATCAGAAATAGTGCCCACTAAAATCAAAAATAGAAATGCCAATAAAATAGCTAACACAGCTGCAAAATGGTGCCGTTTAAAAATGCTATCCAAAAAATCTTGACTATAATGTCTTACTTCTCTTGGTTTGCGCAACTGAAATTTTGCCGTCAAAAACCAATCCACCCTAAGTTCTTTTTGTTCCTTGGGCAATTTTTTGGAAGCCGGCAAATGATCATACCGTTGATTGGCAGTTTTAATATTGGCAGACATGGTATAATAGATAGTCTTGTCTGCCCCAAAAAAATATAAGAATGCAATGGCAATGGACAAGACTACGCCAGCAATAAATCCACCAACCAATAACAGGATTTCTGTACTTGGAAGAAATTCTTTCTTACTAGCATATGCAATAGCACTATAAGCATATACCAATAAAAATAGCAAAGGAATAATGGCGTTATTGATACAGTATTTTAAAAAAGGCTGAGCCGTTGTTGCCAAGAACTTTAGGTTCTTACTATGCAAAATAAAAGTGGTGATATTCCAACCCATGATAAACACCCCAATGGCAAACCCAACAATGGCGGTACTAATGGGGGTTACGGCGTCTAAATATTCTGGTGCAAGGTATAAACTGGAAGCCCCAAAAGTGGCCATGAAATTTCCGGTAACCGTTGCAAAGAGAATATACCAAAATAGCAGGAGTACCTGGTATTTCCTAAAATGCAACAAGCACAATTGCACTGGCAAAGAAAACCATATTCCTACCAGGTATTTTTTCATGAAAGCAATTTAATTGGTTTTCCTTGTCCTAATCAAGTACCATGTAGTAACCAAGGATAAAAGCAACATCATACCAACTAACTGGTGTAGTTCAGCCATCCATTCAAAAAAGCCCCAATGTCCAGAAATGATTCCAGAACTTGACAACACGGTAAGTATGCCCAATGCTACTTGCAAAACCACAAAGAGTGAGGGCATGGGTCTTATAATGCTATAGGCTTTTGTGCCACTGCTTCTATACAATTGAATTGTCCAAAGGATGATGAATACAAGAATCAAATAAGCCAAACCACGATGTACAAAATGAATAAAGATTTTATTGTCGATAGCATTGAGTAAGAAACCATCGGTTACCAAATTGGTAGGTATCCATTGTCCGTTAATGGTGGGCCAGGTAGCCGCAATATTGGCCGCTTTATGACCAGCCATGAGCGCACCATAAGCCAGTTGTAGAATTACTAGCAAAATCAAGACTAGGTTCCATTTTCTGGCTTTGGGTTGGTAACTAATAGCCGATGATGGAATGAGTAAAGACAGCGCAAACCAATAGGTATAACAGAGCAAACCAATGGCAAATAGAAAATGCAGGGCCAATCTGGTTGGTTTTACATACACTGCGTCTCCAGTTAAACCACTGGCAACCATAATCCAGCCAATGGCTCCTTGCAAGGCACCCAGCAAAAACAAATAGACCAAGGGTTTGATCATTTCTTTTTGAAAATGTTTTCTTACCAAGAAATAGATAAAGCCAAAAGCAAAAACCAGCCCAATGGTTCTGGCCCACAAACGATGGGACCATTCCCAGAAGAAAATGAATTTGAAATCCTGGAGCGAAAAATCAAAATTGAGTAATTGAAACTGTGGGGTCTGACGGTACTTCTCAAACTCTACCATCCACTGGCTATCATTCAAGGGCGGTAAAGAGCCCGTAACCACATCCCATTGGGTAATGGACAAACCGCTTCCAGTTAAGCGGGTGATACCCCCAAGGGCTATCTGAATAATGGTCATGGCTACTCCTATCAAGAGCCAGGTGGCCACCAGTTTATTGGATCTATTGGTTGATTCCATAATTACTTCACTAGCTATTGCAAATCTAGGAATATAACAGTGGGTTTGCCTTTTTGTTAATTGAATTTGATGGTCTGATATCAATTAGGGAATTTTAAGCCATGTTAGCTACTCATTTTCAGAAAAAATTACTGGAAGCAGGTTGCGATGAAGCCGGAAGGGGTTGCTATGCAGGACCAGTTTTTGCTGCTGCAGTGATCTTACCCAAAAACTTTCGTCATCCCTTGTTGAACGATAGCAAACAGGTAACAGAAAAAAATCGCAATATTTTAAGACCCATCATTGAAGCAAATTCCTTGGCATGGGCAGTAGCAAGAGTGGAAGCTGAAGAAATTGACCGAATCAATATTTTAAAAGCCTCTTTTCTGGCCATGCACAAAGCCATTGAAGCCTTAGAGCAACAGCCGGGATTATTGTTGATTGATGGAAATAGGTTTAGCCCCTATTTTGGCATACCCCATCATTGTATTATTAAGGGCGATGGCAAATTTGCAAGTATTGCCGCCGCCAGCATTCTGGCCAAAACCCATCGCGACAGCTATATGGAAAACCTGCACTTGGAATACCCCATGTATCAGTGGATCAAGAATAAAGGTTATGGGACCAAGGATCATAGAGACGCCATTGCCGTGCATGGACTTTGCGAACACCATAGAAAGAGTTACAATATTTTGCCCAATATGTCAGTTGAACCATTTTAAATTAAAGAACCAAGGGTCTGTTCTTCATGTATTGCATAAATTCTACCCTGCGGTCACGCGATACATTTAGAACGGTTTGATTAAGCAGTGTAATTTCATAATAGTCTGTTGCAAAATTGGTGATATACGTGCTATTCACCAGATAAGAGCGGTGGATTCTAAAAAAACCTTCTTCAGGTGTTAATTGGTCTTCATAGTCTTTAACCGTTTTACTCACCACCACTTTACTTCCATCCTTGAAAAAGATATTACAATAACTTCCATCCGCTTTTAAGTAGAGTATGTCTTTTAATTCAACAAACAAACTTCCCTCGCTCAAGGGCACTACCACTTTCTTGATTTTGTATTCCTCTAAATTGCTTTGCAAGGTTTGCAAGCGCTGGCGAATGAAAGAGTTTCCGTGAATCTTTTCAACTTTTTGAACAGCTGCCGTTAGCTGGTCAATCTGAATGGGCTTTAACAGATAATCAATGGCACTAACCTGAAAGGCTTTTAGCGCAAACTCACTATAGGCGGTGGTAAAAATGATTTCAAAATCAATCTCTTCAAAAAACTCTAATAATTGAAACCCATTATAACCTGGCATTTCAATATCTAAGAAAACAATATCGGGTTTGAATTTTTGAATGGCTTTAACGGCAGTAGGAATGTCTTCTGTAAGCGCCATAATTTGAACCTGAGGGCAATAGTCAACCAAGAAGCTTTCTAAGATTCTCCTTGCTTTTGCCTCATCGTCTACTATTATTGCTTTCAACATTTGCCTATAAATATGAGATCTAATTGCCTTTTATAAAAATAAAGCCTCCGATTGCTCAGAGGCTTTAGGATTTCAATTCCCCCCCGGTTATTGAAACTGACGTGAAAGTAGGGAGAAGCTAGTTTACAAAAAAGGACAAGTTTGTAAAAGGTCGTTATAAGTTTGTGAACCGTAATTTAGACCACAATTGGGATGAATAAAAGCACTTTTGTGCCCGAATCCTGACCCCTTTCGTCTTTTAAATCTTCAAAATTGACCGTAATCCGCTGTTCATTTCCATAATTCAACAATTCCAAACGCTTCAAAGTAGCCCCAGTGGCAAAACTGGTATGTTTTCGGGCCCTTAATTGGTTAATTTCTGCGGATCTTTTTCTACCAATCCCATTATCCGTGATCATACAAAGCAAGGTTTCTTCATTTTCCAACCTAAAATGGATCAATAACTGCTTTTCACCCTGTTTGTGTAAAAGCCCGTGTTTAATGGCATTTTCTACATAGGGCTGTATCAACATGGCGGGAATCTGGATATCGGGGGCAAAAACATTGTCATCCACATCTATCTTATATTGAAAATGGGTTTCAAATCTTAATGCTTCTAATTCTAAGTAGAGCAGGAGCGATTTTAGTTCATCTTCCAATGAAATAGCGTTTTTATTACTTTGGTCAAGGGTAATGCGCATCAGATCGGCAAACTTACCCAAATACATATTGGCTTCTCGCTTATTGTTCATCAAGATGATTTCTTGAATACTGTTGAGTGCATTAAACATAAAATGCGGGTTCATCTGCGCTTTTAGCGCACTAAGTTGAGAATGTCTCATCTGCTCCAACACCCTTACTTTTTCTGTTTCTTCTTGATTCTGTTTTTCTAAAACACGAATGCGTAACATGAAAAAATAAATGCCGGCTCCAATCACAACTAATAGTAAGAATATGATAAACCACCATTTCTTCCACCAATATTCATCAATACTAAATTGAATAGATGCAGTTGAACTACTTACAATGCCGTCTTCATTGAGTACCCTAGATTCAAATATATAATTACCAGAAGGCAAGGATGTAAAACGGACCAGGTTCTCAGAAGCTGTTAAACTAACCCAAGTACTGTCTGTTCCCAATAAACGGTATTGGTATTGGAAATTTCCCCCGCTTTTTAAAGCCGCACCTAATAAGGTAACAGTGATATTAGTTGAAGAGGAGGGCAGTTCAATCTTATTTTGAATGGCAAATTTTTTCCCGTCTACCATTAAACCGCTAATGGATGCATAGGGTCTTACAGCATTGGCCGTTTGAATAGATTTGGGAAAATAGAGAATCCCTTTAGAAGTAGCTAAATAGACCGTGTCTTTCCAAACTTCAACGTCAAAAATTTCCTGTTTGGGAAGGTCACGCGCAATCACAATTTTGGTCAACTTTCCGGTTGCCAATTCATAGCCCTGTGCGCCATTAGACATGACCATCCAAACCTGCTGTTGGTCACTGGTCAAGCCTTTTATTTTGTTATTAATTAAACCATCTTTGACCGTTAAATGCTTTGTAAACTTTCCATTTTTGAAAAAGTATAAACCTTGATCAATGGTTGCAATGCAGATTGTGCCATCTGGTAATTCGGTAAAATGGTGCGCGCTTAAGGGCTCACCCGTTTGTGGGTCTTTTAGTTTTTTCCAAACACCATTTTGATGGTATTGCAATCCATCTACAAATCCAACCCAAAGCCTTTGTTCTTTTTCCTGATAACATAATCCCCTGTTACGCTGTTGGTATAAATTCAAATTATAGAATCCGCCACCAGTTTCTTTTTCCATAATTCTGGCGTCAAGTTGGAACTCTTTAACAACCTTGTCAAAAATATCCTTCCTATTTTGAGGAAAAGAAGCAATCAACAATCCACCGGAATAAAAAATAACACCGTCTTTTCTAAATAAATAATCCTTGGCAGAAGCGGCAAATTTGATTTCTGTAAACCTGCCAGTTTGAGGTTGTAATTTTTCAGT
>JBEAPC010000273.1:0-3862 GCA_041164585.1 Bacteroidota bacterium
GAAGACATAATCAAAGCCTGAACGTCTTTAGGGAAACAGCTACCACCATATCCAATACCAGGGAACAAGAAGCGTTTACCAATACGGTCATCGCTACCAATACCCTTACGTACCATATCTACATCGGCACCCACTTTTTCACAAAGCACCGCTACTTCATTCATAAATGAAATTTTGGTTGCCAAGAAACTATTAGCAGCATATTTGGTTAACTCGGCAGATTTTTCATCCATATAGATAATGGGGTTACCCTGACGCACAAATGGTGCATACAAATCACCCATTACTTTGCGCGCTCTATCAGAACTAGTTCCGATTACTACGCGGTCTGGCTTCATAAAGTCATCTACCGCCACACCTTCACGCAAGAATTCTGGATTAGATACTACGTCAAACTCACCTTTAAAGTTGGCAGCAATGGCTGCCCTTACTTTAGCGGCAGTTCCTACAGGAACCGTACTCTTGTCAACAATTACTTTATAGTCAGTTAAGATTTTACCTAGGTCATTGGCAACGCCTAAAATGTATTTTAAATCTGCAGAACCATCTGCACCGGGAGGAGTTGGTAGGGCCAGAAAAATAATTTCTGCATCCTTAATTCCTTCTTCCAGATTGGTTGTGAATTTTAATCGTCCTTCTCGTGTATTACGCAGAAAGATCTTCTCTAAACCTGGCTCATAAATGGTAATCTCGCCATTGGACAATTTGGCAACTTTTTTTGGATCAATGTCAACACATGTGACCTTTATTCCTGTCTCGGCAAAACAGGTTCCTGATACTAATCCAACATATCCGGTACCTACAACAGCTATACGCATAATTAACGGTTTATATAAGCTAATAAATTCTCTGTAATATAAGACAATTGTTCCATATCTAACTCAGTATGTATGGGTAAAGAAATTACCCTATCTGTGAGCCAGTCGGTAGTTTTTAAATCCAAATTAGGCAAATCAAATGCTGAAAACATTTTTTGGCGATGCCCTGGTACAGGATAATAGATCATGGAAGGGATTTTACTCTCAGCCAAATGGGCCACTAATCCATCTCTATCTACCCCTTCTAATAAAAGGGTATATTGGTGATACACGTGGTTGCTATAAGACGCCACAAAGGGAGTGGTGATTTGTTCTTGACTAGCAAACGCTGCATTGTAAAAACTTGCAGCTGTTTGTCTGGCCACAATGTATTTATCTAATTCCTTCAGTTTTACATTCAGTATGGCCGCCTGGATACTATCTAAGCGAGAATTACACCCTACCATTTCATGATAGTACCTGGTTTGCTGACCATGATTGGCAATCATTTTCATCTTATGCGCTAAATCAGCATCATTGGTAAAAATGGCCCCACCATCGCCGTAGGCCCCCAGGTTTTTGCTTGGATAAAAAGAAGTAGTTCCAATAGTTCCAATGGTTCCAGTTTTTTTAACTTTTCCATCTGCAAATTGGTAATCCGCACCAATAGCCTGGGCATTGTCTTCAATCACAGCAAGTCCAAATTCCTGGGCAATGGCCATAATGGCTTCCATGGGTGCTGCGTGACCATACAAATGCACGGGTACAATGGCTTTTGTTTTGGGCGTAATGGCTTTTCGTAAAGCCTCAGGATCCATGCAAAAAGTTTGGGGATCCACTTCTACAAAAACTGGCTTCAATTTGAGCAAAGCCACCACTTCCGTTGTGGCAATATAAGTAAAGGAAGGTGTAATTACTTCATCTCCAGGTTGCAAATCCAAAGCCATCATAGCAATCTGCAAAGCGTCTGTACCATTGGCGCAAGGAATGGTGAATCCTGCACCTTGATAGGTATTTAAAGCAGTAGTAAAATCTTGAACGGCTTTTCCATTAATATAGGCCGCAGAATCTAAGACTTCGTGAATAGCGGCGTCTACTTCTGTTTTGATTTTCAAATACTGATTTTTGGTGTCCACCATTTGAATTGGCCGCATAGTCTATCAAGTTGATTGGTGCACAAATCTACGTCAAAAAAAAATCAAATTAGAATTTGCAACAATGGGAATATCCCTGAAAAGCTGGCATTTATTGTGTTATTTTACAATCCTGTACAATAAATGAAGCTATTCTATCAAATATTCCTTTGGGCCTATCCTTTTGCCGCTAGAATTCTTGCTTTATTTAACGAAAAAGCAAAAAAATGGGTTATTGGAAGAAAGGGAATTTTCTCTTCCATTCAGCAAGCCCTTCAAGGAAATACAGTGCCTATTATTTGGATGCATTGCGCTTCATTAGGAGAATTTGAACAGGGACGCCCCCTATTAGAATCTTTTAAAAAACGATACCCAAATTATTTTATTCTATTGAGTTTTTTTTCTCCCTCGGGATATGAAGTGCGGAAAAATTACGAAGGGGCAAATCATGTATGTTATTTACCCATGGATGGCCCAATCAATGCTAAAAAATTCTTTGATTTAGTGAATCCCAGTTTGGTCCTATTTGTAAAATATGAGTTCTGGTATTACTATAGCTTAGAAGCTTCTAAAAGAAAGATTCCCATGTTATTGGTCTCTGGCATTTTTAGACCATCTCAAATCTTCTTTCAATTTTATGGAGGGTTTTATAGAAAATTATTATCCCATTTCAGCCAGCTTTTTGTACAAGAACAAAGCTCTTTTGATTTAATGAAAAGCATTGGCTTAGAAAGCAAAACCAGTATTAGTGGCGATACCCGTTTTGACAGGGTCATCAGTATTGTTCAAGACTTTGAACCCATTGATGCAGTTGAACATTTTAGTAAGAACAAACAAGTAATAGTAGCAGGAAGTACCTGGGCGGAAGACGATGAGGAATTAAACCATTTCTTACACGCCAATCCCCATGTTTTGGCCATTATTGCTCCACATGAAATTATAGTAGAAAGATTAGAGGAATGTTTAAAATGGTATCCCAATGCCATGCTTTACGCTGAATACTTAGCATTATATTTAGAAGGTAAAACACCCAACCATGTGCAAGTGTTAATTATCAACAATTATGGCATGCTAACGCGATTGTATAGTTATAGCACCATCTGTTTAGTGGGTGGAGGCTTTGGTGGTGACGGCGTTCACAACGTTTTAGAAGCCGCCGTTTATGGCAAACCTGTTTTGATAGGTCCTATCTATGACAAATACTTAGAAGCAGTAGAATTAGTAGAGAACGGTGGATGTATTAGTGTTGAAAATGCACTGGAACTAGAAGCGGAATTAGTAACATTACTTGAAAATCCATCGGCTTACCAAGAAGCATCAGTAGCTGCCAAAAATTATGTGTATGCCAAAGCTGGTGCTACAAAAACAATTGAGGATTATATTCAGGCAAATCGTCTTTTGACCAATTGATCAAAATGCCCCACAATCTCTGAACGATCATTCCACCCAAGCTTTACTTTCAATTCTCTTTGAATCCAATAATGGGCTTCAGGAAAAATGGCAAAACTATTGATGGTTTTTAAACTGCGTTCGTACATGGTTTCATCGCCACGGAAAAGTTCGTTGATAAATAAGTAGCGATCATTGATGCCAATGGCTTTTTTCAGGTCTACAATTGGAGTATCTTGAAAATTATTGGCCAATTCCTGTTTTTCAGCTTTTAACTGTTCATTCAATGCCAGCCCTTGGTCAGCATGCAGGTCATTGAGTTCATACATTTCTTTCACTAAGGCCTGTTCTACAGTTGGCTCCTCCACAATAGATGCTTCTGCAATATTCAGATCCAGTAAGTCTTGTGTTTGATGAATGGGATCCTCCACCATATTTTCTTCCTTAGGAGGCTCCAATTCCATTTTACCAGCAGTCTGTTCCAATGGATCAGGAATGTCTAATTCCATCTGAAACAACCAACCACTCAATTCAGCTTTTTTG
>JBEAPC010000274.1:0-8147 GCA_041164585.1 Bacteroidota bacterium
TTCATGGATCATTCTTTGTAAAACATCATTGAATAATCCTTTCCTTCTGTTTCTTCTGTTGAACCGGTATTCATATTCAGCAGTGTAGGCAAACAAATATTCACTGGAACAATGATGGTGTGTACCACGTAACCAATTTTTGAATTGCATGATTTGTTTGTGCAATTCCTCCATCGCAGATCCTTTTTTTGAATAGTCTAGTGTTAGGTTACTCATTTCCTTTGCTAGTTTTTTATATGAATGAAAAGCATCAGATTTTATGACCGCATCATTAGATACCGTTTTTTTTATGGCAAATTTTAGTTCATCTGCTTTAAACGTTTCTATATGTTCCAGTGAGAGATTACCGGTTCTTCCGTCTGGTAAAATCTCTACCGCTACCAATAAAACATCCTTTGTTTCGGTACTTCTTCCAACTGCGGAAGAAACACCACCAATAAGGGTTTCATCGATATGTACATCACCATTCAGTTTGTCATTCTTGTCTCTATTCATCACTGCTTGTACTTTTCTTTTAAATAACCAGGCTGTCTTCTGTTGCACGCCAACTTCAGTTCCTAACTCAATGGTAGACATCCCTTTTTTCTTTGACGTAATCCTAAATACCATATGAAAAGCTTTAAGCATTGGAATCTTTACACCGTGAAAAACTGTATTAGCTGTAACACTTTCATCATAACCACATTTCTTACACCTCCGATAATAAAACATCCTGCCCTTATGACTCTCTGTACAACCACATCTAGAACAAGCGTAACCATTCGCCCACTTTATCGATACCAAATATTCATAGCAGTCTTTATTGGTCTGAAACCTTTTCGAAAACTCTATGGCGTTAATTCCTTTAAACATAACTAAATTATTTAGACACAAATTACTAAATATATTAGCTATTGCCAAGCTTTTATTTTATCTTCGAGAATCAAATACCTAATCCTAATAAATTTAAATTTAAAAATTTTGAACGGCAGGAAATCTAAAATATTGTGGCTGTAACTTTTTTTTGGTTGAATCGTATCAGATGAAACCATTAAAAGAAATCAAAATGACTAAAATCTTATTTGCCGCCTGTTTATTAATTGGAATCCAAGCAAATGCCCAATGGGGATGGGAAAAAGTTGAAGGAAATGGCCAGTTAAAGAAAGAAACAAGAACTGCTGGAGCATTTACTAAAGTTGCTTCATCTGGATCATGGGACGTGATGATAGCCTATGGAACAGAAAATAGTATTCAAGTTGAAGGAGATGAAAACCTACTTTCTTATATAGAAACCAAGGTAGAAGACGGAAAATTGAATATTCGCAATAAGAAAAACAGCAATATCCGTTCAAGAAACAAGATTGTGGTCTATGTGATTCTTCCAACCCTTACTGGCGTATATCTATCTGGAAGTGGTGATATGATTGGGAAGGGCAATTTTAGTAATGATGGCAAATTGAGTTTGGCGGTTTCTGGTTCTGGTAATATTAAACTAGAGATTAACAATGCCAAATCTGTGGATTGCAGTATAGCTGGTAGTGGTAAAATTCAGGTTTCAGGGAAGGCCGAAACGCTTTTAACAAGCATTAGTGGCAGTGGCTCAGTAGATGCCTATAGCTTATATACCAATGAAGTTACTGCTAGAATAAGCGGAAGCGGTAATGCAAAGGTTTTTGCCAATAAAACCATTGATGCCAGCATTAGTGGCAGTGGCGATGTTCGTTATAAAGGAGCCCCTGAAAGCATCCAAAAAAAGACAGCTGGAAGTGGTAGGGTAGTAAAATCAGAATAAGTCTTGCCCCATTGCGGTACTTTCTTACCTTCGCGCAGTATGGAAATCACAGCTAAAACCGCCCAACAGCTTCGCATTACCGAAGCAGAATTTGAGTTGATAAAGGAAAAACTGGGTCGTACACCCAATTTCACTGAGCTCTGCGCTTTCAGTGGTATGTGGAGTGAACACTGCAGTTATAAGAATAGTATCAAATGGTTGAAAACCCTGCCACGTGATGGAGGAAGGATGCTAGTAGCAGCCGGTGAAGAGAATGCAGGATTGATGGATATGGGAAATGGCTTTGGTGTTGTTTTCAAAATTGAAAGCCATAACCACCCCAGTGCCATTGAACCTTTTCAAGGTGCAGCAACCGGTGTGGGTGGTATTCAACGCGATATTTTTACCATGGGTGCTAGGCCTATTGCCTCTTTAAATAGTTTGCGTTTTGGTAATATTGATGATCCCAAGACCAAACGTTTATTAGCAGGAGTTGTACACGGAATTGGTCACTATGGTAACTGCTTTGGTGTACCAACTGTTGGTGGTGAAGTTTATTTTGAAGATTGTTATCATACCAATCCTTTGGTGAATGCCATGAGTGTAGGTATTATGCAGTCAAATAAAATGATTAGCGCTACTGCTGCAGGTATTGGTAACCCTGTTTATTTTGTTGGTTCTGCAACTGGTAAAGATGGAATTGGTGGCGCTAGTTTTGCATCTGCAGAAATTACTGCAGAGAGCACTGAAGAATTACCAGCAGTACAAGTGGGTGATCCATTCCAAGAGAAAAAATTATTAGAAGCTTGTCTAGAAGTGATTGACACCAATGCAGTGATTGGTATGCAAGACATGGGTGCAGCAGGAATTATTTGTTCTACTGCAGAAATGAGTGCAAAAGGTGGTGTGGGTATGCGTATTGATTTGGACAAGGTTCCAACCCGTCAGCAAAATATGAAGGCTTGGGAATTGCTCTTAAGTGAGAGCCAGGAGCGTATGCTGATTGTGGTAGAAAAAGGTAAAGAAGAAGCCGTATTGGCTGTGTTTGATAAATGGGATCTGAGCTGCTCTAAAATTGGAGAAGTAACCGATGATGGTTTGTTGAAATTCTACATGCACGGTGTTTTAGAAGCAGAGATTCCAGCCTATGAATTAGTCTTGGGTGGTGGTGCTCCTCAGTATACCAGAGAATATACAGAGCCCAAGTATTTTGAAAAAATCAAAGCCTTTAAACAAGATAGCATTGCCGATGTTGATGACTTAAAAGCCATCGCTGAGCAATTAATACAAATACCTAACATAGCATCTAAGCGTTGGGTCTATACCCAATATGATAGCATGGTGGGTGCGGGTAATACTTCTACCAATGCTCCAAGTGATGCTTCCGTTGTTCTAGCAAAAGGTACTGGAAAAGCATTAGCCATTACGGTGGATTGTAATAGCAAATACGTATTTGCTGATCCATATGTTGGTGGTATGATTGCTGTAGCAGAAGCTGCTAGAAATATTGTTTGTAGCGGTGGAGAGCCCATTGGCGTAACCAACTGTTTGAATTTTGGTAATCCTTATGACCCAGAAGTGTACTATCAGTTTGTAAAAGCTGTAACTGGTATGGGTGACGCTTGTAAAAAATTCAATACTCCGGTAACAGGTGGTAATGTAAGTTTCTACAACCAAAATCCTGATGGTCCAGTGTATCCAACCCCAACCATTGGTATGGTGGGAATCTTGGATGATTTTAATACTAGGATGACGCTGAATTTTAAAGAAGCAGGTGATCATATTTTCTTGGTTGGTCAACAACAAAACGGCATTGCATCTTCTGAATACTTACACAAACTAAAAGCAGTAGAATTTTCACCAGCCCCGCATTTTAATTTGGATGAAGAATATGCAGTGCAATCCTTGGTGACAAACTTGATAAAAAATAAGTTGATTCAAAGTGCCCACGATATTAGTGAAGGTGGATTGGCTATTACCTTATTAGAAAGTGGTTTCTATTCCAATCTGGGATTTGAGGTTAATGCGGTAGAAGGCATGAGAAAAGATGCATTCTGGTTTGGTGAAGCACAAAGCAGGGTAGTGGTTTCTGTAAAGGCTGCAAACCTAGCTGCTTTTAAACAAGCCGCTGAAGCTGCAGCTATTTCTATCACTGATTTGGGTCTGGTTAGTGCTGGGCAAATTAGCGTGAATGGAACAAACTGGGGTAGCATCACCGATTGGAAAAACAAATACGATACGGCTATTGAAAAACGCCTAAACTAATATGGAAGCATCAGCCAGCATTGTAGTAACAGGCGCTGCCGGATTTATTGGTAGTTGCATGGTGTCTTGGCTGAATGGTCAAGGTTTTAGAAACTTGATTTTGGTAGATGATTTTGGAGTAGAGGCAAAAAGACCCAATTGGGAAAAAACAGCTTATGCTCATTTGGTAGAAAGACAATCATTTTTAGATTGGGTTGAAATGCATCAACCCAAAATTGATCTGATTATTCATTTGGGTGCAAGAACGGATACCACTGAATTTAATTATGCCATTCACGAGGAACTAAATCTTGTTTACTCTCAAGAGATTTGGCAATTATGCGTGAATGATAATATACCATTGGTCTATGCTTCATCTGCAGCCACTTATGGTGATGGCGCATTGGGTTATAAAGATGATCACAATATTGTAGACCAATTGAAGCCACTAAATCCTTATGGGATTAGCAAGAATGAATTTGACAAATGGGCATTGTTACAAACAAGTGCACCACCTTCTTGGGCTGGATTAAAATTCTTCAATGTTTATGGTCCCAATGAATACCATAAAGGTAGAATGGCCAGTGTGATTTGGCATTCTGTAAAACAAATTCGTGAGAACGGCCAGGTGAAATTGTTCAAAAGTCATCGCCCAGATTTTCAAGATGGGCAACAGCTGCGCGATTTTGTTTATGTAAAAGACTTGCTTGAAGTAATTGGTTGGATGTCTCATTTAATGGTGCACCAACAGTGGGGTGTTGCCAAGAGTGGGTTATACAATCTGGGAACCGGTATTGCTAGAAGTTTTGAAGACTTGGCCATTGCCAGCTTTAGAGGACTAGACTTGGAGCCCAATATTGTTTTTATTGACATGCCCCTTGACATCAGAGACAAATACCAGTATTTTACTGAGGCAGATATGCAGAAGCTGCGCGATGCTGGATATGACAAACCATTTTTTAGTTTAGAAGCTGGAGTGGATGATTACGTCAGAAATTATTTGAAAGAACTGATTTATTACTAAGCATAGATTATTACACATGAAGCAGCAAATTGCCATTATTGGAGGAGGGAACTTGGGTTCTGCCATTGCAGAGGGATTGATCAATAGTGGTTTTGTTTTGCCGCAGCAATTAACAGTTACTAAGCGCAATCTGGAAACCATTCAACACTTAGCAGAAAAAGGTGTGACAATTTCCAATGATAACTTGAATGCCGTATCCAATGCCCAATGGATCATCTTAGCCATCAAACCTTTTCAGATTAAAGAAGTATTGCAACAAATACAACCGGTGCTGAACAAAGATCAGCATGCCATTGTAAGTGTGGTAACAGGGGTTTGGATCAAAGATATTCAAGAGATTATTGGTAATGCTTTTCCTTTGTTTAGGGCCATGCCCAATACCGCTATTGCCATACAAGAAAGCATGACCTGTATTTGTGCAAGTAATGCTAGCGAAGCGCAAAATGCATTTGTTAGTGAAGCATTTAACCAATTGGGCAAATCTGTGTTTATTGAAGAAAAACTCATGGATGCCGCAACCGTGCTTGGTGCTTGTGGAACTGCTTATGCCATGAGATATATTAGAGCGAATATTCAGGGTGGAATTGAGATAGGATTTAGCGCCAAAGTGGCTTCTTTGATTGCGGCACAAACCGTAAAAGGTGCTGCTGAATTACTACTGCAAAAAAATACACATCCTGAACAAGAGATAGATAAAGTAACCACGCCCAAGGGTTGTACCATTGCCGGTTTAAATGAAATGGAGCACCAAGGATTTAGTTCATCGCTGATCAAGGGAATAGTAACTAGTTATAAGAAGATCTTGAGTGATATGTAATTTAAGTGAAGAGATAAAAGTGAAGAGTGAAGAGTGAAGAGAGGAAGAAGAAAGTGAAGAGATAAGAGTGAAGAGTAAGGAAGGAAGTGAAAAGTGAAGAGTGTTGAAGAAGAAAATATTTGATATTAAAAAGCCTGACCGATACAATCGGTCAGGCTTTTTTGTTATTGGATACTATTGATTAGTGCGCTTTCAAAAATGCTATCGCTTTAGCATGGGCGTCTTCTGTTGCTTCTTTATTGAAAGAAGGATTGGAAGGATTGGCAAAACCATGACCTGCTTCGTATTTATTGGCAGTTAATTTTTTACCCAAACTTGCCATGTCTTGCTCAAATTTGTTCACTATTTCTGGTGATGGGCTACGGTCTTTGTTGCCAAAGAATCCAATTACATCACAGTTAAGTGCTTTGAGTTTTTCAAGGTTATTTTCTGGTCTGCCATAATACATAACACAGCCAGCTGCTTGTTTGCCTGCCAACAAAGCTGTTTGTAAACTCCACATACCTCCAAAGCACCAGCCAATGGTATAGATTTTGGCTTTAGAACCAGCGTATCCTAATGCCCCTTTGATAATGTTTTCTAACCTATCAGTTTTGGCAGCTTGTACCAGTTTCATAGCAGAATCTGGGGTAGCGGCTACTTTACCATCGTACATGTCAAGTGCCAACACATTTACATCGCCCAGTTCTTTATATAAGTTGTCAGATTCTCTTTTAATATAATCATTCAAACCCCACCATTCTTGAATCACAAATACCCATTTATCTGATTTTTTCTTTGCTTTTATTTCATAACCCATGGCGGTTGAACCATCGGCAGCTTTGAATGAGACAGACTTACCCATGGCGTCTTCCAATTGAAAGGGAAGGGGCTTGGGGTGCATATTGGCAAATGCCATGGTATTAGCTTCTTCTCTGTATTGGTCCCTGATATCGGCATTATAACAGCTGATATAGCATTCAGGACTTAAGATCTGAGGTTCAGGTGCTTTGTAACGATAACCCAGAAAGCTTGCAGTGGTGAATGCAGCGAGGGTTAAAAAAAGGATTTTTTTCATAATGTGATTTTTTACGGGAAAGATTTGCACTTCAAATTAACACTTCTGCTCAGGGGATGGTTGTTTTGCCTCAGGTATTTTTTTTCAACGGTTTTTTTGGCTTAGTTTTGTATGACCGCTGAGAATTTTAGTCAACATTATTTCCCTAGGTCAATTTACTGAACAATTCATATGGCAACTGCAGGAGGCCCTGTAAGTACTATTTTGTTTTTTCAAAATCGGCTCAGAAGAGTCAAGAAAGTGAGGCGTGGCCATTAGTTGTGGCTTTCAATAAAAAATAGAACCGGTGCCTAGGCACTATAAAGCATAATAACCGTCATATGGCTAAGTACATTTTTGTTACTGGTGGCGTAACCAGTAGTTTGGGTAAAGGAATTATAGCAGCTTCTCTAGCAAAATTGCTACAAGCTCGTGGTTTAAAAGTAACCATCCAGAAATTTGACCCCTATATTAACGTAGATCCTGGAACCCTAAACCCCTATGAACATGGGGAATGTTATGTAACAGAAGACGGTGCTGAAACAGACTTGGATCTAGGACACTATGAGCGCTTTTTGAGTACTTATACTTCTCAAGCCAATAACGTGACTACAGGTAGAATCTACCAAACAGTGATCAATAAAGAACGCGCTGGAGATTTCCTTGGAAAAACCGTACAGGTTGTACCGCATATTACCGATGAAATCAAACGTAGAATGTTGTTATTGGGTGAGGGAGATACCTATGATATAGTTATCACAGAAATTGGTGGAACCGTGGGCGATATTGAAAGTCTACCCTTTATTGAAGCCGTTAGACAATTGCAATGGGAATTGCCAGATGAAGACTTGATGGTAGTGCATTTAACCTTGATTCCTTATTTAAAAGCAGCCAAGGAACTCAAAACCAAACCTACTCAGCATAGTGTAAAAATGCTTAGTGAAACGGGTGTGCATCCAGATATCTTAGTTTGCCGTACGGAGCATCCTTTGAACAATGACCTAAAACGCAAAATTGCCCTATTCTGTAATGTAAAAACAGAAGCGGTAATTGAAGCTATGGACGCACCAACTATTTATGAAGTGCCCTTGCTCATGTTGCGCCAAAAGTTAGACCTGATCTGTTTGAAAAAATTGAATATCACCAAATTTGAAGAACCCAATTTGGATAAATGGAAGGGTTTCTTGGATAAATTAAAATATCCCAAAAGCAAAGTGACAGTAGGTTTGATTGGAAAATACATTGAATTACAAGATGCCTATAAATCAATTCTGGA